>CAYSGJ010000057.1:0-36719 GCA_964430705.1 uncultured Desulfobacterales bacterium | reverse complement strand
TGAGTTAAAGATATCCTATCGTCCATCTATAATAAAAATAATATCGGGATGTTGCGGATCAATTGCAGTCATCGACAAAAAACGAGGCGCGAATTTCGGCTAGATGATCGGGCAAGATCAAACTTCCAGGCCAGCAACAGATAACGTAATCAGTTATCTTTATCAAGAATCACCCAGCGAAAAAATTCCGCGCTTTCCAAAATAAGATTCGAAACCGTTCCAAAATAATAGGTTGTCGGTGCTTTTTCAGGGAATTGATTTATAAAGATAACTATAGAAAATATATCTATAAAAGTCAATCGTAGCTCAAAGCAAAATCCTTTCGAGCGGCGACTGCAACTGGGAGACATCAATCTCGTATCTCTTTATGCCCAATGGGCTTAATTGTGTTAGTGGCGGTACCGATAAAATGTTTCTCCTATTAGAGGAGAAGCACAGGTTATTCTTCATTGGAGGGCAGTGGCGTTGGGGCCGAACTAATGGGGACGCTACGCTACGGGAGTTTCGGCGTTCACCCCGTTTTTTGTTCTTTTTTGGCGTGTAGCTCGTGAGCGACCACTGCGGCCCCGAGTGCTCCCATCAGTTGAGGTTCCGGTGGAATCTTTATGGCCCGACCGACTTTTTGCGAAAGCTGGGAGACCACCCCCACGTTGTTGGCGACCCCTCCGCTCATGGTGATGGTTTCATCCTCTGCCCCCCGGATTTTGGATCTCATCAGAGCGTAGACACGGTCCACGATTCCCGAATGAATTCCGGCGACAAGGGCCTTGATTGGAACCCCGCGCGAAAGCTGGGAAATCACTTCGCTTTCCGCGAATACCGTGCACGTCGACGATGTTTCCGCCGCAAACGGCGCATCCAGCGACATGGGTCCCATATCTTCCAATTTGATCTCGAGAGCGCGGGCCATCACCTCGAGGAACCGACCTGAACCGGCCGCGCACTTGTCGTTCATGGCGAAATCCACAAGCCTTCCGTTTTCGTCCACTCGGATGACTTTCGAATCCTGCCCTCCAATATCCACTATAATGCGAGCATCGGGCATCACGTGATGCACGCCACGGCCGTGACAGGTGATTTCTGTTACCTGTTTGTTGCTGAAGGGCACATTCATTCTGCCGTACCCTGTGGATACGACGTAGGAAATATCTTCCCGAGTAAGTTTCGCTATGGACAAAGCCTTGTCTAAAATGCGATCTGCGACTCCCTGGGCTACGCCCGTGGGAATCATGAGGGACGCCACGATGTCTTGGCCTTCTTTCAGAATAACGGCCTTGCATGTTATGGACCCGATATCAATACCGGCCGTGTATACAGATGGTTGTGCCTCCATGGGCTTTTTGACTCCTTAAAACGGGTATAAGAAGCATGAAGATCCGATCGAACGCCGGAACCGGGGTGCCTTTGGATGGACACCACGGTCACGTGGACAGAGAGGGGTCAAGACTGCCCCCTCTCTTACAGTTGCTCACGGGACTTCATTTTTTTGGGTATTTTTCGTGGGCCTTCTTGAGGAAGGCTTCGTCCACCACGTTTTTCATGGCCACGGGCTTTTGTGTGAATTTTACTTCTAACGAGAATTTTTCCGCGGCCTGATGCGCCTCTTCGGAGAAAAAACCGTCGCTGGAGAGCGCTTTCATATTGAACTCTATAGTTGATCTAAACGTGTCTTGATCTACACTCGAGAAGAGAGGAGCGACCGTTGCCGCGATCTTTTCCACGGAATTTTCCTGTTGCCAATTCATGGCCCGGACTACTGCATTGCTGAATTTCTGAACGGTCTCAGGGTGCTTCGCTATAAGGTCGTCGTTCACCATCACTACGAAGAGAGGATAGACATCATAGCCTAAGACCTTTTTGTGCTGCTCGGGAACGATCATATCAACAAGAAGCGTATAGCCGCGCTTCAATAGTTCTACCTTCATGTAGTCTATTCCAAGAACCCCGGAGACCTCTCCCTTTTCCAAAGCCGCCACTTCAGATCCGCGAGGGATGTTAACAAAAAAAACGTCTTTGTCCGGATCAAGTCCGCCGTATTTCACGACCGCTCGGGCAAATGACCGATATGATGACGCCTCCAATCCTCCATCAATTTTCTTTCCTTTCAGGTCGGCTATTGATTTGATGTCTTTGGCGCCGATATAGGACCAAGGATGTTTCAATGTCGTCGTCATAATCATTTTAGCGCTTTTACCCTGTTCGAACGTACTCAGCACCTGTTCATATCCCGTCAGGCCAAACTGGGCATCACCTTTTATTACGGCGGCCCGAACGTTGTGTCCGCCCATAACCGTTACAAAGTTAATATCGAGCCCTTCCTCGGCAAAATAGCCGAGTTGGGATGCTACATAAATTGGCAGCCACGGGACCAAGTAGTTCGGTTGAACAATGACCACTTTTTCTAGGTCAGCCCGGCAGTAACTCGGCAGCGCGACTGCTGAAATAACCAAGGCTACAAACAGGGCAAGGCACGTCTTACTTCTTTTCATGGTACTCCTCCTTCTTTCAATACGTTTTGACAATCTGTAAGGAATTGTTGTTCAGAAGCCTGTTAGACTCCTGTGCTCATTAGATTCATTAAAACGGAACCCTCAAACACATTATTCAATGAGCTGTTAATACCCGACCTGCGGTCGCCATCGTAGAACCATTTTCTCCAAAGCATTAATTCCTTCATTGAGCATGATCATAACCATGGTCATTACAAGTATGGTTGAGAACACCCTAGTCGTGTTAAACATGTTTCCCGCATATTGAACGCCGTGGCCCAAGCCCGCCGCCGAACCTATATATTCGCCGACTATCGTTCCAAGGAGGGCTACACCTGTTGCGGATTTAAGCCCCGTAATAAGCCAGGGAACACTCGAAGGCAGGACGACCCGCGTGACCACCTGAAAAGGCGTCGCACCCATCAAAACGGCAGAGTTTACGAGCCGTTGTTCCACATTTTTAAATCCTCCATAAGCGTTAAAATACATAATAAAAAATACCCAAATGAAGGATAGGAATATTTTAGACTTTATCCCGAGCCCAAACCAAAGAATGAAGAGAGGACCGAGTGCGAGCTTAGGAATTCCGTATAGAGCGACAATGATCGGATCTAGTATCTTGCCGGTTATTTCAAATCGACCTAGAAGAAAGGCCATAATAATGCCCAGAATGGACCCGAGAAAAAGCCCGGAAAACGTTGCCTGAAGGGTTATCCAAATATGGGGTAACACAAATCCGGTGGAGAAAAGACATAAAAAATCGAGAAATATCGACGACGGTTTGCTGAAGAAAAATATGTCGACAATCTTTAGATAGGCCAAAACCTCCCACAAAAGCAAGGCAATACCAAGAATAAACGTCCTCCAGAGGGCACTTGTTATAGCGCTTTTCGTATTCTTATCCAATCTCTACCACCTCCGCTTTGCCCACTTCTTCCCGGAGGTCCTCCCAAATCGTTTTATTCAGTTCAATGAATTCGGGAAGGAACCTGACTTCCATGGGATGTCTGGGGCGCTTTAAAGGTATGGGATACTCACCTTTTATCGTAGAGGGTCGAGCGGTCATAAGGACCACCCTGTCAGCCATAGTCACGGCTTCCGTGAGATCATGGGTAACAAATACTATCGTCTTTCTGGTCCGTCTCCAAATTTCAAGAATGTATTCTTGAAGCTTTTCTTTTGTGAATACATCCAAAGCACCGAAAGGTTCATCCATAAGAATAACTTCAGGGTCAACAGCGAGGACCCTAATAATGTCTACCCTCTTTTTCATGCCACCCGAAAGTTCATGGGGATAGCTATTTTCGAATCCCGCCAGGCCAGCTCTCGATATCAGCTCCCTAGCGACATCCCGCCTTGCTCTCTTACTCACCTTCTTCAATTCAAGGCCGAATTCCACATTTTCGCGCACAGTCCTCCAGGGGAAAAGAGAGTCCGTCTGAGAAATATATCCTATCTTTGGAGATATTCCCGAAATCGGAAACCCGTCCAAGGTCACTTCTCCGTACTCGGGCCTAATCAGACCTGACATGACGTTCAACAGCGTGCTCTTTCCGCATCCACTGGGCCCGACAACCGACAGAAACTCGTGTTCGCTAACATCAAGGTTTATATTTCGCAAAGAGTCGACATTATTTTCTCTGGACCCTCTGTATGTATAATAAAGCTCCTTTACAGAAAATTTAGTCTTTTGCATTTCCTTAGAGGAACGTCTGCATTGCCTAACAACAGCAAGGCCGGGTCTCTTTGACATAGCATCTTTTTGCTCTAACTTATTGGAAGAAAGCTTCCCATTCATGTATGCGTTCATAGGTATCGAAAACCTCAAGTCCCGGTTAGTTCCGAGGTGCAGCAACGACACACCTCCAACCAAAGATCATTGCAGTACGGAAGTCCCGGGCATTTCCTCGGCGGTATGCGCTAAAAACTTTTAAAATTTTTCAAAGCACTATGATTAACCTTTGTCCAAAAAACGCAAGCCGCTGTTTCTGGACCGATATTATCTCACCGAGTAAGCGCTCTTTTCTAGAAGGGCCTCAACTCTCGTACTAATCTGCCCATAATCGTTTTGGGAATAATCGGTTTCGATTTTTATATATTGGAGGCCGTGATTACTGACTACGTGCTCCTTCAATTTAAAGGACTCAATGTTATAGGAATGGCATGCATGTAAAACCACATCTACAACGGCGTCCGGCTTATACTTTGCTATCAGTTTGTCTAGCTCGGTGAGCCTCAGGTTGTTGGGGGTCATGCAAGCACAAGGTATCTTGAGATATCTCTCTGCGATTGCTCGCACCGGATCGGCCGCGTTTTCCTCTATATCCGTCATGTACGGCTTCGTGCCGGTGCAGGCATCGAGCGCCACCAGAACACCACCGGCTTCTTCAATAATCTTAAAGACTTTTGCGGAATCTCCAGCGACTGGACAACCCGTGGCAAGGACGCGAGGCGCCCCCTTCTTGCCATGGGAATATCCGCTCCTGACTCTGGCTTCGAGCCTGTTCGTCGCGCCGTCGAGTATACGTTCCATTTCGTCTCCGGAGGCGCTGAGAGCGATGAAAAGCAGCTCATACAACTCCTGCCAACCAACGACGGGCGGCTTGGTCGCGACATAATCGAAAATTCCACGCATAAGGCGGGATTTCTTATTCGAATCGCGGATGGCCGCTTCGATCTTTTCATCATCCGCGAACGTACCGAAGGTGCGCTCAAGAAATTTCTGCAGCTTCCTCACCATGACCGTCCAATTATCCACCGCCTCAGGCTCATCCGGGAGTTGAGGGAGATCCATCACAAACATAGGCTTACGATTCGCTATGAGTTCGAACATTTTCTTTTTGCCGTCGCAGGTGGTCTCGGCTATTACCGCGTCGGATATTTCGTAGAAAGGACAGGCATCCTGGACAATGAACCCATAGCTCGATTTGATCAAGGGACAGAGATTGGCTGGGAGCACCTCCTCGGCGTACTTGACCGTGGTGTTTGAAAAAGCGCACAGAATTGCGGGTACAAGGTCGTGCGCTCTGATGACTTCCATCGGCGCGTAGCCGCAGTATACGCCAACGATCCTAGTTCCATTTTCACGCCGCGATTGGATATGGGCCAACAATCGCTCCGCAGGCGGATGCCAGGCATATTCATCGTTGATAAGAGGTTCTATTTTCGGATTCACCTGATTAACCTCCTTTAAAAGTGAAAACTCCCCGTTTTTTTAATGGCATTTTATCTTCAACATGCTTGGGAGTCAAAACGATAATAACTATAGATATCGAGAGTTAATATTTACAAAATCTATAGTTTGATTTTGTGTACGGCATTTTCGGCGTGGAAAAACGGCGTAGTAGTTGGAGAAATGGATTTTTATCCTGTGCTTGTGAAGGGATTCTCGTTCCGTGGCGATAATGACCTCCTCAAGCGGACTATATAAATGGCTGCACACTCAAAGATTCAACACCTGCAATTTGATCTAAAATGTCAAAGCAAAACAATATATTGAATGGCCTAACAGCAATATAATTCTTTCTGATTATTGGAAAAAGACAATACTTCATCAAAGTGCAAATAACTGCATTGACTGATAAACGGTCATACGAAGATAGGCGCCATGATGGGCGTAAGCCACCTATGTGGATGCGTACGCGCTTTTTCAAGACTATAATCACGCCTATCGGTCTCCTCGCAATGGTTCGCGAACACATAGCTATCTCTTTCCTGTGGTATCTAAAACAAACGTCTTATTCCTAATTTCGGATCGAGAATCAATCGCCTGCTCATTAGACATATCATGTTTTCGTCCACGAACGGCCTGCGCGGAATACACCGACTCGACGTCCGAGGCTGAGATTCGATGAGCGTTCAGCACGGTATTGGATGAACTGTGGACATCTACCTTGGTCGTGAAACACCTATAATGCGGAAATTCCCGCTTCGGGCAAAACAAAGATACAAGACTATCACCGCCACTGAAGGCAATCTTTACAAACAAGAGGTTTTTTGGGTTCTCGTCATCGGAGGTGGGTCACGATATTTTTTGTGATCGAAGCTTTTTGAGGACGTCAATTTTTAAAGATGTTCGACGAGAATCTGTTTTTATACAAAAATATAAATAAATCCTAAGGGTTGAGTTTTGTTCGACTAGAAATTGAACACAAATCTCCTGAAAAAAAACGAACGACGCAACCCTGAACCGGCAACCGGCAACATTCGACGTGCACTTCCTCGCGGGTGTTAGGTTTCGTCCAAATCTAGAAGCCCCGCCCGCAACAGTTTTTTTGCAATTTGATAAATGTCCTTTTTATCACCCTCTTTGCGTATTCCCGCCGCCAGGACATAGACGATAACGGTATTTATTTCAATTTTATAGAGTGCCCTGTATCTTCCTGCCACATGTATCGACCGAAACCCCGACAAATCTTTGACCAGCATTTTGCCTTGTTTTTCCGGTTCATCGCTTAGCTTCGCGATGCGCTCCAAGATGGTGCGTTGTATATTTTTATCACCGATTTTTTTTATCAAAGCAAAGCATGTGTCTGTGATGAGAACCTTGTACTTCACAATCCCAGCCTTTCGTAAGCTTCCTCTAAAGAATGTGTTCTGCCCGCTTTGACATCATCCATCCCTGCTTTCAGTTGTTTCATAAGAGCAGCATCAGAAAGGATCTCAAGGGTCTCGATCAAACCCTCGTATAGTTCCCAGCTCATAACCGCCATGACTTCCTTGTTTCTCCTTGTCACGGCAAAAACCTGGTGCTTAGAAGCCTGATCCGGGAGCTGCATGAATTTGTTTCGTGCCTCTGTTATGGGTATCTTTTCCATTTTAGGCCCTCCTTCTAAATGTACATGTTAGCGTACAGAAAGATGACCGTTATGTCAATCTCGAATTGTTTCAAGGATCGCGCATGTTTGTGGGGGGTCACGGTGTCATTTTGCGATCGAAGATTTTGGAAGTCGTCGAATTTTAAAGATGCTCGACGATAGTCTATTCTTCGACCATATTTGCGATCTCGAATGTTACAGACAATGAATCCAGGCGGGGATCGATTTTCGATCTCTTTCCAGAACAAATTGCATGATATCAATATGATGTCAAGCTGCCAGGCCGGAGATGTCCATCAATAGCTAGTTTGAGAATCTTGTGTCCTATTGGTATCCTTTTCAGCATGAAAACATGCCGTATCTGAAATCATATACGTTACATACTGCACGCACAAAGGGGAATGAAAACCAGGCTCTCCCAATTGTGTAACCTATCAAACAACGAAACGGCACTTCTGCCCCGGCGCTGAAAAGCATTTCCTACAAGCGCTCCAGCCAAGCCGTGACCGCCTCGTTCAAGAGGTTGTGGAATTGGCCGGAGCCTCCGAGGCCTTTTCTTCCAAAAAGGAAGTTGATTTCCGACAACAGAGGTTCAGGCTCATTCTCGTCGAATAACACATCAAAGGCGGCCAGGTTGAGTCCCGTCTTTGAACAAAAGGCCTTGACGCACTGTATCCCCATTTGTGTGAGATGCGCGTCTCCGGCATAATCCACGATGCCTCCACGGCCCACGTTATTGCGAAATTCGTCCGGGTCGGGCTGGCATCGCCAATAGGCTTTGGTCATATGGCCTATGACGACCACGCGCAGGTCCTTACCCCCATGGGGTACAAAAGCCTGGGCGATGAATCGTCTGGTTGCGTGCAGACGCGGATTATCCAGGACTGTGAGTTTTTTGATCAACATCTCCTCGTTTGTGATCAGGAAAACCGCCCAGCCGCCGCCGCCGCGATCCCCTTTCAGGACAAACGGAAAAGGCATCATCGGCTCATTGTTTTCAAAATGGCGGGACTTGAAATCCGCTACTGATGGGTAGCAAACGGTTTCAGGGTGGGGGGCACGGTAGCGCCTGAAAAGCTTGATGTTGCCGTATTTGCCCTCAAATCCAAATCGATGGGTATAATCAGGAAACACGTTCGGGCAACGACTTTTGCAGAAATCATATTGATGACATTGCACGTACTGGGAAAAGATTGTGGCTTTGGCTGAAGCCAACATTGACGATTCTTTTGTGGAGAAGCGGTGTTTTCGGGTCAGTCGCATGTTGACATTTCCCCTGACGCGGGAATGGAAGGATACAATCATGATGCCTGTTACCTGATACCAGTTGCCGGTCGCCGGATGTAACAAAAGTGAATAGTGAACGGTGGCTTTGAAAAAACATTAAGAACCCTGTCTCCCGGTAGTGCCTTGGCCGCGCGTCTTCAGCCCTCTGCCCAAAAGACATCAGGCATCACTCTCTGGCCACCGTCTCTTCCTGCGCCCAAACGACGAGGCCGGTCGAGTAGGGTGTTTCCATCTTCTGCCGGGTGGGCATGATCCGAATCGTGAAACCGAATTTGCCGGTCCGGAAGCATGGGATCTCTCCCTCAAAACGATGATTTCCATTGCCGTCCGATCCTGTCGAGGTCATGGCGATGGTTTGTTTTTGTGTGAAGTCATCCTGGACACTCAAGGGGCCGAAGTAGATTTCCACATCCACATCGTCGGACTGCAGGCCGCTCAAGTAGACATCCGCCCCAATTTTCAGGCGACCTGAAACAGGCACCGGTACCCCGTTTTGGACGTTCACCCGATGGATCCGAATTTGATCCCAGCTCGTCATGATCTTTTGCCGCCATTGGGCGAGATCCTTGGCGCCTTTCATGTCGTCTTTGGAAAGAGCCCCATAGCGCTTTGAGATGCTGGTATAGAATTGATTGTTGTAGTCCTGGACCATCCGGTGACTGTGAAAGATGGGGCAAAGGTCCTGCATGGCGGCTTTCATTTTTTTGATCCAACCTTGAGGCAGATTATCCAGCCCCCTGTCATAAAACAGCGGCACGACCTCCCGTTCCAGAATATTATAGATGTCACGACTTTCCACCTCATCCTGCAACGCATGATCTTCGTAGGCTTCACCCCGGCCGATGGCCCAGCCGTAATCCTGCTTATAGCCTTCGTCCCACCAGCCGTCCAGGGTGCTCAGGTTCAGTACGCCATTGGGTATGCCTTTCATGCCGCTGGTACCGCAGGCCTCCAGAGGTCTTCGCGGGGTGTTCAGCCACACATCGCATCCCCGAAGCATCATGCGGGCTACGCGAATGTTGTAGTCTTGGATAAAAACAAAACGGTGGCGCACTTCCGGACGGTTGGCAAAGTGGATGATTTCGCGGATGAGCTCCTTTCCGGGGTGGTCATTGGGATGGGCCTTGCCGGCCATAATAATCTGTACCGGTCGTTCAGGATGGGTCAACAGCCGAATCAACCTGGCTGTGTCTTTGAGCATGAGTGAAGCCCGTTTATACGAAGCGAATCGACGGGCGAAGCCTATGGTCAAAATCTCCGGGTCCAAAACCTGGCCGGCGGCGCGCAGGTCATGGGCAGGGGCGCCGCAGCACCTGAGTTGGGTCTGCAATCTTTTCCTGGCAAAGGCCACCAGCCGTTCCCGCCGTCCTTCGTGCGTCTTCCAAAGCTCTGAGTCAGGGATGGTGTCCACCTGTTGCCACACTTTTTTGCTGTCCGGATCTTCAATCCAGGTCGGCCCCAAATATTTTTCGAATAGGTCGGCCATGTCTTTGGAGATCCACGACGGGATATGGACCCCGTTTGTAATGGGTTCAATGGGGATGTCTTCCAACGGGTTTTTCGGCCAGATTTTGTGCCACATACTCTGGGCAACCTTGGCGTGCAGACGACTGACTCCGTTGGCATGGGACGAGAGTCTCAAGGCCAGCACCGTCATGGAGAAGGGTTCCTGGTCGTTCATCGGGTCCAGCCGGCCAAAACCGAGAAAAACCTTGAAGGCGATGCCCAGCGTATGGACATAGCTTGCGAAATACTTGTTCATCAGGTCCGGGGAGAACATGTCGTTTCCCGCCGGCACGGGCGTGTGCGTGGTAAAGGAATTGGTGGCGACCACGAATTCTCTTGCCGCATCAAAGGACAGACCGTATTCATTTTTCAGAATACAGATCCGTTCCAGGGCGGAAAAGGCGGAATGCCCTTCGTTCATGTGGTACGTCGTGGGTTCAATGCCCAACGCCCGCAAGGCCCGGACCCCCCCGATGCCCAAAACGATTTCCTGGCAGACCCGCATGTCCCAGTCTCCGCCGTAAAGCCTGGCCGTGATGCGGCGATGCTCGGTGCGGTTTTCCCCGAGATTCGTGTCCAGGAGATACAGGGGAATTCTTCCCACCATGATTTTCCAGATCTGGATCTTTACGGGCGCATCCGCGATAGAAACTTCCACAATAATAGGGTTGTCCCGGTCGTCTCTCATGAGCTGGATGGGCATGATGGAGATGTCGTTTTCAGGATAGGCCTCCTGTTGCCACCCGTCGGCATTCAGGTACTGCTGGAAAAACCCCTCGTGGTAAAAAAGACCTACTCCGACCAGGGGGAAATTCAGGTCGCTGGCGGATTTCAGGTGATCGCCCGCCAGAACGCCCAGGCCGCCCGAATAGATGGGCAGGCACTGGTCTATCCCGAACTCTGCAGAGAAATAGGCGATGCATCGGCCGTCTTGCCCCTCGGGCGGGCCGATGGCCAGATACCGTTCCAACTCTTCATGGGTGCGGTCCATTCGGGCAAGGAATTTTGGATCAGAAGCCAACTCGTCCATGCGTTCCTGGTTGAGATTTCCCAGCATGTACACGGGGTTGTGCTTGGACGTATCCCATAGATCCGGATCCATACTTTTGAACAGATGCGCAACGTCATGATGCCAACTAAACCACAAATTGTAGGCGATCTTTTCCAGGGTTTTTAATCTTTCGGGGAGTCTGGCGAGAACATTGTATTTGTAAATGGCCTTCATAACACGGTCTACTCCTTTATAACGCTGGCGAGCTTGGCTTTAAGTTCGGAAAGGTCATAGGACTTGACGACATAGTGGTCGGCGGCCACGGATTTGACGTCTTCTCTGTACGAATCATAGGCGGTGTTTAAAATGATCGGCAGATTCGGATGCGCATTGCGAAGTTCTTGCAGCAGGTCGAGCCCATCGCAGTCTTCCATGCGAATATCCAGGATCACGGCATCGGGTTTTTCAGAAGAAACCAGACCCATCACTTCCATGCCTTCGCCGGTTGTGATGATCTCATAGCCCTCGTCGGCCAATTCCTCGGCGCACAGGGCTCTTATGCTTCTTTCGTCATCAACAATCAATACTTTGGCCATTGCGGCCTCCTTTCCAGTGGAGTGGAGCATTTAGTGAGATGCAGACTCCAGCAGGACCCCTTCAATGAACGGATCCAGGTTTCCGTCTAAAACGTCGCTGACGTTTCCCACCTCCAGCCCGATGCGATGGTCTTTGACCATTTGATACGGGTGGAGGGTATAGGATCGGATTTGGCTGCCCCATGCGATGTCCTCTTTTTTGTCGTAGTCAGCCTGTTTCTCTTCTGCCCTTTTATTTTCTTCCAATTCGTATAATCGGGATTTCAAGACCTTTATGGCGATGGCCTTGTTCCTGTGTTGTGACGGTTCTTGCTGGCACTGTACGACAATGCCCGTGGGCAAATGGATGAGTCGCACGGCCGAACTGGTCTTGTTGACATGTTGTCCTCCGGATCCGCTGGCCCGAAAAGTCTCAACGCGCAGATCCTTTTCGTCTATATCAACCACCACCTCGTCTTCAAGTTCCGGATAGACCGCCACTGATGCAAAAGATGTGTGCCTTTTGTGGTTGGTATCAAAAGGCGACAAACGAACCAGCCGATGGATCCCGATTTCACCTTTCAAATACCCATAGGCATAACGGCCGATCGCCATGAACGTGACGCTTTTGATGCCCGCTTCTTCTCCCGGCAGGTAGTCTACAATCGTTGTTCTAAATCCCTTGCGCTCAGCCCACCGAATATACATGCGAAACAGCATCTCGACCCAGTCTTGGGCATCCGTGCCGCCCGCCCCTGCGTTGATGGACACAATGGCGTTGTTGTCGTCGTTTTTCCCTCCGAGCATCCTGGCCAGGGCCATCCTTTCAATAGATGATTCAGTTGCCTGAACGGTTTTTGAAACCTCCGAAAGCGTTACCTTGTCATCTTCTTCCAGTGCCAGGTCCAAAAGGACTGCGGCATCCTCAACGTCGTGAAGCAATTTGCGCCAATTGTCAACCGTTTCAGACAACTCCGTCCTTTCTCTCAAGATGTCGGTTGTTTTTTCAGGGACATCCCAAAAGCCGTTTTTGGAGATAATGGCCTCGATTTCTTCGATACGTTTGGTTTTGCCGTCTATGTCAAAGATAGTCTCTAAGCTCTTCCAATCGGTATTGAAGCGCTTCGATCCTGTTTTGCAGTTCAACTGACATGGCTGTTCTCCCCCTTTGTTGTGAGGTCACTATTTAATATAATCCTATATCCGATTTTTTTGAAAGCAGGAATTGGGATGTTGTCTTTCACGCTGAGCCTTGCCCGAGGAAGACGTCTTTTGCCATGTGTGTTCTGATCGTTGTTACGCAAACCCAATGCCATTACAGAACCTTTTGCTAGCGAACGCCATTCCGAAAAGATCTTGCCCGGAGGCCCAACAAAACAAAAATACATGCTATAACAAGGCATCCCACAGCAAAAAAATTACCGTAACGCCCATAAACCGTTTTGATATCCATCCACGGTAATGAGCGTACCCGCACCGCCTCTTCAAACAGGGGCGTGTGGTCATGTATCCTGCCCACAGGATCCACAAAGGCGCTGATTCCCGTGTTGGCGGCTCTGGCCAGTGCGCGGCGCGTTTCCACCGCCCTGAATACCGTTATGGACAGGTGTTGATGAGGGGCGCTTGTGGCGCCGAACCACGCATCGTTGGTGATATTGACCAGCAACTGCGCCCCGTTTTGCACTGCGGCACGGGCAAGTTCCGGGAAGATAACCTCAAAACAAATCAGCACCCCTACTTTTTTTCCCCCTAGAGAAAGGAGACGGCCCGTTTCACCGGGTTCGAAATCTCCCACAGCTTCAACCATTTTTCCGAGAAACGGCAGAAACTTTTTCAGTGGGACGTATTCTCCGTAGGGCACCAGATGCACCTTGTCGTATTTGCCGATGACATTGCCGTCAGGAGCTATCGCGAAGGCGCTGTTGAAATATCGAATGTTCCCTTCATCAACATGGAAAGAAGGGCTGCCCACGATGAAATAGCCATGCGATTTTCTGATCAGATCAAGAACCTCAGCAGTAGGGATTTCATCGTGCAAAAAATAAAACGGCAGGGCTGTCTCCGGCCAAACGGTCAAATCCGGTCTGACCATCGACGCAGAACCGGTCAATCTGCCATACCGTTTGAGCGTTTCGTCTCGAAACGCTGGAATCCACTTTTGTGCTTGGTCTACGTTTCCCTGAACCAGCGCGACAGCCCACTTGGGGGCCATGTCGACGGCCTCGTCGACTTCTGCCATACGAAACGTTCCGTAAACAAGGGTGCCCGCCATGGCCAGGGCGACGACGGCAATGGGTTTCCAAAAAGGGGTTCTTCGTTGACCGATGGCGTTACACAGTTCAAAAAACCCCATGTTGACGGCAACAATGAGAGCCGACAATCCATAGACTCCGAATATATCCGAAATCTGGATGAGTCGCAACCACTTATATTGAGAACAACCAAGGTTTTCCCATGGAAACCCTGAGAGCAGAAAAGCCCTTGCATATTCGAGGCCGGTCCACAAAAATGCCGCCGGCAAAAAGCAAATGGCCGTGTTTTTTCCCAAAAAGCTCAGCGCGCCGGAAAAAGCCATGGGGTACAGGCTCAGATACATGACCAGCAGCAAGAGCACCGCCCAACCAACGGGTTGCGGCAAATGGCCGTAGGTGACGATCACACCGGGAATCCAATAAAAGAGGGTGGTATAGTGGATGACCCCGGTAACAAAACCTAACTTGAGGCGTACCGAAACCGATTTGTCCTTGATTGCATAGAACAAAGGGACAAAGGCGATCCAAGACAGGATATGCCAAGCGATTTTCGGAAAGGCGGCCGTCAATAATATGCCCGAGATCCCCGCCAAGGCTATGTCTTTCGTTGAAACGCCCCATAGACGTTTTTCGGTAAATGAATTCATATCATTATTCCTGTCATCATCCCCCTATCGGCGCCGGCTGCAATTTGTAGCAGAATCGTTTCAAAAATCCAAAATTCTTTTTAAAATGAAGTAAGATATAAAAACCGAATGTCGAACTACGGGCAGGCAACGCAACGATGACATACCGTGTTACCTACCATTCGGTATGTATCCGTTATTCCATATTCTGCGGCTTCCCGGTGTTTTTGAGAAACGACATGACAGAGCATATTCTGATTATCCATCAAGGCGCGCTGGGAGATGTGATCCTGAGTTTTCCGGCACTTATGGCACTGAAGCAAAAAAGGCCGGTCGCCCTTTCCCTGTTGGCATCCCATCAGGTCGGACGGATTGCCTGTGAGTTGGGGATCGTGGATGCTTGTTTCGGCGTGGAGAGCGCCCGTTTTTGCGGCCTGTTTGCCCGGGATCTCAATGATGAAATAACGGCGTTCGTCAATGCCTTTCATGGAATTATTATCATCAGTTTGTCGCTTGCATTGGAAAACAATATTATGCGACGCTATCATGGTCGGGTATGCACCGTAACCCCCCGTCCTGCGGCGCATGTAAACACCCATGTGGCGGATCATATTGTCGGGCAGATGGCGTCAAAGGGCCTTTTGATGCCCGACCCCGGCGGTTCGACCGTCGGAGCCTTGGCGAGTTTGGGTTCCGTGCCGGCAGGAATGATACGGTCTTGCCACGGCGCCGCGCAAGGGGAGAAAGATCTTTTTGTGATTCATCCGGGTGCCGGGAGTCCCAGGAAACGCTGGGGCCTTGACAGGTTTACGGCGTTGGCCGATGTCATCAACAAATCCACCTCCGCGGAGGTGCTGTTCCTTGTCGGGCCTGCAGAAAAGGATTTTTTGCCTCCCTTGACAAAAGCGGTCGTTGGAAGACATATTCGTGTGGTTCCGATGGACGATCTGAACGGGGTGGCGGCCCTCATGGCCGGTATTCGATGCTTTGTGGGAAACGATTCAGGACTTGCTCATTTGGCTGGTTTTCTCGGTGTTCCTACGGCGGCGATATTCGGACCGTCGAGCCCCGAAAGATGGGCGCCTCTGGGAAAGGCCGTCAAGGTCTTAAGGGGCGTGTGGGATTGCCCGGCGTGTTTCGAGACGGAAAAGCACAACTGTGAAGATCCGAGATGCCTGGACGACGTGTCCGTAGCCATGGTGGTCGACGCCATGGCGACGCTGGGTGTGATATAAGGGCGTTGATCCGGTTATTCTAACGGGTTGGTCATGGCATTGGGCAGGATCATATGATATGTTTTATTAATTGCTTGTCCAGAAAGGTGATTGGTTATGACTACAGTCTTGGAAGAAGACCATCGACCCTGGGGGTATTATCAAGTCTACGCAGACGAGGCGGATCACAAGGTCAAGCGGATCGTCGTCTATCCGGGAAAGCGATTAAGTCTTCAGCGCCACCAACGAAGGACGGAACACTGGTATGTTATGAGCGGCGAGGCCTTGGTGACAAGAGGTGACGAAGACATAGCGCTGATCGCCGAACAATCCATTGATATTCCCCGGGGTGTCATTCACCGTGTTGCCAACCCGGGTGTCACAGACATGGCATTTATTGAAGTGCAGACGGGAGACTATTTCGGCGAAGATGATATTGAGCGGCTGGAAGATGATTTTGGGAGGAAATAGCGCCGGAAGCGGGGATTGAGGGATGTCCGACATGACAAACGAAGAGCGAGACATGGTTGTGGTTATCATGGCCGGCGGGGTTGGGACCAGGTTTTGGCCGTTGAGCACGGCAAATGTGCCTAAACAGTTCCTGAATCTGTTCGGCCGCCGGACATTGCTTCAAGAGAGTTTTGACCGCATCTCCGACATGGTGCCTGCCGAAAGGATTTTGGTGTTGACCAATCGGGCATTTGTTGCCATGGTTAAGGAGCAACTCCCCGAGATCCCAAACGAAAATATTATCGGTGAACCCATGCGGCGGGATACGGCCGCCGCCGTGGGGCTTGCGGCGGTGCTTTGCCGCAGGCGTTTCGGCAATCCGGTTATTGTCACGCTTACGGCAGACCATACCATCGAGCCGGTTGGCCTGTTCCAAAAGACCATACTTTCGGCGGTTCGCAAGGCGGCGCAGGGCGAGGCACTCTATACCTTCGGGATTGAGCCCACCTATCCGGCAACAGGCTATGGGTATTTGGAACGGGGCGAACGCATCGAAGATGACCAAGGGATCGAACATTACAAGCTCCGTCGGTTTAAAGAAAAGCCGGATTTCAACACCGCCCGCCAATACGTGGATTGTGGCAAATTTTATTGGAATTCCGGAATGTTTGTATGGACGGCGGATGTGATCATCAAGGCGCTGGAGGCCCATCTCCCGAATCATGCCAAGGCGCTTTCCCACGCAGGTGCTTTGGATCAAACCTCCGATTGGGATAATGCCCTCAGGGAAGCCTTTGAATCGATTGCCCGGGTGTCCATTGATGTCGGCGTGATGGAAAAAGCCGAAAAGGTATGTTGCGTGGCATCCACGTTTTTGTGGAACGATGTAGGAGGATGGCGGGCTTTCCGAGAGTGCCTGCCCGACGATCCGGCCGGCAACTGTTTCAGGGCAAACGCCGTGACCCTGGATGCCAAGGATAATATTGTTTATTGTGAAGACCCGGACGAAACGGTGATGCTGGTGGGGGTCAAAGATCTCATCGTTGTCCGGGCACGAGAAGGGATGCTCATTGCCCACAAGGATCGGGTGGAAGATGTGAAAAAACTGGTTGAAGGCATGGAGAAAAAAGCCGGCACCCCGGTAGAAGTAGATTTGTAGGCGGTTTGCCGGTCGTCGGGATTTTGTGGCCGGGTCGGTTTTTATGTTCCAATAACCGGGGGCTTTTCCGACGCTATTTTGGATTTGGGTTGTCTTTGCCTGTTTGCCCCGCTTTTTCGGCCTTCTCTGTGTAAGCCTTCAAGACCTGGTCCTTGACCTTGATCTTGTCGGCGCCAAACAAGGCGCTTTGCAGCCAGTCCAGACCGAACTGCAACAGGGCCACCTCATCGGTTTTGATTTTTTGGAGTGTTTCGTCGTTAACATCGTATTTGTCCAGGAAACTGCTTTCAAAGATAAACCGCCTAAGACGATCCACATTGGAGCTGACCATAAAGAACATGCCGCGACTTTGTTCGCTAAGTTCCGCCTGGAATCCGAAAGATTTCTTTCTTAAAATAAATTCCATCCAGCTGTGGTTGATTGCATCGTAGGGCCCGACACCTTGATCTTGGCGCCACTCCTTTACGGTCCATTCTTTGTCTGCTTGAAAGCCTTTACAGTGTGATTCCCGCACCATAAAGTAGAAATCTTCACCAGCGGGTTCGATTTCTTGTTCTCTAAAGGCCGCTGAGCCCAAAGGATAGTACCGGCAAGAAAGCGGCCGATCCTCATAGACGGCGCACCCGTCGGGGGTGATAAAGGGACAGCTTTTCCGATCGTCATCAAGCATTTTGAGGGTGACTACCGGCAGCTTGGTCCTGGCAAGGAGCTCCGGTTTGGTGTATATGGCCAAAAACTGATCACAGGTCAGCCCAAGTCTGTTTTTCATCCGCACGATATCATAGGGCGTCAGGATGATGTTGATATCGCTGCAACAGTGGGTATAACACTCCACGCCCTTGTGGCAGGCAAAACAAAATGTGCTGTCCAGGGTGTATTTTTTGGGCTCGATCCCGTCTTGGGATGTCCCGCATTGCGTTGTCATAGACAATGTCCTTTCATATTGCCCAACCAAAGAAGGGGAAGAAATTTTTCCCAAGACTATTCACAGGTAAGGCCTTGGTGTCAATGTTAAACTGGTGTTCTGCAAATTCCAGACTCGGCAGCCGGTGGATCTGGGTAAAGCGGGTAGCTTGACCAACCCGGGCGGGTGCATTATTGTAATCAAGAACCAACACATTGAACGTTTGGAGGTTATTATGGAGATGCTTACCAGAGAAGACGTATACAACAAGATGGTCGACGACGAAAGGCCGAGGTGCCCCCATTGTGGCGGCGAGATGGTCATATGGGAGTGTCCTCCTATGACTTTTGGCGATGGTTTGGGATGGGGGACACCCTATTTGTACGCATGCTTCAATGATGAGTGCAGCTTGTATGTCAGCGGCTGGGGCGATATTTACGATCAGTATGGCGTCACTGCTTCTTACCGGTGTATTTGCGATCCAACCGATATGAAAATGGACTGTATGCCTGTATACGGCCGTGATGGAGGCAAGGGATGTATCGTGGACGAAGAGATCCGGGCCCGAGAAGAGGCTCGTAAAGAAATGCAGAGACAAGGGCTTGCAGCCCTTGATGGCTATGCGGCTTCAGAAGATGTGAAGGCGATTCTCGGGATTCTTTTAAACGGCGATACCTTGGCGCCGGTGGCGTTTCGAGCCGCTGAGCTGATGGGCGATATCGGGGGCTTGGATGTGGTTGAGCCCATGCGAAACGCTATGTTTCAAAATGACACCGTCCGGGAACAGGTGGCGGTGAGCCTGAACATGATCCATGAGCGACATTTTACCAGGGAATGCCCATTCTGTGCCGAGATTATCAAGAAAAGGGCCGTGATGTGCAAGCATTGCGGTAAAGATCTGCCGGCGCAACAATAGGCATTGCCAACCGGATTTACAGTCCTTCCCAAGTTGTCAATGAAAGGTTTCCGGGATTATGCCAGGGCGGGCTTTATTGGTCGTTTTAAAACCGGGCCCTTGGGACCCGGGGGTTGCGTTAAATCCCGGGCGTGTTTATGGTGATTTGAGCTTTCTTTTCACATTGACGACCATGTCGTCATAGGCACGAAAGATGATTCTTTCCCGTTTGACCTTGGCTTCCGGAAATGGTTCCAAGACAAGCTTTGCCATCTGTTCAACGGCCCGATCTTTGGAAGGGATGGCATCCATGCCTTGATCAATAATACGCCCGGTGATTGTATCCAATACATCGGCGCTTTTGGCGTCCGTGATCACGGCGAAAGGGATCTGGTAGGCATCCAGTAGACGGGCCGCCGCAAGGGTTTCTCTGTGTCTGGAGCCCAAAGAGCCCGGCACGCATTTTAAAACCATGAACCTCTTGCCCCCAACGGAGACGACAAGATCCACATTGGACCGCACCGTTTCGTCTCCAATGGCAAATTCGAGATTGGCGTCCACCTCAATGTCTTTTTTGTCATAACCCTTGGTTTCAACCAGGAAGCGTTCTAATCGTTGCCTCGTTTCTTCCGCTCCGATGCAGGGGACCTTTTCTCCCGTGACAAAATCGGTGATCATCTCGTAAGGCTTTGGATTTTCCAACATGCTCATTCTCCCCGTTCAGCTTTTGGGTTCAATGACTTCCTTGAGCAAACAGCAAGCAATTTTGTATCTCGGCTGTCCTTGGTTGTCGTAGCTCAGGTTGCCGGGCTGGACCAGCTTGTTCATCACGCACCCCTCCGGGATAGACAGTTGAAACAGGTCTGATTCATTAAGCGGAGGCCTGCGGGTCAGACGGTCTTTTTCAAAGACATAAGCATGCAGGGGAAAGTCTTCGCACAAAGGGCACTGGTATACCCTGCCGTTGGGAAACACGAAGAAGTTTTTGGCAACCAATCCGGCGCATTCAAACGCTTCGCCGGTTTGAAGAAAAACCTTGGGGTACGTGACATGGATGCCGCCTTGGGCCGCTTCCGCCGCTGCTGCCGGCACCACATCGTCCCACTGCTTTCTCGTCACCTGGAGGTCTCCGGCCGCACCATGGGCTGATCTTCCTCTTATCCCCACCACTTGCATGAAGAGTCTGTCCACACCCAAAACCTTTAGAAGGGGCGGCACGTTTTTAACATCTTGAATATTCAGGCCGTTCACCGTATATATCATGCTGACCCGAAAGCCTCTCTTCAGAGCCTCTTTGATTCCTGCAACGGATTTATCAAAGCTTCCCCTGCCCCGAATGCGATCGTTTACCTCTTGGCAGGAACCGTCCAAGCCTACGCTGAAATAGTCGATGTCTGCAGGAGATGCCTTTTCGAGGATTTCGTTAAAAAAGAATCCGTTTGTATCCACGGTAATAGAGGAATACCCCAGCTCTTTGGCGTGCTTAATAATGCCGGGAAGGTCAGGATGGAGGGTCGGCTCTCCGCCGATTAAAACGAGGTTTGATTCTTTTTCTTGGTCGATTAGTTGCTCAAGCCATTTTTTGACTGTGTCCACGGCAAGGGTTTTCTTGCCGTGTTGGAGCGGGTTGACATAGCAGTGGGCGCACTTTAAATTGCATTTGGTCAGTATGTGGAAAAAGATGTTTCTTGCGTTTTTTCGAAATGCAACCGTTTTTGCCATGGGAATCTCCAAAACCCTTGTCCTGCAAATGTCTTGTAGGTTACCCTGATGGGGCGCCGTCAGGGTATTATCATCGCCGGGCTTCGGAGGCAAGGGCGAAGGGGCGGATTGTGAGAGCCAATGAAAACCATAGATCCCAAGCAGCAAGAGGAGATTCTCTCAAAAAGGCTTCAAGATGGCGAGGTCTTCTCTTTTCGTTGCCATAAAAACTTGGCCTGTTTTAATAAATGCTGCAGAAATCTGAACCTCTTTCTATATCCATACGACGTACTGCGGCTCAAAAATCGACTCGGCATGTCTTCCGGGCGGTTCCTGGACACGCACGTGGACATGGTATTGCGGGAATCCAATACCTTTCCTGATGTTTTGTTGCGAATGGCCGACGACGACGAGCGGACGTGTCCTTTTTTGACCGGGTCGGGTTGTTCCGTCTATCCCGACAGGCCCGACACCTGTCGCACCTTTCCCCTTGAACAGGGCATCTTGTTTGAAGGACCCGGTCAAAAGGCAAAAGACGTCTACTTTTTTAGGCCTCCGGGTTTTTGTCTTGGACAAAACGAATCGCACGAATGGACCACGGACACATGGGCACAAGACCAGGGCGCCGTCACCTACCATAAGATGACGGCAACATGGGCGGAACTAAAAGGCCTGTTTCAAACGGATCCGTGGGGACCGGACGGACCGCATGGGCCGAGGGCAAAAATGGCCCTGATGGCGACGTACAACCTGGATGCGTTCCGAGATTTTGTTTTTAAGAGCACTTTTCTAAAACGATATAAGATAAAACAGAAACTCTTAAAAGAAATCAAACAAGATGATTTCGCGTTGATGCGATTTGGATTTGCCTGGGTGAAGTTCTTTGTTTGGGGGGTCAAGACGAAGTCTTTTCGGCTTCGATAAAAGGCCTTCTTATTTCTTGCCCTTGCCGCGTGTCCTGTGTCCTGCGGCACCCCTGTCTACTTTTTTGAACCCGGCAAGTAGACGTGACCCGTATTTGTTCCAAATTCGATTCATGGGTATATATTGTATGCAGTTTGAGGACACCTCCGACCGGGCAGGCTCGGCATGATTGGAATTCCAAATGTCTCTTGAAAAGAACCTCCGTCATGTCGAGAAAAGCCGGGCTGAATGCGCCGGGCACACTGCATGATGTGATTAACAAGGCAAATAGTTAATCATGAAGCTGCGACCCTGTGGCGGTTTTTTACTTTTGGACGAGATCAAGAACCTTTAAGACCGCACCTGAAATAACCACCGATCCTCCGGCCACAACCCATTCCAGCCATGATGCCAAGGGCAGTTCCATTTTATGTTCCTCCTTAGTACGTTTCGACCCGCAGGGGCCATTGTGGATTTGAACCGTCCCCGGCGCGTTGCAAAACGCGTGCAATGTTCTCGAGTCCATTTGCAAAGGAACGGTTTGTCTGTCGACGAAAACACTTTATCATGACGCGAAAAAACTGTTTGATCAATTAGAAAATAGTGATATATACATTCGGTATATTCGAATCCAAGGTCTGGGTATGCAATGGCTTAATTATCATCATCTTTTTTATTTCTGGACTGTTATGCGTGAGGGCGGCTTGACGGCGGCCTGCGGACGGCTTCGTCTTGCCCCGTCTACCGTCAGCGCCCAGGTGGCGCGGCTCGAAGAGGCGTTGGGAGGAAAGCTGTTTCGGCGTGTTGGTCGAGGCCTGGAACCAACCGATTTGGGCCGGATGGTTTTCCGGTATGCCAATGAGATCTTTACCCTCGGCCACGAGATGATGGACACGTTGCGAGGCAATCCGGTGTCGGGCCCCATTTCTTTAAAGGTCGGCGCTGCGGCCGTTCTTCCCAAGTTGGTCGTTCGCAAAATCTTGGAGCCGATATTCAACCTTCCGGAAAGGGTTCATCTGGCGTGTTATGAAAACAAGGAGGAAAAGCTGCTTGCCGAATTGTCCATGCACAAGCTTGATGTGGTCTTAAACGATTCGCCTATCCGTCGAGGGACGCACATTAAGGCGTATAATCATTTGCTCGGGGAATGCGGGGTGACGCTTTTAGCGGTCAAAAAGCTGGCCGAACGGTTTCGAGACGGCTTTCCGGAGTCTCTTGACAAGGCGCCCATGTTGGTACCCATGGAGATGACCGTTCTGAGGCAATCCCTGGAAAGATGGTTTGAGTCTTTGGACATAAGGCCGATGATTATCGGCGAATTCCAGGACAGTGCGTTGCTGAAAGCATTCGGGCAGCATGGCGACGGTATTTTTGTGGCGCCGTCCGTCGTGGAAAAAGAGATCCAACATCAGTATCATGTTGACGTAGTGGGGCGAACGGATGCGATTCGTGAGCGTTTTTACGCCATTTCTTTTGAGCGGATTATTAAACACCCTGCTGTCACGGCCATTGCAAAGGCGGCGCGGCAAAGCCTGTTTGCCGCCGAAACACGGCCCTAATCGACAAGACACTATTTCATTAAAACGATTGTAATACCGAAGCACAGGGCAAAGGCCAAAAACGGCGTCAGTACCCAGCTGAGCGCCATTTTCCTGATAAGATCCAACCGCACGGTTTCCATGCCCTTAAGCATTCCGACGCCGAACACGCCTCCGATGATGCAATAGGTGGTCGACACCGGCATCCCAAGACTGGTGAAAACAAGGACACAGGCAGCCCCTCCGAACTGTGCGGCAAATCCGGAATACGGATCGAGCGTCGTAATCCCCTTGCCTACTGTTTCTATGACGCGTGAACTCAAGAAAAAAGCGCCCAAGAATACAAGAACGGCCCCACCCACGGAAGCATGCACCGGGCTGAGTAATCCGGAGTACACTGCCCCACCGAGGACTGTGGCCAATTCATTCGCGCCAGTGGTGTAAGAAATCAGGATGCCCGTCAAAACAAGAAGAATCCTGAGGACCATTTCCACGTGGAAAACCGGCAGCCGCGAAAGCGTTTTTTCCATCACCTTGAAGATCAACACAGCGAACAAAAGAGCGCCTAATGGCGACATTACCCAGGAAACCGCGATTTTGGCCGCAGACAACACGTTCACTTCTACGCCGGAAGCGATCCCCGAGCCCGTCAGACTGCCTACGATGACTTGGTGGCTGGAAACAGGGAGGGTTTTCAGGTTGGAAACCGCGATCAGAAGCGCCGAGACTACAAGCGATATTCCCAGTATGGAAATATTGACATCCAGCAGGTCGTTTCCCACCGTTTTCATGACCTTGCCACCCTGCAGAAGCATGCCGACAAGAACAAAAGGTCCAAAAAGGCAGAGAGCCTTTTTAAACTTGATCATGCCGCAACCGATGCAGATGCCGAAAGCATTGGATGTATCGTTGGAACCGATCACGAACGCGATGAATATGCATCCTATGAGGGGAAACAAATACAGCGGCATGTCAGGAGTTGGTCACCTCGCTCATCGAAGACTGACGTTGATCACCTGAAGATAATCACTTGCATCTTCGATGACGTCGCTGACGCTGGTGAGTCTTGAAACGAAATCAGAAAGAATTTTGCCTTCCCAGAAGTCGTCTATAGGAATGGACCTCAAATCGGCAAGCAAATCGAATTTAATATCATCGATTTTTTTCTCATAAATCCTTATTGCCAGGGCCTTCTCTCGCAAATCGTCTCCACCCATAAGCGCTTCAAAGCTCATAAGGAGCATTCGACACATCTGAAGATTGAGAGAAGCAATTTGATCGATGTGGTATTGTATCGTGCTTACGGGCCGTAGTGTTTGATACAGATAGGCGGCATCTTTCAACAGATCAAAAACGTTATCTATGATTTCTGTTAGTTTGCACAGGTTCGGACGCAGATAGGGGAGAAAAGCGCCTTCATAGATCTTTGAAATCACTTCTCTGCGAATGACGTCCCCGTCTCGCTCCGATTGTTTCACATCGTCCATGAGTGTTTTATTGTTTTCCGTTAGAGCTTTCTGAAAAACTTCGATGGCCGAGCACAAAAGCTTCATGTGTTTCCTCAGGCCTTCGATGACCACTTGCTCCTTTTTACCGGGAGACAACAGCTTTTCAAGAAACATGGCTTTCCCTCGCTATTTGGATCAGAGATCCCGCCATGGCATCGGCAAGGGTGAAGATGCCAAGGAGTTTTTTACCGTCGCACACAAAAACCCGTCCTATGTTGAATTTTTCCATGAGGGCGGCCGCATCGGACAATTGGGTGTCCTGATCGATGCAAATCAACGGTTTGGCGGCGATTTCGGACACCTTCACATCCCGAGGATTCAAGCCTCTGCCCAGGGCTTTGAACACCACATCTCTGGCGGTTACCACCCCGTGGACACCTTCGGGGCCTGCCGGCTTGACGACCAAGGAACGGATTCTTTTGTCCAGCATGCGTTCAATCGCATCGTACACACTGTCTTGGACTTCCACATATTCCAGCCTGGTCTTCATGAATTCTTTGACTTTCATTGTTCGTTCTCCTTTTACATCGCGGCATATGATATGCTCGGGTATCGGCAATCAAAAAATATGGTGTTCTCAACAGGCTACGTAGTTTCTGACGGATAAAATACAGGAAATACCGTATTCCAACATGCCGCTTTTTGTGATTTCAATATTATGTATCATAAAAATGCGGGATGTGGGAAAAACTTACAAAGGCTTGCCCCGGGAACCGGTTCCAAGAGCATTCTGCGTCTTTTGACCCTGGTGCTGATTTAACGTGCTGTAAAGATAATCTTTTGTTATGGTTGATAAAAGCAAGCATTTTGCAGGTTTTTGCAATAGACCCTCTGAAGGAGAAAAAAATGGTAGAATCAAAAAGGAACAAGATGAAAACCCCGAAAAAAACGACTGTGGCAAAAAAGAGGCCTGCCGGCAAGCCCACGCCAAAGAAGGTGGCTGCTAAGCCCGCTGCGGCAAAAAAACAGACCGAAAGAACCTTTGGGATTAGAAAAGAACCTAAGAGCGGCAATGTGTGCGCCGTGACATTTACGTTGCCCAAGGTTGCCGCGCCCAATGCAAAAAATGTATGTATCGTCGGTGACTTCAACAACTGGAATATGCGTGCCCATCCTATGCAGAAAGTCAAAAACGGCGACTATGTCGTCACGTTGAATCTTGAAGGAGGCAGAGAATATCAGTTTCGTTATCTCATCGATGAATCCACGTGGGAAAACGACTGGAATGCCGATGGATATGTCAAAAACCCCTATGGAGACAGCGACAACTCGGTGGTCAGTGTTTAAAAAGGCCCAACTTCTTTTCTGTTTGTACGATTGTGTCTGAAAATCCCTTTTTGGAGGAGATTCTATGCTGCCCTTTAAGAACATTCTATGCGGAACCGATTTCAGTAGTGTTTCTCACGCCGCCCTTGCCGCAGCCAATGAGTTGGCGGTACACTTTTCGGCTGAGCTCTGGGTGGTGCATGTGGTGCCGCCCATACCGGTGCCTGCCGCGGGCGGAGCCGTGTTTGCGCCCACCCCCGGTCTTGACATTCCCTTATATGAGAAGGAATTGCTTGACTCGTCCGAGAAATCCCTTGAGGCCTTGATCAAAGAGCACCTTTCCCCTCAAATACCCGTGGTGCACCCCAGAGTCGTGCTGGGGAGTCCTGCCGATCAAATTGTCTCCATAGCCAAGGAAAAAGACGTGAATCTGATCGTCATTGCCACGCATGGCCGAACGGGTTGGCAGCGATTTACCCTTGGATCTGTGGCGGAAAGGGTCGTGCGCACCGCCTCACGCTGCCCTGTCTTTGTGGTGACACCGCCCAAGCAGGACTGATAGGCGCGGCGTGCGTGTCACCATACAAGGTCCTTTGGATCATGCCCCGCCACCGAAAATCGGTCCGGATGATTTGAAAATGCGTTCGTCATGACGGTCCAATACGTCATTTTACTCATTTACTTACAAAAACACCCACACTATATGCGGCATAAGAGTCTGATCACATCCGATGATGACACACATGGATATGGAGGGCATCATGCATTACTTCAAAGACAGACGGGATGCCGGTCGGAAACTGGCGCAGAAGCTCCTCGATTACAGTGGTCAGGCCGATGTGCTGATTGTAGCCCTACCCCGCGGTGGTGTTCCGGTGGGTTACGAAATATCCAGGGCCCTGAACGCGCCCTTGGATATATTTCTGGTACGGAAACTGGGCGTTCCGTCCCATCCCGAGTATGCCATGGGGGCTATTGCTTCAGGGGGGGTGCGCGTTTTGAACGAAGATGTCATTCGGACCTTGGGCATTAGCGATTCAGAGATTGCTTTGACGGCCGCCGAGGAAGAACGTGAACTTAACCGCCGGCAACGAAAATACCGCCAGGCAGCCGGAGAACAGCCGCAAACCCTGTCAGGGCAAACCATCATTCTCGTCGATGACGGCATGGCCACCGGGGCCACGACGGAGGCGGCGGCTATTGCTCTGCGATCGAGGGATCCTGCGGAGCTTATTCTGGCAGTGCCTGTGGCCTCCGTCGACGCATGTAACAAGTTGCGTGAAAAAGTGGACCGATTGGTCACCATTGCCACTCCGGAGCCATTTGGCGCTGTGGGCGCATGGTATGAGGACTTTGGACAAACCACAGACGAGGAGGTCATCAATATTCTTTCCAAAGCCAGGCACGCTGTTTCGCAGTAGAGACCGGAATATATTTTGTGATTGCGAAAAAAAAAGAAAGAGTTGAAAAAAATGAAAGAAGCAATGCTGTATGAGAGGCGCGAAAAGAATGAAGTCAATTGCTTTCTCTGTAGTCACCGATGTAAAATCGCGGAAGGTCGATTCGGGATATGTGGTATGCGGGAAAATCGACAGGGAACCCTATACACCCATGCATATGGGAAAGTCGTAGCAGCCAACATCGATCCCATAGAAAAGAAGCCGCTTTATCATTTTCTGCCCGGCAGCCTGTCTTTTTCCATCGCCACGCACGGTTGCAATTTTCAGTGCGGATTCTGCCAAAACTGGCAGATATCACAAACATCCATGAAAAAAGGGGCTTCTCCGCCGGGCCGGCTGCTTGCTCCTGAAGATATCGTGGATCAGGCCCAAGCCAACCGGTGTAAAAGCATTGCCTATACGTACACGGAACCGACCATCTTTTTCGAGTACGCCTATGATACGGCGATATTGGCGCACGATAAAGGTCTCTACAATGTTTTCGTGACAAACGGTTTTATGACCACCGAAGCGATCGAAACTATACATCCGTATCTGGATGCCTGTAATGTGGATCTTAAATTCTTCAATAACGACTCCTACAAGCGCGTCTGTCACGCCCGTTTGAAACCGGTCCTTGAATCGATTGCATTTCTGAAAAAGATGGGTATCTGGGTGGAAATCACCACGTTAATCATTCCCGATCTCAATGACAGCGATCGCGAATTGACCGATATCGCCCAGTACATTGCTGGTGTGAGCCGTGACATCCCCTGGCACATCAGTCGGTTTCATCCCGACTATGAGTATACCAATGCTCCGCCCACGCCGGTGGAAACCCTGAAGCGGGCGTATGCTTTGGGGAAAGAAGCAGGGCTGCGGTTTATTTATATAGGCAACGTAGCCGGGGAAGCGATCGATACACGGTGCCCGGCATGCGGCCGAATCGTCCTGGCTGAAAGAAAATACGGAGAGGTTAAAAATGCATTGGTAAAAGGGCGCTGTCCTCAATGCCAAGAACTTCTGCCGGGCGTGTTCCGGTAGTCTTTGTCTTTAAAATAGTCCGATTATCCGAGTGGAAACAGCCTTTTTTATCCGCTATATCCGCCGTCAACCGTGTTCAATCACGTTCATGCCTCTTCTGCAAATTTCTTTTGCATAGTCCGTCCATCTGCCGCCCCCCCAATATCTGAAACAACTGGTCTGGGACAAAAGAAGGTAAAGGAGTGCTTCTTTGTAAACCGGGCGGTTCCGATCAACGTCGGCGCCATCAAAACGCTGATGAAATGCGGCACTCAGTTGATGTATCGGGCTCAGGACATCTTCGTAGCCTTCAACCCAATTTTTGTCGTTCGTCCATGAAGCCATGTCCAGATTGAAGCCGGGGTCCTGCTCCCTGACTTTTTCGATGGCTCTGTCGATCGCACCCGGGTCGTCTCCGTCGATACAATCCCAGATCCTGTTTTGTCCTATCGGTTGCACCGCCGAAAAGTCTTTTTCATCCAATCCCATGGCATTTGTAAACTCCAGAAGCTCGGATCCGTTCATTCCAACGGTTCCTTCTCCGGTCACTTCACCAAAGACCTTTTTATAGGTATCCGGAAACTCGTTCATCATGACACCGCCGTTTTCTCCATCGCCTATTTGAACGAAATACGGAACCACCTCTTTACCGGCATAGGCTTCACGCTGTCTCGTTTGGGCTTCATAGTAGGGTTGCATCTGGGCCACGAGCTTTGTGTCCGACCCTTTCGTTTTGACCAAAACGGCAATCTCCGCTACTTCTCCCCGGGCGTTTTTTGCCACCAGCCTGTGAGGCACCGCCGGCCTGTCAAACCTACTGCCGTCCACGTTCTCTATGGTATGTTCCTGGACCATGAGCCATTTATATCCGCATTCCTTCAAAGCCTTGACATAGGCATGACATACCTCCGGATGAATCGGCAAATGCATCTCCGGAGGGGAAAACCCTTTCACACGATGAAGGGCATCCCATCCGAAAACCGATCCGAAGTGTTCCTGCCAGGCGCGGATATGCAGCTTGATGTCCGGAACCGGGGTCGAGGAAACCACGGCGTGAGACCACATGGTGCCAAGCCATTCCACGCTGCCGAAATATGGCTCATCACAGGCGACGGCTTTTAGATTGTCCAAAACATCCTGTTTCCCCATTTGTTCCAGGCCCCACAAAAGATTTCCCGAGTAATCGAGCATGACCCGGGGATGTTTCCCCCGGCCGCGCAACTCCCGGACAAAATCGGATATTCTCGAATAGCACCACAGGAACACCGGCGCGTTGTGATTATCACCTATGTCCTGGTGTTCCATCATGAATTGTAAATTGGATATCAGCTCGGCGCCGGCAATATCCTCGGAAGAAGCCGGAATGGTGGGTTGATGCATATGAAGCGCAATGCCGAATGCCGACTGCACCTGCGCTATCGTTAGATTGGAATGTGTAACGTACAGGTCGCTTCTGGATCCGGATGTCGCTTTCTTCGTTTTTTCTTCATTACCGCAAATATCGGGTATGTTCTGCATCATCTTGTCCCCCTTTTTTTTGCCATTCCCAAAGATAGCCTAAAAAAAACACAAAGATATAACTTTAGTACGAAGCATGACATCAAGACTGTTTTCACGGCGAGGGCCGCAAATAATACGCAACGACCAACGTTTACACGATCCAACTCAAGAAAAAGCCGTCCAAATTGCGGATTCGGACGTAACATACCGGTTCACGTTTTGTGCATCAATAAAGTCAATCCTGTATTTCGAAAAGCGTTGCTATGTATTGCTTGCACAATATTTCTTTTCAAAGGTTCGTATCAGGGTGCTGTGAGACACAGGCATACTGGGATTGCAGTCTGTTTGGAGGGTGCTATGCGGTTTTCGGCGGCAATAAACCGTATACCGGTCAACTTTGCGGCAAATACCGGATTTACTCCATGGACGATACCTGACAGCCTCCTTATTGTTGACGGCATATTCCGTGTCGGCGGGATAAATCCAAGACAGGAGGTATGGAAAAAATGAGACAGGAAGATTTTCGAGGCCCGTTCAATGAGAGATTGAGCATTTTTGCCGTGGTGTTTAGCGTGACGATACTGTGGTTGGCTGCAGCTACGGGCTTGGCTGCAGCAACGCGTCCGCTTACCGATGTGTCTATATCGGATGCGGTGGAAAATCAGTTACTCATGGACAGAGCCGTTCCCTCACACCTTATCGATGTCATCACGGTTGACGGCATTGTCACGCTAAGCGGATCGGTCGATAACATCCTGGCCAAGGAACGGGCGGCAAAAATCGCCCGCATTGTCAAAGGAGTTCGGGCCGTAGTGAACGAGCTTGAGGTGGATCCGCCCTTACTGCGTACGGACGGGCAGATCAGCCGTGATGTGATAGATGCCCTGCTCAATGACCCGGCCACGGATTCCTATGAGATTGATGTCCGTGTCGATGACAATCTGGTTACTCTGACAGGGACTGTGAATTCCTGGCAGGAAAAGAATCTGTGCGAAAAAGTGGCAAAAGGGGTCAGGGGTGTCAAAGGCGTGAGCAACGCTATTAGGGTGGACTGGTTGCAAGAGCGTTCCAACGATGAGATTACGAAGGAGATTGAAAAAACCCTGGAATGGGACGCATTTGTCGATCATGCGCTTATTGACGTAGCTGTCAAAGACGGAAAGGTCACGCTGAGCGGTATCGTGGGAAGCGCCGCGGAAAAAAATGAGGCTTACTGGGATGCCCATGTTCACGGAGTGACGTTCGTGGACGATTCGGGATTGGAAGTCAAAAAGTGGGCCCGCGATGCCGATCTGAAACGGGAAAAATATGTAAACAGGTCTGATAAGCAAATCGAAAATGCCGTAAGCGATGCCCTGATTTACGATCCGCGGGTGTCGTCTTTCAAGATTACGCCGGAAGCGGCGGGTTCGATGGTCACTTTGCGCGGGACCGTGGACAACCTCAAGGCCAAGCGGGCGGCGGCCCAAGATGCTCGTAATACCGTTGGGGTGAGATGGGTGGTCAACCGCATCAAGGTTCGACCGGCTGAACCGCTGACAGACCAGAAAATCGAAAATAAAATCCAGGATGCGCTTCTGCGGGATCCGTATGTGGAAAGCTATGAGATCACCGCAGATGTGAGAAACGGCATAGCGAAACTTTACGGGACCGTGGACACTTTTTTCGAGAAGTTTCGGGCCGACGATGTAGTTTCAAGAGTCAACGGGGTCATCATGGTGGACAACAACCTAATCGTGCGGGAGGATCCTCCGGCGATCCAAGACCTTTACGATCCTTATGTGGATGACTACTGGTACCGGTATGACTGGTATGATTATCGGGGCATGTATGCATCCAAAAGTGATTGGCAGATCAAGAATGGTGTCGAGGACGCCTTGTTTTGGAGCCCTTTTGTAGATGCCGATGATGTGAATGTTACAGTAGACCAGGGTAAAGTGACGCTGACGGGGACCGTGGACTCATGGTCGGAACTCAATGCCGCCATTCATAACGCCTATAAGGGCGGCGCGGTTTACGTGCACGACAACCTGACCGTGAAATAGTGCCGACCGGAACCGTCTTTACAGGGACAGGATGCAAGGCAACGGCTTGTCGTGCTGTCCCATCAATTGCCGTTTTTTCAAACCGGGTGCCAAGGCAGGCGCCCGGTTTATCCGATATGGGGAGCCTAAATGCTTGCTTGCGAGGATTTTTCAAAAAAGCCTTGAGCCGTATCCAGGTTTTTTTATTTGTCGGCGAGGGCCGCAATTGCGGGCAGGTCTTTGCCCGCAAGAAAATTCAAAAACGCGCCGCCTCCTGTGGACACATGCGTCATCTTATCAACCATGCCGGCTTCCGAAACCGCCGCCACCGAGTCCCCGCCGCCGACAATGGTCACCGCATCAAGATCCGCCATAGCCTTTGCTATGGCGATGGTGGCGGCACCAAAAGGTCATGCGTAACTTTCAGCAAACGGATAATCTTTCCGGGACGGCTTAGCGTCCCGGGAAGTCGACAGAAACGATTGAATCGTTTTTTTCAGCGCTGTCAAGTCAAACGTCTTAATGATATAGGCATCCGCTTGGGATGCAAGGGGATCATTTCTAAAGCTGTCATAGGCGGTAAAAATGATGATAGGGACACCGGGGGCCTGATGTTTGATGGCCGACAGCAAATAGAACGGATCATCTTTTCTGCCCAAAATGAGATCTAAAACGACAAGGTCCGGCGTAGAAGACATCATAAATTTCCGGACCGACTCCTTGTCTCCCATCTCGGTCACCCGGTGCCCGTCCAATACAAGCTCGACCTTGAGCAGTTCTCGAACGCACGGCTGATCATCTACAATTAATATGTGCTTCATGGGAACCCTCCTTTTTTTGATGTCACGACAATAATGGGCTGTTTGATAAACCTTGATTTCTTGAAAACCCTAAGTTTCACCTCATATTTCGAAACGGCAACATATTATGACGGTGAATAACACCGGCCATACGTTTCGTGAATACCGGGAATCCGGTATTCACACCAAAAAAATCCCTACCATAACACAGAGGATCCTGGAAAAACCGCGGATGATTTCAATCCGTATGTTTCTCCAACAGCTACATGGATACTTCTTACTTATGGGTCATATCCGGATTCATTGTAGTTAATCAGGATAAAATTAGGTGGGATATTTTCAGCTGAGCCGGTGTGATTTCTTGGATCTTTTTTCAACCCAACTGGATAACGACCTTGTTTATTCGGTTGTCCCGGGGAGAGGGTGTATTTATAGGTTCTCACGCTGTTCGAATGTCAATCTTCTTCTGTTTGCTTTCCTCGGATTTGGGAATATTAATAGTGAGCACGCCGTTTTTAAACTCGGCATCCACTTTATCGCTTTGAACACCGGGAAGCCTGAAGGAACGCTGGAAGGAGCCGGAATACCGCTCCCGGCAGATGGACCTTTCGCCCTTCTTCTCTTCCTCCATCTTTTTCTCTCCTTTAAGCGTGAGCACGTTGTCGGTGACATCCACCTCAATATCCTTTGCTTCCAGGCCGGGCAATTCAGCCTTTACCTGGATGGTGCCATCCATTTCGGCTATGTCCACAGAGGGCGCCCACGCAAACCCGGAAGGCTGTGTCGCGGCCAATTCTCCAAAGAATCGGTTCCAAAGATCTTCTATGTCTCTTGAGATCGGACGAATGTCGCCGGATCTTCTCCAGGGCATCATTTCTAAGGCCATAATTCCATCCTCCTTTCAATCGCTGATTTTGTATTTTTCCCTCCCCGGGATGTTGGAAAATAAAATAATGCTTACAGCCTTTTCTTCAATGGGGTGAATTGTGTATTTGAAAAGAATTTGACACGTATTGGAGAATACCCGGCATGGCTTGCGGCAACCGGCTTGAATTGTCCCCCAAGACGCGGACGGGAATTTGTGGAAAATACATGAATTTACCCATTCCCGATTTGAAATCCGCGTGTGGCGAAAGCAATTCGAGCCCCGAAGCCTGGCGTGTGAACGGAAGGATGTCCCGGGTGACGGCTGACTATTTCCATCCCTCGGGTTTCGCCTTCGATTTCAGTTCACCCTTGGCCCGCCTCGGTCTTGGCCACAGCGTCATGACCAAAATGCCGACATAGAATGCCCCCACACTTGCCAGAACGATTTTACCAGGCAAACTGCCAATGGCCGCGGCGCTGAAGAATTGCTTTGGCGGAGGAGCAAACACTGCAAGTCGGATGATCCAGGCGCCGACCAATACGGAGATCAGCGGGAAATAAATCCGTCGCAGTCGGCGGGTAACGGCTTCTACCATCGTTATTTTCATCTTGGGGTCCCGAAAATCTTCACTGAGGAGCATACGCCAATCAGGATGTTCCGCGCCTACCGGATCAAGCGCGTTTGCCAGCAGGTTTTCCTCAAGCAGCCTTACCCGAGAACGCCATATATCATACACGCGGTACCGACGAGATTCTATGAATAGAAACACGGTCACCATCGCCATGCCGACAAGAAGAATGTAGTGGGGACGGGAATCTGCCGAATATCCCCATGTAAGCAATGTGGCCGTCAACACAACAGCCCAGTTGCTCGTTTTGTCGATCCGTGCGCGCCATGCGGTTGTCCGCCCAAGCTCACCGCGATAGGCGTGAATCATGAGCGTTACAAAATCAGACCGATCCCGTGCCGCCTCCACGGCGATTTCGCGTTGTTCGGGTGATTCCGGATTAAAGTCTCTGGGAAGATCAGACATAGATTGTCATACGGATTAAAGCTGAATAAACGCCGAAATTATTTATACTATCAGCCATTGCTGTGGTTGCCTGGTTGAAATCAATTCGGACCGCTGGATGGTCTGCGTTTCATCAGAGCCAAACGGACCCTATCCAGGCAAGTGCTCCTGCGGCCAGACCATAAAGAATCGCAACGGGCATATTCTTTCTCACCACCAACCCTTCTTTTCCCAACAATCCCACGGTGGTAAGCACCGCCACCACATTGTGAATACAGATCATGTTGCCGGCAGCGCCCCCGGCAGCCTGCAGTGCAAGAACGGTTTGCTCGGCAATGCCTATTTCGCGGGCCGTAGTCAGCTGAAATGCTCCAAACATGATGTTCGATACGGTGTTGCTGCCCGAGATGAAAGATCCCAGCATTCCAACCAAGGGCGCGGCCAGATACCATATTTCTCCGGCCAGCCGTCCTGCGGCCACGGCCATGACAATCAGCATGGAATCAAGACTCGAAACCTCCCCCGAATGCATCATGACGTAGACCATGGCCAGGGAAAACAGAAGGGCGATGGTCGCCGGACCCATCATCCGCGCCGTCTCTTTGAGTGCCGCCGTGACGCCTTTTTTGTCAACACCGTGAATCAACGGAATCACCGCTGAGACCAATAAGAACGGCACGATGCCGGGGTTGTACAAGGGGGTGATGTCTCTATCGATGGTAGTTCCCAATATGTTGTCCCAGCTGATTTTCCAGGATAGTAATACAGGTTTGATATGAAAAGCCTCCACTCTGCCAACGACGAGCATGCCGGCGATCAGCATATAGGGAAGCCATGCTTTCCATGCATTAAAGCTTTTCTCGGGGACCATTTTACCGGCATCCGCTTGCATCCGGTCTTCCCAGTGTTCCGGCCAGGTATCTCGGGGAGGAAATTGCCATGGCTCGCCGGGACAGAGGAAACCCTTTGAAACGGCATAGAGAAAAATCGGCAACGCGATGAGAGCGCCGAGCAAAGCCGGCAATTCCGGACCCACCATGATCGCGACCAACAGCTGGGGTACGGTGAACATGATGCCGGCGAATACGGCAAGAGGCCAGATTTCCAAGCCTTTTTTAAAAGAACCTGTGGCCGTTCGCGTCATGAGTGCAATCATGGTGATGGGTATGAATGTTCCCACCAGCAGGTGGAGAATGGCCGCGCTCACGCCGATTTCGTGGAGGAATGCATTGAAGGTTACGCCCTTGCTCAAATCAACGATATCCTTAATGGGTTCGAACCCACCCCAAACCGGAACGCCGACGGCGCCAAAGGTGACTGCCGCACTGTCTGCGACCAGCGTCGAAACCGCTGCGATGAAAGGGGGAAACCCCAGACCAACCAGCAAAGGCGCGCCAACGGCGGCCGGTGTGCCAAAGCCGGCCGCTCCTTCCAAAAAAGAGCCCATCAACCAGGCAATGATAATGAGCTGGACCCTTTTGTCCGCAGATACGGCGGCCATCGAGCGCGCGATCCGGTCTATGCCCCCGCTCTTTTTCATCAGCCTGAGGATCAGGAGGGCGCCAAACACAATGATCAGAATGTCGACCGCATTTATAAAACCTGCGAGAGTGGCGGCAGCCAGCCAGGTTGCAGGCATCTTCCACCACAGTGCAGCAATAGTAACCGCACAAAGCCATCCCAAGGGCATTGCACGACCGGCGGGCCACATGAATCCCACCATGAGAACACCAATGACGACTATCGGAATGATTGCCACGAATGCCATTGTCCAGTCCATGTGGGCACAAAAGTACAATGATGGGAAATCGTCCATACATGATTTCCCTTATTTTCTTTAGCGGTTGTCCAAAAAGCTCGAGTTTCAAAGGCTTATGGGTATGGGGCCGCAAGGCCGGGCAACTGTCTGAGCCGCTTAGGCCGAGTTGGGGGTGCCGCTGCTCAGCCTTTCCGGAGGGCTTACAAACCATCA
>CAYSGJ010000056.1:0-9993 GCA_964430705.1 uncultured Desulfobacterales bacterium | reverse complement strand
GTAGGTTGGGTCGAGCTTGCGAGACCCAACAAAATGCCTTTCCGGGAGGGGATAAACCCCTCGCCCTACGGGTCATTGGTCTAAATACGATCCATTATCGCGCAAAGACGCGAAGACGCAAAGAAAAAGAATAAAAAACCACCACGAAGGCACGAAAACACGAAAGAAGAAAAAAACGTACCACCTAATGTTCTCAAGCCGCCAGGCGCAAAACACGAAAGAAGAAAAAAGACTTTTAGCCGCAGACCCACGCAGACACACATGGACGGTTGATATAGTTGCCGGTTACCGGTTATCAGTTCTCGGTTGTCAGTTGCCGGTTGGATAATGAGGCGAGGGGCAAAAAATCAGCTTTATAATTGTTTGGATCATTTGAATTTTGGTTATTCAGTATTGTTTGCGGCTCTCGCCTTGAAAACAGTCCGGATTTCGCATTTCGTGCTTCGGATTTAGAGTAAACCATTAACCAATCACGAATAACGGATAAGGCGCGTAGGGTCCGGCTTTACGCCGGCCGACGGTTGTTTTGGTTCTGAAAAAATTGGGCGCAATACCAACAGAACCATTGACAAAAAGCCCGTATAAAGTCTATCAAGCTTGGCATTGAAACGAAACAAAGGGGTAGGGGATAAAAATGCAAAAAATCCCATTGAAGCAGGCGATGCCCGGCATGACACTGGCCAAGCCCGTGGTCAACGATAGGGGCATGACGTTGATCGGCGCGGGCACGCAGCTGACCCAAGACACGATAGACCGTCTTGCCGGTATGGAAGTAAAACGGATAACAGTTGAAGGTCACCCTGTCGATACAGGGCAAGAAGAAAAGAGCCTGGATCAGATGTTGGACGACCTTGACAAGCGTTTCATGAAAGTCAAAGACGATCCCTTGATGAAAAAGATCAGGAACATGATTTCGGTGGTTTTGAAGGAGCAAGCGAAAGACGTATGAACGTAGATGTAGATGGTCTGAAATCGCGCGTCAAGGCACTCAAGAATGTTCCCACACTTCCTGATGTATTTGAGAAGGTCAGTCGTTTGGTCGAGAATCCCAACACTGCGGCGGAAGAGATTGCCGCGGTTATTTCTTCGGATCAGGCCCTGTCCGCCAAGATTCTCAGGGTTGTCAATTCTGCGCTTCATGGTTTTCCGGGCCGCATTTCAAGTGTGACGCATGCCCTCATCATCCTGGGGTTCGATGTCGTTCAAGGCCTTATCCTGAGTACCTCCGTGTTTGATATGATGATGGGCAAGGGCTTGCAGGGGATGTGGGAACACTCTCTGGGTTCTGCTGTCGGCGCCGGTGTGATTGCGAGAACGATTAACTATCCGAATGCGGAGGAAGTGTCGATTGCCGCCCTGCTGCACGATATCGGAAAAGTGATTATCAGGACTGAGCTGCCTGAAGAAGCATCCGCGGTGGAAGATGCGGTCAAAAAGGAAGGGATTTCGGTCTACGAAGCGGAAGAAAAAATCATGGGCGTCGCCCATCCCACGGTGGGAAGATGGCTTTGTGAAGAGTGGAACCTTCCCCACAAGCTTACCGATCCCATTGCCTATCATCATAAACCCCATATGTCCGAATTGGTAAAGATTCCTACGACTATCGTTCATGTGGCGGATGCCCTGGTCAGGGCCCACGGGTTCGGTTTTGCCGGCGACGATCTGGTTCCTCAGATCGACCATCGCGTGTGGGAAATGTTGCGAATTTCAGACGCGCAATTAGAACACATGATCAGGGAAATGGCCGATCAATTGGAAGACGCGGGTGATTTTCTCTCTGAAGGATCTCTCGACATCAACAGCCTATGAAACAAACCACCAAAAAGGTCCTGATTATTTCGGGTGATTCTCTCAGCGAGGATCCCATAGGACAACTGCTTCAAAGGGAAAACCGTTTGCTTGTTGAGACGGCCGAATCCCGCCTTCAGGCCATTAATCAGATTTACAGCGACCCCCCGGATGTCATAGTGGTAAACCAGTCTCTGAAGAAGGAAAGCTGGAGGGATCTGTGCAGCCGAATAAAAACCGATCCTGTGTTCGGACACTTGCCCATCGTGCTGGCAGTGAAATCCGGCTGGAAGGAATCCGGGATTACTTGGGACGGGATCCCACTTGACGACTATCTGGAGGAACCGTTTCGTGAAGAAGACGTCTTGTCCCGGATTTCCCTGGTATTTGCCAGGGCGGCGCGGGTTCGAGACGCCAATCCGTTGACCCGTCTTCCCGGTAATTACACGATTATAAAACAGATCCAGAGATGCATTGACAGCGCATCCCATTTCGAGGTCGCTTATCTGGATCTTGACCATTTCAAGTCGTATAATGACAAATACGGGTTCCTTCGCGGAGACGAAATCCTCAAGATGACGGCCCGGCTGCTGACCAACGCCGTGCGCAAAATCGATTCGCCCGAGGCCTTTGTGGGGCACGTGGGCGGAGATGACTTTGTATTCATTGTTCCTCCCGAGAATATGGAAAGTGTCTGTGGAGAGATCGTTGGAAACTTTGATTTGATTGTAGGAAATTTTTATGATGAGCAGGACCAGGTTCGCGGCTATATTGATTCTACAAACCGCAAAGGGGAGAAAGAATCGTTTCCCTTCGTATCCGTGTCTATTGCCATTGTAACCAACGAACGAAGGGCTATTCAGCACATCGGTGAGGTCAGCGCGATCGCCGCTGAGGTTAAAAAACGAGCAAAGTCCATGCCGGGGAGTAACTTTTATAAAGACCTTCGGGGACCGCCTGAGGGGTCGTCGATAGGATAGGGACACCGGGTTGGAAGCCGGCCCCGGGATTTTCAAATGGCTGAAGTCTTATACCATAAGATGGTGATGGCATGGCAAAAGAAAGTGAAGATCGCTTTTTGGAGCAGATTGACGCCGAGATTCGGTCCGTCAACGACAAGCTGAAAAAGGTTCTCGGCAATGCAGAGGCTTTGCTTCGCGAGTACAGCGATGAAGGGCCTGAGACGACGAGCCCGGTCAGTGGCGATGCAAAGGACAATGCCGAAGAATGTGAAACGATCGATGAGGGCGAAAACGAACCGGATCCCAATGTCGAGATGTTCGGGCCCGCGGGGTGATTCCGAGTTGTAGAATTCTCCTTCGGGATGCCGGCCGTCGACACGAAGTAGAAAAACATGGCCGTAATTAGGCCCAAGATAAATTCGAAAACCGAAGAACGTACTGTTTTCAAGGCGCAAGCCGCAAACAAACATGAATGACCAAAATTCTAAACATGAAAGATAGAAACTGTTGTTTTTTACAAGCCAATTTCCATGTTTTGAGCATTTGAACATTCGAATTTTGGATTTGTTTAGAATTTCGAAATTCGATATTCGGATTTAAGCAGAGGGGCTAGGTAAGCCCCCTTTAAGGGGGTAACAAAAAACCGGGCCCTCTGGACCCGGATCTTTATTTCAGGCTCGTTGGTACATAGGAGGAAAGCATGTCACAAAAAAAACAATTTGTAGATTTTTTTTCCGAGTTCGGCATAACCAGCAGTGTTGTTGATCCTGATGAAGTGGTGCTTGAGATGGACGCGGACGTAGAATGGGAAAGCGCATTGAGTGTGGGGCAAGTATGGTTCTTGTTCGGAAAAAATGATGAGTATCTGGGATTGCTGAATGACGAAACCATGGCGTTTGAGCCCAGAAAAAAAGGCTGAGAACCGTGTCCTAATGACGCGTACGGGCTAGGCGAGAGACAGCGTCAGTGTATCGGTTCTCGCCTCGGCCCGATCAATGTTGACCATGATGTGATCTTCGGATTGCAGGCCGGCGCAAACGTCCAGCGGTAAAAATGCCTCCAGCATATATTTGGTGAGCAATACAACACATCTTTTTCGACGTTTTTCCAGAACAAGCGCTTCCTCATGGTGGTCGATCCGGCTTTCAAGGTAACGCAGAATCCAGTAACGCGTTCGTTCTTGTTGCAGAACAGTGATGTAGCTCAACGATTCCCTGATCGCCTGGATAATAAAGGTGAGTTGTTGCTCCGTGTAAGATTCTTCCAACCCAAGCAGGGTGCGAAGCTGTCGCTGCGTGACCAGATCGAGATATTTTCTCAAAGGAGAAGTCAGTGTGACATAGGCATCGAGCCCGAGCCCGGAGTGGGGTCGTGCTTCAAGGTTGAGCATAACCCGGCTTAAAAAACGCCTCTGCATCCAGTTCTGAAACAACGACCCTCCGTTACGACCGAGCAGCCGCTCTCTGGGCGGCAGTTGTCCCCTGAAGATCGCCGGGTGGCCTTGGTCTCGAAAGAACCGGGCGGCGAGCCAATTGGCCAGAATCATCGATTCCGAAACCATCAGCCGGCTGGGACTTTCACGGTTGATCTGCGTGAGCGAGATCTGTCCTTCGTCATCTATCCATACGTTCATTTCCGGAAGGTTGATTTGTAGGGCGTCATGATCCAGACGCGCTTTTCGAAACTTTTGGGCAAGCTCGTAGATCATGGATAAATCCGGATCGTCTCCTACCAGTTGATTTGCATGATAATAGGTGAGTTGACGGGAAACCCGAATGATGCTGGGTGTGATCTTGAAGTTCGTGACGGTTGCCGATTCGTCAAGATCGGCCATGATGCTGATGGCAAGACGATTTTCGTCCTTTTTCAGACTGCAAATATTTTCCGTCAAATCAGGAGGAAGCATGGAAATCCGTGCGTCGGGCATGTAAATGGAACTGGCCCGAGCCAGCGCTTCTTCATCCAACACGTCCTCCTTTTTCAGGAAATGTCCTACGTCCGTTATGTGGATCCACAGCCTGTGGCCGTTGTCTATGGGTTCAATGCTGAGGGCGTCGTCAAAGTCCAGGGTTCCTTGGCCGTCTATGGTGAATGTCTCCAGATCCGTGAGATCTGTTCGATGGTCATCCGGCACGACATGTCTGCCGCGTTCGGCGGCCACTCGAGACGAAACCTCAAGGAGTTCGGGATCAAAGGAAGCGGAAATACCGAAACGGTGGAGATTCAAATTCTCGTCTTTGCTCCACACACCCAACTGTACCAGAAAACCAAACAAGCCCTCGTCGGGATCCATCCGTGAGCGTGAAAGGATTTCTTTGCCGACTTTGTAGTGAGGGCTCTCTTTGCCAAAAAGATAGAAAGACTTCAAGATGTCAATAATCCCTTTTTTATCAGGAGGCACGTCGGTGTGTCCTTCTTCCATGACTCGCTTAATCCAACGGCTTCCTTCTTCGATCAGCAGTGTCTTTCTGGCTTCTTCTGCGGCCTGCGCGGCGATTTGAGCCACTTTTTCAGCACTATTCGGCATGAACTGGTTGAAATCAAACTTGAAATAGAGACGGTCTTCCAGCATGGCGCGAACCACGGCCGATGTCCGATCGCCGGATATCTCTCCGTCAAAACAAAACTCGGCCATGGTGTTCAGGTCAATCCATGTGGCTTCCGTGTGTAGAACGTCCCAGAGTTCTTCGACGTCTATCTGGTGATGGAGCTGTTTTCTCCTGTTTGCCGTGACACGCAGTTTTTCCACCAAAGGCACTCTTGGCGTTGCCAAATCGAGGCATTCCCGGCCGATATGAACCAGCCGTTTTTCCGACAAGGTTGCTTCTCGGTTATGTTCGGTCAATATGCGGGTTTTTTCGCCTTTTTGTTCCAACACCACGGCGCATACGATTTCTCTGCGGTCGATGAACTCGACAATGGTTCCCGGTTTGATCATGTTCCGGCTATAACAACCGGCCCTTGAAAAGTCAATATGGGTTGTCCTCATGTTGTGGGCGGAGCAAAAGGAATGCTTTTGACTCTGAATGCTCCCTTTGGTAGCATGAACGGATATGCACGCTCTATGACCCCGGCTGTGATTTGTCCCCCTTGAATGGACCGGCGGGGCCGGGAAACAGGAGCGGGACGAATAGGGCTTTGATGGCGCCGGACAACAACAGGGCAAAACCAACACAACATGACCATGCCGAAAAGACGTGGTTCCTTGACGTGACATGAAGTCTTTTTATCTCATTAAACCATATTTCATAGAGAAAAAGTGGATTGTCCTGTCCGGACTCTTTGCCCTGCTCGTTGTGGATATTCTGCAACTCATCATTCCTCGAATCATCAAATGGGTCATCGATGATTTGACGCTTTTTCGTGCTACGGCTGCAGGGCTGTTTCGCTATGCCCTCTATGTGGTCGCTGTGGCTTCATTGATAGGGGTCTTCCGTTTTGTTTGGCGGCATTGCCTCATCGGTACATCACGCAGGATTGAAGAAGGGATTCGAAACCGACTCCTTGCTCATATTCAGACCTTGTCTTGTGGTTATTTTGATGAAACCAAAACAGGGGATTTGATGGCCCATGTCACCAATGACGTGCAACACGTTCGCATGGCCGTGGGCATGGGAATGGTGGCGCTTACCGACGCCGTTGTGCTGGGGTTGGCCGCCATTGGATTCATGCTGTACATCAATGTTTCCTTGACGCTTTTTTCTTTGCTTCCCATGCCGATCATTGTGGTTCTGGCCCGCGTTGCCACCCGGCGGATGCACAGGCTGTATAAAGAAGTTCAGGCCGGGTTCGCGGATTTGACGGAAATCGTGCGTGAGCGATTTTCCGGCATACGGGTCATCAAGGCTTACAATCGGGAAGCAACGGAAACGGAGCGCGTTTCCGCTCTTTCAAAAAGTTACGCGGGAAAAAACCTCAGACTGGTAAGAATTACGGGGTGTTTTTTCCCGGGAATGGTTTTTTTTTCCAACCTCAGCGTTGCATTGGTTCTGTATTGGGGCGGTTTCCAGGCCATCAGCCTGACGATTACGCCCGGTGATTTTGTGGCATTTTTGGCTTATCTAGGCCTTTTAACCTGGCCGATGATGGCCATGGGATGGGTGGTGAATCTCATTCAGCGGGGGGGCGCTTCCCTGGACAGAATAGAGCGAATCCTCAAGACGCGTCCGCAGATTGTCGATTCCCCAAATCCAAGAGTTATTCCGTCTTTGAAGGGAAAAGTCGTATTCGACGATGTGGTTTTTCGATATCACCAAGACCTGCCCCCTGTGCTCAAACACGTCTCGTTATCTATCAACCCCGGTCAAACACTTGGCGTGGTCGGACCGACGGGAACCGGCAAAACAACCCTTTGTCACCTTGTTCCAAGGCTTCTCGATGTTACGGCCGGCCGGCTTCTGATCGACGGGATCGACATTCGGGAAATCCCGTTAAAGGTTCTTCGAACCCATATGGCGGTCGTGCCCCAGGATGCCTTCCTGTTTTCCGGTACGATTCGAGACAATCTTTGTTTTGCCCGGGAGGATGCCTCTGAGGCGGAGTTGGTCGTCGCAGTGAAAGCGGCCCGATTATACGATACCATTATGGAGTTTCCTCGCCGCTTCGAGACGGTTGTCGGGGAAAAGGGGGTGATTCTGTCCGGGGGCCAGAGGCAACGCCTGGCCCTGGCGAGGGCCCTTTTGCTTTCCGTACCCATATTGATTTTGGATGATCCGTTAAGTCAGGTGGATACGGAAACAGCGGCCGGCATTCTGGACAATGTAAGGAGACTGTCCGAAGATCAAACCACCATCATGGTTTCCCATAGGATTAGTCATGTGAAACACGCTGATAACATTGTTGTCTTACAGCACGGGCAAGTCGATGGGGTCGGCACGCATGAACAGTTGATGGATAAGGAAGGTTTCTACAGCAATATGTTTCACTGGCAGGAAATGGAAAACGGATATGGGCGTGAAGCGTGATTCGTGTGGTTGGGTTCTTTGTGAGGAAAACATTAAAAGAGGGCCACGAAAGCACGAAACGACGAAGACACGAAATAGAAGAACAAACTTTGAGTCGTGGTTTCTTACATCGGCCGGCTTGAGAAAAGCAGGTGTTTTCAGTGGGAAAAGAAATTGAAAGACCAGTACATTTCGTGTTTTCGTGATTTCGTGGTGGTGCTTTTATCCGGCTGCTTTAGGTTACGAATGACAATTTTCGAGTAACAAACAACGAAAGCCATGCACAGGGACTACGGATATTTTGAAGAAGACAAACTGGGCAAACCCTACGACCTGGGGTTGCTGGGACGGTTAATTCCGTTTGTACGGCCCTATTGGTTGCTCTTCCTGGTTTCCATACTGGTCGTGAGCGCTGTGACGATCATGGACCTGGCTTTGCCCTATCTGACCAAAGAAGCTATTGACCGCTATATCGTGCAAGATACGGGCAACGGTGAGCCGGGAATGTCTACGCAGACACGTCTGTATACATCAGACCTTCGGATTCCGGAAAACGCCGAGGTGGTTAAAAAATATCCGGCGCTGTTTAGGGTTGAAGGGAACTTCGCCAAGATCTCCTACGAGAACCTCGCCACGCTGAAATCATCTGATCTTGTTGTTCTAAGAAAAGAGGACCGAAAGGGCGTGGTTCGCATTACTCTGATTTTTGTTGTCGTGGTTTTTTGCCATTTCATTTTAAGTTTCGCCAACACCATGGTGTTGGAATATGCCGGCCAGTCGATCATGCATGACTTGCGGATAAAGCTATTCAGCCACATTCAAGAGCTTTCGGTGGCATTTTTTACCAGGAATCCGGTGGGCCGGCTGGTCACCCGCGTAACGAGCGACGTCCAGAACATGCACGAGTTTTTTACATCCATCATCACCGTGCTTTTCAAAGATATTTTTCTCCTGGTCGGCATAATGATCGTATTGCTGGTCATGGATTGGAGACTGGCCCTTATCTGTTTTGTGATGCTGCCCGTGATTTTTATCACTACCGGTTATTTTAGCCGGTTGGCCAGGAATATCTTCCGGGATCTTCGCATTAAGGTCGCGGAGATCAATACGAGACTTCAGGAAAGCATTGACGGTATTCGCGTTCTCCAGCTTTTCACCCAAGAGAAACGAAACTACGAACGGTTCAGGAAACTGAATCATGACAACTATCTTCTGGGAATGCGTCAGATCAATATTTTCGCCGTGTTCATGCCGGTCATTGAAGTCTTGAGTTCCATCACCACGGCGCTGGTTATATGGTATGGTGGGAGAGGGGTCTTGGGAGACGGTTTGAGCCTGGGTGTGCTTGTGGCCTTTATTTCTTACATGAAGATGTTTTTTCGTCCTATTCGCGACATTGCGGAAAAGTACAACATCATGCAATCGGCCATGGCGTCTTCCGAACGCATATTCATGCTGCTTGACACCGACGACAGGATCCCTGAACCGACCGCCGGCGCAAAGAAGGCGCCGGCGGATGTTGAGAAGACCTCCGTTTCCTCCGATTGCGGCGTTGAGACAAAAGAGCGCCGGCGAAACACCAACGATCTGGTTGCCTTTCATCATGTATGGTTCGCCTATCATGGACAAGATTGGATTCTCAAGGATGTGTCATTCACGGTTCGGCGGGGCGAAACCCTTGCCATTGTGGGTCCGACCGGCGCCGGTAAATCCACCATCATCCATCTTCTTGAGCGATTCTATGATACGACAAAGGGCCGTGTCGCCATCGCAGGTGTGGACATACGCCGCGTTCCCAAAGCCGTGCTCAGGAATCGGTTGGCCCTGATCACACAGGACGTGTTCCTTTTTGCAGAATCCCTTGGCGACAATATCACCGGCGGCAACCCGGAACTCACAGACGCACGACTTGAACGCATCATGTCGGCGTGTCATCTCGACCGGGTCATCAAAACGCTTCCCGGTGGTCTGGATTCCGTGTTAACCGAAGGAGGACGAACCCTGTCAAGCGGTGAACGGCAACTCGTGGCCTTTGCACGGGCGCTTGCCCGGGAACCGGAAATTCTGATTTTGGACGAGGCGACCTCGAGTGTGGACACGGAGACGGAAAAGCTGATTCAGGAGGCCACGTTAAAGCTTATGGAAGGCCGCACGGCCATTGTGGTGGCCCATCGGTTATCCACCATCCGCCATGCCCATAAGATCATTGTCGTGAACAAAGGACGGATCCAGGAAACCGGTTCGCACGAACAGCTCATGGGCCTCAAAGGCCTGTATTACCAGTTACACCAGTGGCAGGC
>CAYSGJ010000055.1:0-14420 GCA_964430705.1 uncultured Desulfobacterales bacterium | reverse complement strand
AAAAAGCCCAAAAATAACACCCCCCGCCGTAACCACAACCTCGGCAATAGACACAAAAAGTACAATACGGCCCCGCCGCCGAAACAGGGCTATGGTCATTTGTTCCCCCAGGAGAAAGCCTATCATCACCAGCGCTATATTGGTTAGAATCGGAAACCAGATCTCACTAAACGCAGGGAGCAAATTCAGGACGGAAGGCCCGATCAAAAAGCCGATAACAAGCAGGAGCGTCACTCTGGGTGCCGGCGTTCGCCGGCTAAAAAAGTCTGCCAACAGGCCGACAAAGAACAAGCCGCCCAACATCAGGAGTATTTTTGTGGCTTCTTCCATGAACCCTGTTTCCTTCCAGGCGAAACTCACCCGGCAGCGCCGAGCGCCTCGAAGCCGGAGACAACATCCAACAGCTCCTCAGTAATGGACATCTGCCGTTGCTGGTGAAACTGCAAACTCAGTTCGGACAGGCGTTCCTCGATATTCTTTTCCGCACCTTGCATAGATGCCAAACGGCTGGCATTTTCACTGGCCAAGGACTCGGCAAGGGCGCGAAAGAGCGACACAAAGAGATACTGACGAATAAGGGCTGAAAAGAGTGGATCCCAATCCATAGTAAACACGGGCAAGGTCCGGCCTTGCCATGATTTCTGTCGCAGCCGCTTCAGCCAGTCCCGGTCAACAGGCAAAAGACGGATAGTACGGGGTTCATAAGATGCCCCGGAGAGGTGTTTGCTGTGAAAAAGCAGAACATGATCGATGCCTTGCTCGGCATTCCATTTCTCGATCTCCACCAGGATCTCTTGTCCCTTGCCGGCAATGCCTGTTACCGAATTCGGCACGGAAAGGATCTGCTGAACCACCTCCTTTTCATCCTGGAGCCGGCCTGCAACACGGTCGCCCACCGCCAAGATGAAACGCTCCCGGCGGCCGGCACCGGTAAACCGGCGCATCTCTTCCAGGGCATGCGTCGCAACCTGGTCATTGAGCTGCCCGCACATCCCCTGATCCGACCCGAACACAATGGCCCCCAGGCGAGCTCTCGCCCCTTCCTTGGCCGTAACATAAATCCCCGCTCTATTTTTCAGAACGATCTGTAGACCCATTTCAACCGTGGTGTTGTAGCCCTCAAGGGATTCCACCGCTTTCTCGTACTGACGAATTTTCACGGCGGCAAGGGCCTTCATGGTCTTGACCACGGATTGGAGATCCTCAGTGCTTTCTATGCTTTTCTTTAGATTTTCAATCGTTTGCATACGCCAATTGCTCGTTGTCCAGCACGTTTTTCGTCACATCCCGAATCGATGCGATGTCCTCGTCTTCAAGCGTTTCGCCCTGCTCGACACGATCACGCAGATCCGGGAGCTGCTCCCTGGCCACTTTGCGGATATGCGATTCAGCCTCGGCAACGTCTTCCAGGGAGATCTTATCCAAAAGACCTTTATTGACCGATATCAGAATAGCAATCTGCTCGTAGACCGGCATCGGCTGATACTGGAGCTGTTTCAAGATTTCCCGGACCCTGCGCCCTCGTCGCAGCGTCCTTTCTGTTTCCTCGTCCAGCCGGGTGCCAAACCGGGAAAAGGCCTCCAGTTCCTCAAACTGCGAGTAAGAAAGACGCAGGTCTCCGGCAACAGCACGGTAAGCGGCCAACTGCGTTTTTCCTCCCACCCGGGACACCGATCGCCCCACGTCCACCGCCGGGAGAATGCCCTTCTGGAAAAGATCCGGTGACAGATAGATCTGACCGTCGGTGATGGAAATCAGGTTGGTGGGAATATAAGCGGAAATGTTCTGGGCTTCCGTCTCGACAATCGGCAGCGCCGTAATAGACCCGCCTCCGTGCTCCTCTCGCAGATGCGTGGAGCGTTCCAGAAGCCGGGAATGAATAAAAAAGATATCTCCGGGATAGGCCTCTCTGCCCGGTGGTCGCCGAAGGAGCAGGGAAATTTCTCGATAAGCCCTTGCATGACGGGTCAGGTCATCCAGGACCAGCAGCACGTCTTTGCCTTGTTCCATGAAAAACTCCGCCATACTCATGGCGCCGTAAGGAGCTGTAAATTGCAAACCCGGCGGATCGTCCTCGGTTGCCACGACCACCGTGGTGTATTCCATGGCATCATACTGCCGCAGGTCGGCAATCACTTTTGCAACCGCGGAGGCCTGTTTTCCGATACCGCAATAGATGCAGATCACATCCTTGTCACGCTGGTTGATGATGGTGTCCAGGGCAATAGCGGTCTTGCCGGTCTGGCGATCCCCCACCACCAGTTCTCTCTGACCGCGACCAATGGGAATCAAAGCGTCCACCACTTTGAGACCTGTCTGAAGCGGGACGGTTACAGGCAAACGATCCATGATGCCGGGGGCCGGCCGTTCCACCGGGCGCCGCTTGGCGCCTTGAATAAGGCCTCCTCCGTCCAAAGGGCGGCCCTGGGCATCCACCACACGGCCCAACAAGACCTCACCTACGGGCACATCCAGTATCCTGTTTGTACGCCGAACCTCCATGCCCGCTTCCAGGCCCGCGATGTCGTCCAGCAGTACCACGCCGGTCTCCGCATGATCCACGTTAAAAGCCATGCCGAGCTTATTTCCGGGAAACCGGAGAAGCTCCTCAGACCGCACGCCGCGCAGCCCCGCCACCCGCAAGGTACCCGGCCCCACATAATTCACCGTACCTACGTCCTGGGCCTTGAGTTGCGGCCGGTAGGCTTCCAGTATGTCGTCCAGCACCGCAAAGGCAGGAGCGACAGCCTCCTTCAGGCCTTCTTGTTCCATCCTTTTCAGCTTTCTCTTTTTCCTTCTTCCGGAGATGCCGGCCCCTAGGCTCCTTCTTCCCGGGCATACTCTTCCAGGAACCCTCTGGTTTCTTCTTCCAGTGTTTCCAGGTAGCCTTCCAGGCTCCAGGCGATTTTCTGCCCGCGCAGTTTCAGTTCGATGCCAAAGATCATTTCCGGTTTTTTCTCATAATCAACCTCAATGTCCTTTGCCAACTGTTCATGAATGGTCCTGGTAATCTGCCCGCGTAATTTGGAAGACACCTCAAAACCGGTTCGAACCGCAACGTGATTGTCCGAACTCTGAATCGCAGCGGTTAACTGGTTGCGCTCTTCTTGTTCCATGCGTTGGAATTTTTCCAAGAAGACCCCAACGGCCTGTTCCTCCACACCCATACCCGACAGATCCTTCAAAGCCCGACGAGCCACTGCGTATACCTTTTGGCCGACCATCTGCCGCAGATCTCGAAGAAAGGCGTCTTTTTCTTTTTCCACAGAGTCTTTCCAGCGCCTTGTCAGGGCCCCGACATCCTCTTTTGCCTGCGCTATCAGTTCCTTTCGCCGGACGTCGGCTTTTTCCTTGGCCTCGGAAAGCAACGCCTTCTGTTTCTCCTCGATCTCTCGATGCTTGCGAAGATAGGATTCTTTTTCCTCTGCGGCCTCGGCTTCCTTCTGATCGGCTTGCTCAAGGCGCGCACGAATCTTCTCGTTTCTCCGGTCCATGGCCTCAATGACCCGGTCGTAGAGAAAGTACTTGAGGAGAAAGATCAGAATCAGAAAATTTACTATCTGGGCAACAACAGTAAACCAGTCAATAAGCACGGTTTAGCCTCCAGCTTTTGATACGACATAATCCCAAAAAGGGTTGGCGAAAATCAGAATCATGGATACCACAAAACAATAAATGGCCGTGGATTCGATCATGGCTAACCCTACAAAGAGCGTACGGGTAATACTGTTGGTTTCATCCGGCTGTTGGGCTATGGCGGCAAGGCCTTGGGCGACCGCCCGGCCTTCTCCGAGGGCCGGGCCGATGGCCCCGATACCGATGGTCAAGCCCGCACTGACTATGGAAGCAAAACCGATCAGCGTGATGCTGTCCATATTGCTTATCCTCCTTTCTTCTCTTGCTTTTCCTGCTCTTGTCGTTGTTTTTCCTCTTGAACCCGCGTTCCTGAAGCGATGTAGACCATGGCCAGAACGGCGAAAATATATGCCTGGATGATGCCGGTAAGAAGCCCGAGGGCATGCATAACCACAGGAAATATGAGGGGGGTTAATGCGAGAAGTATGGCTACGATCTTCATCCCGCTCATGATATTGCCAAAAAGCCTTACCGCCAGCGCCAGAGTTCGAGATACTTCTCCCATGATATTAAAGGGCAACATAAAGACCGAAGGCTTGATATACTGTCTAAGGTAACCGATAATGCCTCGGCTCATAATACCGTACACGGGCACGGCCACAAACACACAAATAGCCAGACCCGCCGTGGTGGAAAGTGACGCCGTAGGGGGTACGTATCCGGGCACGATGTTCAACAGATTGCTGATAAAGATGAACAGGAAAAGAGTGCCCACAAAATACAGATAACTGCGCCTGTCTCGCTGACCGATTTGACGGATCTCACTGCGCATGCCATCCACGATGATCTCCAGAAGATTTTGCCACCTGCTGAATGCCACGTCTGATGTAAGCTTGCGCGTTGCCGCCCACGATCCGATCACCATGATCCCCATCACCGCCCACGTGTAGACAATGGTGGCATTCAGATGAACAGGCCCCCACTGCCGGAAGATGACCTGATCCGGACTTATCTGCTTGAGTGTCATCACATCCATTTCCGATGCCTCACTTTCCGAGTCTTGTCACCGGCGCAGCAGCCGGCTTTAATCTCCGGACCAAGACAATACGCACCATGGTGAAACCAAGCACACTGATTAAAAGCCGCTCCGGACGTCCCCCCATCACGCTGTAGAATGCAACAAGGCTGATGGTCATCCGGATCCAAAAACTTCCAAAGCTCCAAAGGACCGGATTGGGAGACCTTGGAAGGCGGCGCACGGTCCACCAGAGACCGCCGAAATAGAACAGGCCGATGGATGCGCCGGCCAACAGAGCAATGCCGCAATAAAAGATATCTCCTGCCGTCATGACTTTCCTCCTTCAGATGGTCCGCAAAAAGCAGGTTCCCGGCACAAGGGGATGCGATGATTAGTCATTGCCTTTGCTCTCACGTTTTACCCAGAACCACGCATTGAGGCACCCCAGCACAATCCCTATAAAAAGGCCCATGAGCGTCCACGAATGAGGCCCCGGATACGTCTTGTCGATCCACACGCCGATCGCCACACCAATGACCGAGGGGATGGCCACTGCCCATCCCACCATGCCGAACATGCCGAAACCGAACCAGATGCCGCGATTTTTTTCTTCCCGGGCCCTCATCTTGCGTCTCTCTCTGGCACCCACTTCCTCGCCAAGAGGCGAACAAACGGGTTTCTCCGACTGGTCTTTGTCATCCATACTTTTGAATCTCCAGAAACCTTCGCACAAAGTTCGCTTCAATTTTGGCTACGGCCGAGCGGGCAATCTTTTCTCTGTCGTCCAGCACCATAAATTTCTCTTCCACGGTACGCTCAAGCATGCCCAGGTCCGGTCCCCGCACAGCGTTCCTGGTGGACAGAAACACCTTGTCGCTCTGTTTGACCAACACGCCCTCATCCACAGCCAGGAAAACCTCGTTTCCCTCTTCGTCTTCATAGCTGAACAGGCCGGCGGTGAGCACGGCAACGAAGTCAACATGCCTGGGCAACAGACAGAACGACCCATTCCGGGCCTCCGCAACCACCTTGGTGACGTCTTCTTCCAAAAAAATCTCCGTGGGCAACAAAATCTTGAGTTTCATTTCACATCGGCCCCTCTACCAAAGCCTCAATCGTTTTTCGCTTCATCGATTTTTCCGATCATGTAAAGCGCCCTTTCCGGATAATCGGAGAACTCATCGTTGAATATCCGCTCACATCCGTCCAGGGCTTCTTCCAGGGACACCATCTTTCCCGTATGGCCGGTAAACTGCTCCGTGACAAAGAACGGCTGGGTCAGGAACCGCTCCAGTCTTCTGGCCCGGTTGACGGTTCTGCGATCATCTCTAGACAGTTCCTCCATGCCCAGCATGGCAATAATGTCTTTCAGGTCTTCATAGCCGGCCAGGGCCTTTCTCATCGCCTGGGCAATACGATAGTGCCTTGCGCCCACTATATGCGGCACCAGCATCTTGGATCCCGATTGCAGCGAGTCAATTGCCGGATACAGCCCCTGGCTGGCCTTTTTTCGCGACAGAACAATGGAAGCCGACAGGTGGCCAAAAGTGTGAACGGCCGCCGGATCGGTAAAATCGTCGGCGGGCACGTACACGGCCTGAACAGAGGTGATAGCCCCGCGGGAGGTATTGGAAATCCGTTCTTCAAGTTCCGCCAGATCCGTGCCCAGCGTAGGTTGATACCCGAGACGGGAAGGGATTTGTCCGAGCAGACCCGACACTTCCATACCCGCCTGAATAAAGCGAAAAATGTTGTCAATCAGCAGGAGCACATCCTGCCTTGCGTCATCGCGGAAATACTCCGCCATGGTCAGGGCTGCATGTCCGACCCGAAATCTGGCGCCCGGCGGTTCGTTCATCTGGCCGAACACCATGACCGTGTTGTCGAGTACGCCGGCCTCTTTCATTTCTCGGTAAAGCTCTTCGCCTTCCCGGACCCGTTCTCCGATGCCGCAAAAGATACTGACGCCTTCATAACCGCCCACCATGTTATTGATCATCTCCATGATGAGCACGGTCTTGCCCACGCCGGCCCCGCCGAAAAGTCCCGCCTTGCCTCCCAATTCAAGGGGAGACAACACATCGATGGCCTTCACCCCGGTCTCAAAGGTCTGCGACTGGCTGGACTGTTGATCCAGAGAAACCGGTTCCTGGTGAATCGAACGCCATGGCCCGCCGGAAACAGCCTCTCCGTTGTCAATGGTTTCTCCAAAGACATTGAAAACCCGGGAAAGCACGCGCTTTCCCACGGGCACCTTCAACGGTTGTCCGGTATCGGTGATCTTGGCGCCTTCCGCCAGGCCTTGAGTGGGGGTGAGAGCGATTCCCCGAACATGCCTTCCGTCCAGGTGGCTCACCACCTCAATGACGATGTCAATGTCATCGCCTGTCCTCAAGACATTGTAAAGCTGGGGAAGCGGCTTCACAAATCGAGCATCCACAACACTACCCCGCACGGACACGACCGTGCCGCTGTCTGATGGTTCGGTAGGATTTTGCCCTTCCAGCATATGGACGGTCTCCTTTCTGTTTATTCCATCGGCTATGCGTATACGTAAAGCGCTCAACACACAATAAAGGAAATCGTGTATTCGGGGGTTGAAAATGATGTAGGTTCAAACGCTGAATCGTTACCATCTTTTCAGCTTTGGACCTTGATGTGACAGTCCGGTTCGTTTTCCAATAAGGCCTGTTTCGTGATACCTCGTCCATTTTCACCCGAATAAATCATTTGCGGTATTTACAAACAAAGCCAATTCTTTTATTTTAAAAAAAACCGAACGAAGATTCCGTCTTCGTAATGTTGCAACGCAAAGGAGGAGCGGCAATGGTGGAACGCAGACATGAAATGGGCGCCGGCGGGATGTGCATATGTCCGAAGTGCGAGGCCAGGACACCCCATGAACGAGGCGTTCCGTGCCAAGATGTGAAATGCCGCCACTGTGGAAGCAAAATGCTCAGGGAAGGCTCTGAGCATCACCGGTTATACGAGCGGAAAAAAAGACAGCCTTAACACAGGGCAACAATGCCGGTGGGATGGCGGTCGGCAAGATCAAACCGATTATGCACAAAAAAGGGCAAGGGCCCGCCACGACAAAGCTCGACAGCGTGCAAACGTACCGTTGCCGTAAAAAAAGAGGTGATCAGGATGGGACAAAACATGAAACTCGACGAACTCGTTGCTGAACTCATGACGTGTCTTGACTCTGCCGCAGACAGAATTCGCGATATATCGGAACAACTTGAACTCGGCAAAACCGATAAGGAAACGCTGAAGCATCACGGCGAAAGGCTGGTTTCCGCGACGAACGACTTGAAAACCTATTTCCGGTCCTTGGAATCGCTGGATACGGAAACAAAAAAGAAATTGGAGCCTCATCTGCGATGACCCTGTGCAATCCCCAAAGCAGCGCTCGTTAGAGTAAGAATAACTATCCACGGCCGGCCGTCATTTTTAGCTTTCTCCCAGCTCCTTGTCTTTGACCTCGTGGACCACCTGTTCCTGCAATTGTCGCAAGCCCTCGCTCAGCCCCACCGGAAACGGTTCAGGATCGGTAATAGCCTTGCAGCCGTCGTCCAAAAGCTTGAACTCTTCTCGGAACCGGGTACGAGCGGCTTCCACGGTTTCCGGTGGTTCGGTCCGTTTACCGTCCCGCATAAAAGGCTTTAAGAGAGGTTCACCGGAAACCTTTTCATTGCGCAACGAGATGATGTCTTTCATCAACGTTTCATCTCGTTTTTTCCTAAACACCTGTTTTTCGTCCACCAGCGTCCTTTTGCCGGCACTCAATTTCAAGACCGGTCGTCCATCGTACTTGACCAGCTTGTAAGCCATGTCTGTATAAGGCGCATCAGCAGACACCCCCATTTTCGTTCCAACACCAAACGCATCGATTTTTGCCCCCTGTTCCAAAACCCGGGCGATTTTAAACTCATCGAAGCCTCCACTGGCAAAAATACGTATCTCATGGAGCCCCTGTGCATCGAAAAATGCCTTCACCTTTTTGCTGATCTGTGCCATGTCACCGCTATCCAGCCTGACGCCTTTTAATTCATGGCCCCTGTCAGCCATTTCCTTGGCCACCCGAGCAGCGTTGCGGGCGCCGGACATGTTGTCGTACGTGTCTATCAGCAAGACCGTGTCTTCCGGAAACACCTCAGAAAAAGCCCGAAAGGCATCAATCTCGTTTTCAAAACTGGTAATAAAGGAATGGGCCATGGTTCCGGAGATAGGGATGTTGTACAACTTGCCGGCCAGGACATTGCTTGTGCCGCTGAAGCCCACCATAAAACTCGTTTTAGCCACCTTCAGCCCGGCTTCCGCCCCTTGCGTTCGCCTCAAGGAAAAGTCCACAAGGCTCCGGCCTTGAGCAGCATATACACACCGTGAAGCCTTGGTGGCTATGGCGACTTGCAGGTTTATGGCATTGATGACGTAGGTCTCTGCCAGCTGGGCCTCGATAATAGGGGCGGTGACCTCCAGGATGGGTTCGTCTTTAAAGAACAGGCGCCCTTCCGGAATGGCGACGACATCGCCGGTAAATCGCAATCGGCTCAGGTAGTGCAAAAAGTCGTGGCTAAAACGCTGTGTGGCATCCAAGTAATCGAGGTCCTCCCGGCTGAAATGCAGGGAGGCCAAAAAGTCGAGCACCTCGTCAAGGCCTGCGGACACGAAATAGCCCCGATCGGGGGGGTAGTCTCGGATAAACAGACTGAATGTTGCCGGCGCAAACATGTGCTGCTGGTAATAGGCGGCTGCCATGGTAAGCTCATAAAGGTCGGTCACAAGGGCAGGGCTATAAACAGATTTTCCCATTTTTTCCTTTCACGGATTAAGGCATTATGGCCCGCAGGAAACCCCGGCCGTTCAGTATCTCATCAGGGCGGCAAGCAACGCACGGTCCGGGACCTTTTCCGGCGGCATCGCAAACACAGTGCCTCCTTTCGTCAATGCCTGAACGGCTGCAAAGTCAAGTAGGTCTATGTCATCCGGTTCGGGATTTTCCCGTATTTCTATCACATTGCTTTTGGGATCGAAAACACCCCACTGCTGAACGCCTACGGCGACAAACAACAACTCCACCCGCCCATGATAGGCTGCACGAATCGCCTCCTCAAGATCATTGGTCACCCGGTCTTGCCCATGAAGACCGTTGTAACGGCCCACGGCATCTAACTCGGCTTGCCGAAAATAAGGCTCAACGATGGGCCACGCCTCACGATGCAATGCATCCACGCTCATGCTTTCAGGGTTTCCGGCAATGCCATCTTCACAGAGATTGCCGTAACTGCTGGCCTCCCGGTATATTGGGAAGAGATAGTCAACGCCCGCCAGAACCAAAGGCGCTTCCTTGCCTTGCAGTAATTTTCGCAGCCCTTTGTCGATGCCGCGAAAATACCTTAAGAGATCACTCTTTCTGTCGTCGACCCCCACCCCATGGCCATGAAACAAGGCCGGCCGCGTACCGGTTCTCGTTGATGTTCCTGTATGAAACTGCAGTTGCTTTTCCGGGTCATCATACCGGAGGGTTTGGGCAAGGCTCTTTGGAACCGGCCCCAGATCCAGCTCTTTCGCCGAGTACCGACTGCATTCAAGCAACCGGACCTGATTCTGGCTGATGGCCAACACGTAAAAATGCGTATCGCCGGCCAGAAGGGGCAGGAGCGGTTTCGTATGAAAACGACCCGCTGCAACAAGCAGTTGTTCAAAATCCACAGGCAATCGGTAGCAACGAAACAACCGGTCTGAGATAAATACGGCCAACCCGTCGCTTCGATGTTCCCAAAAAGCGCGGTCATCCAGAAGCTCTTGCAAAGGACCTATAAAGGTTTGGGCGTCTGCATTTCTGACCCCCATATGAACCAGCGTCTCCGCGCTCTCACGCACCAAATTCTTGAACCGGATTCTATCTTTCTGAATGTCTGCCGCCGTGCGATGCGTCGGCATATAGATCGAGACACAGTTTCCCGCCTGGGCCTCTATGAGGGTTTTCAGGTCATCTGAGTTGAATGTGTCCATAAGAAATCCTTCTTTCTATGTCTGTCAGAACGACACAGGCATGTCGGAAACATGTGCCCAGGGCGCCAGGGAACTGAGCGCGGCCTGAACCTCTGTGGCGATGTTTGAACTTTTTGAAATGAAAGAATTCGCTCCCGCCTCCGAGGCAGCCGCCCGATGTTCCGGAGTGTCGTGGTTTGTGACAATGACCACGACAACGCCTGGATTGCGGTCCTTCATTGTCCTGGTTAACCTCAGCCCATTGATGTCCGGCAAGGATATATCCATGAAAACAAGTCTCGGACTCCGGGCGTTGAATTGTTCCAAGGCTTGCTTGCCGTTGGTCGCTTCAATCAAGGAAATGGATGGAAATCCATCAGACAGGATTTCTTTCATAATCCTCAGAAATATCGGATCATCTTCTACAATCAATATCTCCGGCATCGCACCTCGCAACCTCCATGGAACCAGAGTCGCCCGAATCAAGCAAAAGCTCTGGATCACAACGGACTCCGTTAATACACAAAAAACTGCGTGTTATTCTATAGTTCCCGGCATCGGCTGTATATACACGAAATCATGTATTTCAAACTTGACCGGAGGAATAAAAAATGTCCCTGTTGACTTTGAACCGTTCTAAAATATCGCCTATCTTTTCCGTCTGGACAAAATCTTGGTTTGCAAGAATTTGGTCGGTAATTTCATCTCTGAAGCGTTGGCCGAATGGCGGTTTCGGATCAGACCGGTACAAAATACCAATTGGCATCCGGTCGGAAGCTTCTATAACCTTTTCCAGGGCGGCGGTTCGATTATTCGCGTCATACTCTTTGTCGAGTTCGTACACTCTGTCTTTGAACCAACTTACAGGATGATTGCCCCAGGTAATGCAGGGCTGGATAATGTCCACATATGAAAATCCGGGATGCCGGATTGCCGCCGCCAACAACTCAGACAGGTGATCCGGCTCTCCTGCAAACCCTCGTGCAACAAATGTGCACCCCTGTATGAGCGCGATGGCCAAAGGGTTCAAGGCACTGGTAAGGACGCCATCGACTTGAAGGGTTCTCTTTTCACCAGGTTTTGTGGTGGGTGAAGCCTGCCCTTTGGTCAATGCATAGATCTCATTGTTGTGAACCACCAGGGTGATATCCGGATTTCGACGCAAGGCATGGATAAAATGGTTGCCGCCTTCTCCGTAACAATCTCCATCGCCGGTGACAACCATGGTCGTCAACTCCGGATTGACCGATTGTATCCCCACAGCCACCGGGATCGCCCGACCATGCAGTCCGTTAAAAACGTTGCATCGAAGATAATGGGGAAGCTTTGCCGCCTGACCGATCCCTGAGACGAGACAAATTTCATGGGGCTTCTTTCCCATGTCGGCGAATGCCTTTTTAAAGGCTTCCAGGATTCCGAAGTTGGGACAACCGGGGCACCACTGGATTTCCACCGTATTATTGTATTCACTTTTTTCACCCATGGGACATATTCCTTATTATATAGCGCGCCGTCAACGGCAACCCGTCGTATCGACCTATGTGGCCTTGAAAATTTACAGAAAATCGGCTTTTGAGAAGTCCGGCCAATTGACCGGTGGCATTGCCTTCGACCGACCAATAGGACTTTTCCTCCGGGAAGGAGAAATCCGGAAACGGCCAGATTTCCGTGAAGTGAATCATTCCCGCCCGTATCCCGTCGTTTTCCAAAAGCGCAAGCGCTTCCAATATGGCCTGGCGGCTGGAACCCCATCCCACAAAAACGATCTCGGCCTTTTCGACAGCCTTCTTTTCGGGCGCCGCAATTTCCCGCCGCAGGCCGTCCAATTTGGCAAGACGTTTTTCCGACATGGGAAGCGCCATACCGTCCAGGTCTTCGGTGATGTGGCCGGCCTCATCGTGTTCATCGCTGTCTGCACAGACCAAATGATCACTCTGGCCGGGGTATAGCCTGGGGGAGACACCGCTGTCGCTTCCCAACGCATAGCGTTTGTAATCCGAAATAGCCGATGCGTCGCCCAGAAAAGAAACAGGCTTGCTTTGGTCCGGCTCAAAGTCTTCGATTGAAAACCCGGAATCAGCCAGATATTGGTCCGTCAGCACCGTCACCGGAATCTGATACTTATCAGCCATATTGAAAGCCTTCACCATTTTGTGGAATGCATCTTTGGGGTCTGCGGGCGCCAGGATCATCCTGGGAAATTCACCGTGTCCGGCATGAAGCGCAAACAGAAGATCTCCCTGGGCCGTTCGCGTAGGTAGGCCCGTGGCCGGCCCCGGCCTTTGGGCCAGGACAACGACAAGGGGTGTTTCCGTCATGCCGGCTAGGCTGATGCCTTCCGCCATCAAGGCAAATCCGCCTCCAGAGGTTGCCGTCATCGCCCTGGCCCCCGCGTAGCCGGCACCGATGGCCATGTTGACGGCTGCAATTTCGTCTTCCGCCTGCTCGGTAAACACCTTGAACTCTTTTTCATGTTTAGCCAAATAGGTGATGATCCCTGTGGAAGGCGACATCGGATAGGCGGCCATGAATCGGCATCCACCATACACAGCACCCAGGGCAATGGCCTCATTACCGGTAATGCGATACGTGGTTGCCTTTTTTTCGGTAAGCTTCCAAGGACATAGGTCTTTGCACTGTTCCCCGGCAATAGCGGCTCCTTTTTGGGCCGCCTTCCTGTTCGCATCGATTACTTCTTGACCTTTCTTTGAGAATTTTTCTTCGAGTACCTTAAGGAGTGCATCTACTTCAATACCCAGAATTTGAGCCAACGATCCCGCGGCAACCGAGTTGGCATAGATCTTACTGCCGAAATTTTCTTTGGCCACTTCGCTGAACGATATGGTCAGGCGCCTGTGGCCGTCTCCCTTTTCCGGCGATACGATGATGCCGTCTTGATTCAAAAAACGCTCGTACTTGTTGGCGGCTCCCTTGTTCAAGGCCAGCAATATATCCGCTCCTTCCACGGGGGCATTTTTTGGTCTTTCGCTGATACGAATGCAATAGCTGTTGTGCCCGCCGCGGATCCTCGACTCATATTCCTGCCAGGTAAAAACGTGGTAGCCTAAAGAAGCCAGCGTCCCGGCAAGGACGAGACCAATGGTTTCAATGCCTTCTCCTGCCGCTCCGGCAATAATCACATTTAAATCTTCCACAGTAAGCACCTCGTTTTCGAAAATCCGCCGCTTTTCAAAAAAAACCTGACACGACAAGAAAAAATATCCATGTTGCACTTGCGACTCTCGGAGAGATAAGAAATGTCTTTGGACTCGAATCGCCCATTACTCTTTGCAGGTCGCAATACCAAGACCTATTCTCCGTTGCGATAATCGTCGCAAGGTTCATTCTCATCCTCGCCCCTGTGATGCTCGGGATCCGGCGCCGTTCTGCAAAAAGGCAGCGGTTTTTGTCCTTTCTTTTTTTTCTTCCCCTCCGGGTATTTGCTTATGACCTTATCTTTGGGTTTTCGATTATTTTTTTCTGCTGAGCTTTTCTGTGACATATTGTTGTCTCCTTCTTCAACCGATGATAATTAACCAAATGCGATATACCTCCGGCGGCTAAAATTCGGCAAATGGTTCATAGTCATCGGCACGGTGTCGATTATACGTAATTTCAATCTATCACGGCTCTAGTCCAGTTCAATACGTCAAATGATGTATTCCTCATAGCACCAACGTGTAGCCATGTTCGTTGACATCCTGATCAACGTCAACTTTCATAAAAAAGCTTCATCCGGTTAAAGCGTACGTCTTCAATCCTCCACGAAGTCGGGTGTTTTGGTGTCAACCGGCAAACTGTCTGAGCGAATTAGAGCGCGTTGGGGCGG
>CAYSGJ010000054.1:0-6101 GCA_964430705.1 uncultured Desulfobacterales bacterium | reverse complement strand
CCAAACAAGTCCAGAGGCCAAAAATGCTCCTTTTCCCCCCCTTCTTTCTCGTGCGCGATTTCTCGAGCAAGTTGCGAAGTTAAGAACGTCCCCCCTTTTCGAAGTTGCGAAGTTAAGAACGTCCCCCCTTTTCGTCAAAGGAGAAATCAACTAATTTGACATTTCGCGTATGGTCACCAAAAACGATAATCGGGCAAGGGCCTTGAAATCTCCGCTTCTCGTCTGAGTAGTAACCGACTACTAAGGATTGGCCTTGGTCAACAACTGGAAGATTGCCCGACTGCTCGTACTCCACAGTTTTCAGTTTGCCGCCTTTACTATGATAACGGCTTACTGTGTTCGGAAATAGCTTAAATACCCAGCCTTCAGGGTGAGCGGTACTATTCATTCCCCGTTACCCCCTTCCAGCAGCTCCCGCATTTCTCCACTCAATTCCGCTTCGATTTCTTCTACGGTCGGCAGACTGGACTTCAAATCATCGGGCAGGGCGCGGGTGAGTTCATACTCGGATACACCGATGGGCTTTTGAATGTCCCGCAGGGCGTATTCGGCAAGGACCCGGTCGTTTTCCTGGCAGAGGATCAGGCCGATGGTGGGCTGGTCGTTTTCATCTTTAAGCCGGTCGTCCACCACCGAGCAGTAAAAGTTCATCTTGCCCGCGTATTCCGGCTTGAACTCTCCTTTCTTGAGCTCGATCACTACAAAACAGCGCAGCTTCAGGTGATAAAAGAGCAGGTCAATGTAGAAGTCCTTGTCGCCGACTTCGATGCGATACTGCCTGCCCACGAACGCAAAACCGCGTCCCAGCTCCAGCAGGAATTTTTCCAGGTGCCTGATCAGCTCCGTTTCCAGTTCCCGCTCCTGAAACGGTTCTGTCAAGGTCAGAAAGTCGAAAATATAGGGATCTTTCAAGGTTTGGCGCGCCAGATCGGATTGGGGATCAGGCAGGCGTTTTTCAAAATTGGTCACAGCCGCCCCCTGCCGTTCATGGGCATTGCTCTTGATCATCAGTCCCAGGACATTCCTGCTCCATCCCTGTTCAATGGTCTGGTGCATGTACCACAGGCGAACAGGAAGGTCTTTTATCTTCTCCATGAGCAGGATATGGTGTCCCCAGGGGATTTTTGCAACGAGTTGGTGCAAATTCTCAGAACGCTCCCGGGCCGGAAATTGTGCCACAGGCTGTGGCAAATCCGTCGAAGGGATATCTGATGCTGATTTTGCCACGGGTTGTGGCAAAATTACTTTGAGATCAGGGTATTGCCGATAAAAGGCGATCATTCGTCCGATATTCCGCTCGGAAAAGCCCTTTACCTCCGGCAATTCATTTCGAATATCCCGGGACAGTCGCGGGATGACCCCGGCGCCCCAGCCCTCGAGATTCTGGCGCTCGTGAATCATCCTGCCGATATCCCAGTACAGCAAAATCATTTCCGCATTAGCGGACAGGGTTGCTTTGACCTGCGCCCGCCGGATGCGGTCCTTGATTTGCGTCAGCAGTTGACTATATTGAACCAATTCTTTGCTCATTACCCGTTTCCACCTTCCATCAACTCCCGCATCTCCTGAATCAGCCCTAAAATCCGTTCCTCTTTTGCAGCCACGGAAGCAAGGATCTCTTCCGGTTCGGGATACTCCATGGTCTCGGGCTTGATCAGCTCCAGGCTGGAAAGAGTCATATTGTAGCCGTTGTCGATGATCTTTTTTGCCGGAACGAGCCAGGCCCGGCTCTCTTCGGTTTTGCGGCCGGGCCACATGGATAGAAGGTCCGGGAAGTCGTTTCTGTACTGCGGCCCGAACTTGCGCGCTTTTTTAAGCGATGAGCCGTCCCCTTCGACATTGAAGAACCAAACGTTTTTCGTGGGACGTCCGGTGTTTTTAAAGATGAAAAAGCAAGTGGGGTTCAGTGTGTAGGGCTCGAACATCCCCTTGGGCAGCATGACCACGGCCTGGAGATCGAATTCCCTGAGCAGGCGTTCCTTTACCGTGATGTGGCTGTTGGTGTCGCCGAAGAGAATACCGTCGGGAAAGATGATCCCGGCGGTGCCGCCCGGACACAGACTTTTTAGGGCATGGGCGAGAAAGAGCACGTACTTGTCGCCTTTTTCAACCCGGAGCGACCGTTTGGCATCGCCACGGGAACCGGAAAACAGCGGATTTTCAAGGATGTAATCGAACTGGACCTCGTCCCACCTGTCTTCACTGCCGCAGATGGAATCCCGCTGGACAATGGGTGACTGATCGAATCCGTGCAGCATGGCGATGGTAAGGGTCTTGCCTGTGCCGGTGGCCATCTCGAAAAGCTTCCGGCGGCGTCCACTGATAAGTGCATCATCGGCTCTCTTCAGGCATTCCAATTGATAGGGCCGCGGTTCAAGTTCCTCTCCCTTAAAGATGAAACGGCTGGGATACGGTATGATGTTCAATGATTCCGGCAAAGAGCCTTTTCGATGAATTTTGATGTTGGCCCGCCGCTCCAGATCGGCCTGTGAAGGCATACCCATGATTCGCCGCGCGTCGCCGTCTGCATAGTCCCAGAAATAGTGTTCCTGACCGTTACTCAGGATGATGAATGGTACGCCAAGAGATTGCGCGTAATCAAGAGCCTGCTCTTTGGCCGAATAGGGATCGATCACGAACCTTTTGGCCTCAATGACAGCCAGGGGACGCGTGCGGGAATCCTTGAGCAGATAATCCGCTCTTCCGTCTGCTGACGCCTCCTCAGTGGACACCTGAGCCTTATTTATGATGGCCCAGCCTGCCGTCTCAAGGAGCTTGTCAATCAACATTCTGGCATCGGCTTCCGTACTCATGATTTGTCTCAAAGCCCTTTCAGCTTTCCCTGTTCCGTCATCTTCCTGCAAAAGGCGTCAAACTGCGCCCGGGCCAGCTTGAACGGCGTCGTCTTGCCGTTTTCCCAGCGGTTAATGGTGGCAAAGCTCACCCCAAGCTCGTGGGCCAGCTCTTCCTGGCTGATTCCCAGTTGCCTTCGGACTTCCCTCACCAGTTCCGGGAATGTTTCCGGTCTGTTGACCATTTCAATTCCTTTTGTCGTGCCTATGTGCGGATATTTCCACTCTGCACGCGAGAAAATATTTACCTATGGCCGGCCAATCGGCCAAAGGCAATCCATCTGCTTAATAAAAATACAATATAACAGGTGCCATGTCACGTGCAATAAAAAATCCTCCTGAATTCCGACAGATCACCAACGCCTCCGATAAGTATCTCTCGACAGGTACCGAAACGGATAAAACGTGGCGAACACAAATCGGTTCCGACAAGTTCGAAGTCTCTCCGGCAGGTATGAGACAGAGAATGAATAATCAGGAGGTTTAGGCATGGGAATAAACAAATTCTTTGACGGAATTGCCAAGGTAGTCGAGCGGTTTGCTGAGGATCTTGCAGAGCAAAGGCTACAGGAAAAACGTCTCGGACCGGACGAGGTCCGGAAGCGGAACCTGAGAATTCAGAGAAAATTTCTCCAAGAGAACCGCTTTTTCACCCCAATTTCCCGAAAAATGGGCTGATAGCAAGGTGAGGCTGTCGATACAAGAAACGCTGTAACCAACTGCTACAAAAAGAAAAACGAATCTTCCGACATGCCGCTTGGAGCAATCGGAACGGTTCGTTTGATTTTCGAATGGTGGAGGCGGCGGGAGTTGAATCTGCCACAATATCAAAATGTTAACGAGCTGATACAAAAGGCTTTTCCTGCGATTTCAATGTGTTTGGCCACAAAATGATCTCTTCAATACCTTCAACAAAAACCATCCAGTTCAATAAAAGCGTTTTAAAAGTACCAGGATTCTACCAGACCTCATTTTGAAACAGGCGCAGGAAACAACTCCTGTAGCGCGGACATAAATTCTAAGAGCTGCATTTGGGTTCTATAGTAAGGGCTTTCTCGGAGACGGATCATTCCCAAGTTTTCAAGAGTTGAAAAATATACGGAAACAAGCTGCCCCGTTTCATCAATAATGGGATCTCCGTCGTGTTGATCGCGCATTTGAAGGGCTGTTTTCCACTCTTTTTCTGTTGTCGTAGCCAGGATCATATAAAGATCAAGTGCATGATAGCGACCATACTCTTTATTCGCATCATCAAGCCGATCCCGGAATGCGAAAAGTTTCATCATCAAAAACGTGAAAGAATGGGGCACAAAGATCTCCGCTTTCCAGGGGGCACCTGAGCTCAGGTTCCCATCCAAGGTTATCGGCAACAATTCGTTTTCCAGTGTCAGTGCTTCATCAACGGGGTGGGCGTGAATCCCCACAGAAGGTGTGGGCTTGGCACGACGGTTGTCCGTCCTTACCGGTGTCCCCTCAAACCGCTTCTGTGGCCCTGTGAGGATGTCTATCTTGAGGCTACCAGCCTCAGTGCCTCCGGGCCCTCGTTTCACAAACCGGTAATTTTCTGCACCCCGAACAACTTCATATCCTAACTTGGCAATGGCATCTGCCAAAGGTTTCAATTTCTCCGATTCCATGAGCAACTCGGGCCGGAGAAACAAGTCCAGATCATTTGTTGAGCGCTGCTCAGGCCATTCCTTTAGAAGCGTTCTCGCTTCAATTTGGCGCACGTGAGTGGTTTTGAGATAGATGCCATAGCCGCCCCCTACGATGACCTTGATATCCGTGCTTCGCACTTCATAAAGAAGGTCGAGCAAGGCTGTTTGTAAGTCTGTTATCGCAATCACTGCTGCTCGGCCTCAATGTCTTCTAAAATAAGTGATTTTACCTGTTCAGCGGTTTCCTGGTCTCGTTTGTCTCCAGTCATAAGTTCCAGATACACCTGCACAGGAGAGGCCCACCAAAGATCACCTTCCTGCCGGGCATCGAAATAGACCGTTTCATCCTCTGTTTCCAAAATCTCAAGATTCGGAAAACGCACCGACTGACTATCAGGCAAACCTTGAAGCAGCAAATCCGCTCGCGGGCAGTATACAGACAACATCTCACCACGCTGCATTACGGCATATCGTGTAACGGATGATGTTCCTGAAGTCACAAACGGTACATCCGACTCCTGCGATTGCCGCGACAGCTGTTCCAAGATATTTCCGCTTTCTTCCTGTAGCTTGAGACGAACGCTTTGTTTGATCGTTGGGGACTCATAATTTTCGTTCAATTTTCCCAATAGCTTATCGGGCTGCAACAAACGAATGGTGGGTTTCCGGGTGACAACCAGATCCTCTTCCAGCGTCTTCAGCGCCTTTGATACCGTCGAAAGGCTCATGGGCTTCTTGTCCCAATGATTCACAAGGATATTGCGCTGGTTGACCTCCGCAAGGATCTCTTGAACCGTATCGTAGCCTGCACAGGCGAGAAAGGCTCGGCCCACCATGGAACTGTTTTTTCGATAGATGTTTTTGATCGGAGCCGAAGCCGGAAATCGGTTCTTTCCGCCACTGCGGAATACCGAAAATTTCCCGGGCACGGACACCACACCGTTTCCGCAAAGATCTATGCCGCTGATATCTTCCCGTTCCAGTTCCTGCAACTGCTCTTCACTGAGGAAAGGCACAAAAAGCATGGGGAAGGTGCCCTTTGCTAGCGTTGCCGTTTTCAACATGTTAAGACCGCCTTGAAACGCCTTGGGTGTCGATAGCGCTTTGCATTCAACGACGAACTTCGCTGTTTTTCTTTGCCAAGAAGCCTCAATGATGGCATCAAAACGGCGGTCTCCACCATCAACCACCTCGGCTCTCAGAAAGCGGAAAGATAGAGGAGGCAATACAATCATTCCTTCTCGAAGCTGATCGAGCATTTCTTTTTCTGTTAATATTTTCCTATTTTCTTTCATTTTCTTAATCAAGAAAATATGCTATTTCAAGAAAATATGCAAACCTTTTTGCCTGCCTATATGATTTTTTCATCAGTAACTTCTCGAGAGTTGGAGGTTTCACCGGACAATGGAAAAGGCTGGAAGAGGCCTGGAATTCTACCAGGATTCTACCAGACCAGGATGTTTCAGAAAAAAATGTTGTAGAAATACAATAGGTTAATGGTGGAGGCGGCGGGAGTTGAACCCGCGTCCGACAATATTCCACACAGGCGTCTACATGCTTATCCCGAATTTTGAGTCTCGCCGCTTAAGAC
>CAYSGJ010000053.1:0-13504 GCA_964430705.1 uncultured Desulfobacterales bacterium | reverse complement strand
AAAACTCGCCGCAAAGGCCGCGTAAGGACTGCCGTCGACGGGTAACTGCGCATCATGGGAGAGGTTATGATGGTTTGTAAGCCCTCCGGAAAGGCTGAGTAACGGCACCCCCAACTCGGCCTAAGCGGCTCACACAGTTGCCCGGCTTGCGGCCCCATACCCATAAAGCCTCTACAACTTGAGCTTTTTGGATAACCGCTTTTCCTATTAACCGAACAGGTAAGCACAGGCCGCTATGGCGCCCAGGATGCCCGCCACATCCGCTGTGAGAGCGCCGGCCAGAGCGTGTCGGATTCGCCGTACCTGAACGGCCCCAAAATAGACCGCCAGCACATAAAACGTCGTCTCCGTGGATCCCTGCAGTGTGGATACCAGGTATCCGACGTAACTGTCCGGTCCGATCGCAGCATCATTGATGATAGATGCCAAAATCCCGTATGCCCCGGAGCCGGACAGGGGCCGCAAAAGGGCCATGGGAAGCGCCTCTGCCGGAAGGCCGATCCGCTCCGTTAATGGTCCCAAAAAATGGACCATGGCATCCATGGCTCCACTTGCCCGAAACATGCCCACTGCCACCAGAATTGCTACCAGATAAGGAATGATCTTGATGGCTACCTGAAATCCTTCCTTGGCCCCGTCCACAAAGATCTCGTACACGCGAACACGTCTTATCGCTCCAAACACAAGAAACCCCGCCATAAGGCCGGGAATGATCCACGGCGAAACGGCTTTGCCATAAAAGACCGTCAAGGGTACCAATGCCACAAGGCCGGCAATGACCAGCAAGCTAATCCATACGGGATAAGCGCCGGAAGACGCATCAAGGGATACATCATCGGTTTCGGAGACCGGATCACCGTCTGAAAAGTTGCTTTCAACCTCCTGCGGCCTGTTTTTTTGGAAGAAACGCGCATAGATCTTGACAGCGCATATGGCAACTGCGGTGGAGCAAAGCGTTGCAAAAAGGGTTGTAGGCAAAATTCCGGCCGGATCCGCTGAGCCGGCAGCGGCCCGCAAAGCAATGACACCGGTCGGCAGTAACGTAACACTGGATGTGTTGATGGCCAGAAACAGCGCCATGGAGTCGGTGGCCGTGCCCGGTTGTGAATTAAGCTTGTCCAATTCTTGCATGGCCCGAATCCCAAAGGGCGTGGCGGCGTTTCCCAAACCCATGGCATTGGCCGACATGTTCAATATCATGGCGCCCATGGCTGGATGATCCGGTGGCACATGGGGGAAAAGGCGCACCATCAGCGGACGTATGAGACGGGCCAGAATACGAAGCAATCCGCCGGCTTCCGCCACCTTCATCAAGCCTAAAAACAGGGTCATCACGCCGATAAGCCCCAAGGCCAGGTCCACAGAGCCGGCAGCAGATTCAACAACAGCCTTGGACAGTCCCTCCATGGGAGATGTATCCCCGGTATTCGGCAGCCAATGCATGTGTCGCCAACCCGCTACAACAAATGCTATGAGAACAATGACAAGAAATACGATATTCATGCAAGTTATTCCTTGCCTTTTGAAAGGAAACAACGTCCCCGATCATTTACAAAACGGTGATGTCGTCATCGCCGGGGGTAAGCTTTTCCCCGCCCGATGCAGTTACCAGAAAAGTGTTTTCAATGCCCACAAGGCCGATGCCGGCCAGTCCTTTTTTGGGCTCCACGGCAATCACCATATTCTTTTCCAGAGGGACCCCGACCTTTTCGGCAATAGCCGGAAATTCGTCAATCACCAAGCCGATACCGTGCCCCAGAAAAGCCACCTGGTTGCCGCCAAAACCCATGAAGTCTTTCCCAAAACCGCGGGATAAGACTTCTTGCTCATACACTTCCTGATAGATTGCCGACGGTAATGCGCCGGGCTTTAGCCGGACCCTTACGGCCTCTTGAATATCCAGACACGTCTTGTGGGCATCCACGGCCACCTGAGGAAGGGGGCCCAAAGAAAAAATACGCGTCTTGTCTGTGTAATATCCATTGCACGAAGCCCCCGTATCAATAAAGATAGGCTCACCGCGCCCAAGCTTTTTATGCCCTCCGAAAAAGGGAAATGCCGCAGATTGGCCCACCAGGCCCACAGGCCCCACAGAAGCTGTTGGGTAGTTACCTGACTCTCCAAAATTGACGGCTCCGGCAAACAACTCGGTACTGGGATCGGCCAGCCTGCATACGCCGGTGAAATTCAACTCCAACATCTTGGCATGAATGCAGGCGCCCAACTCCCACTCGGTCATCCCTTCTTGAATCATCCCGGGGATAGCATCGTAGAGGAGTTCATGCCGCATCCCCGCTTGCCGGACCTGATCGAGTTCATAATCCGATTTCACCGCCCGAATCATGGACAGCATGAATTGGATGTCTTCAAAGCTACTGTGGGGCACGGTGCTCTGCAGCTTTTTGAACATAAATACGGTGGTCGTGCTTTCATCGATTCCCAACCGGGTCAAATCGTATGACATGCCCTGTAGATACTTGGAAATGTCGCTGAACCGTGTCAGGGGAACCAACTTTTTAAGCGGGGTTTCTTTTTCAGCGCGCTCCACGCTTCGGCGGATAAAAAACACGGGCTCCGCCTGAGCAGGCACAAACAGCACTCCCTTTTGGATGGTACCGCTAAAATAAAACATGTTGATCTTGTCAACGATGACGGCGCCGGACAGCGATGCCCCGGCCAGTGCCTGCTGGAGCCTTTCGGTACGGATCAAAATCTCTTCCGGCGGTACAAGATGATAGTTCATCGTAAAATGTTAAGAACGGGTCGAAACGATCAGTTTTTCAAAGCCGTTTGTCCCGTGGTTTCCAGGACACTGGTCCACAAATCGCTGGCAATCTCCACGTGTCTGCATTTTCCTGCGGTTGCCTCCATGGGAATGTGCACAAAATGGTTGTTGCACAACCCCACGAGCATTTTTGTCTTTCCTGCAATGCCCGCGTGGACGGCATACCGTCCGAGAAACCCGCAGAGGATATCATCATTGGCATTGGCAGGCACGCTTCGAATCGTGTAGCTGGGGTCAATATATTTGAGAGTGACCGCCATGTTATTTTCCTTGAAATAACCGGTAATGGTATCTTTCATGAAAAGACCGATATCGTGCAACCGGATATTGCCTGACGGGTCGCAACTTTTCGGTAGTTTCTTGAAAAATTTCTGCCCCGCCCCTTCAGCTACCACGATAACAGCATGATCTCTGGTGATCAATCGCTCCTTGACAGCCTCAAGAAGCCCCTTGGAACCTTCCAGGTCAAAGTCGCACTCTGGAATAAGGCAAAAGTTGACCTCCGGTATGGCCAGGGTGGCTGCCGCCGCAATAAACCCGGAATGGCGCCCCATGAGTTTAACCAATCCGATCCCATTAGGAGCACTGATCGCCTCGTTGTGGGCCGACCGAATGACATCTACCGCCACGCCCACGGCTGTATCAAATCCAAAAGATCGGTCCACCAAGTAGATATCGTTATCAATGGTCTTGGGAATACCCACAATGCCGATCTTGAGTCCCCTTTTGTTGACTTCATCGGCGATTTTCGTCGAGGCGGTCATGGTACCGTCCCCGCCGATGGCAAAAAGAAGCCCCACATTCATCCGCTCTAAGGCATCCACAATGGATTCCACATCTTGGGGGCCTCTGGATGTTCCGAGAATGGTTCCGCCCCGCTCGTGTATATCCGAGACGAACTCAGGGTTCAGATCGATCAGATCGTGGCCGTAAGAGGATATGAATCCCTCTAATCCGTAACGAATGCCATAAATATTGTGGATCCCGTAAATATGGTACAAGGCCAGAACAATGGCACGCACGATAGCGTTGATGCCCGGGCAAAGCCCGCCACAACTCACGATGGCACACCGCAGTTTGCTGGGGTCAAAAAATATCTTGTTCCTAGGCCCGGCCCGTTCAAAAGAAAGGATCTTTTTTCGCCCTTTGACGGCCTTGATCACCTTGTGTTCTGCGATATCCACCAGAACGCGTTCTTCGTCGCCGACAAAACGCCTCGGGCCGTCCTCTTGGGCGCGGGCCTTGATAGGCGATGTAATCTTGGCCTCACCAAGTGTCATGATGGCGGTGTCAATGGTGTTCGTGTTGTTCATAAACGCTTCCCTCCGAATCAACGACCGGCAGTAGAGCATGCTCTGTTCGAGTGGCCATGCTCTACTGCCGATCGCTGATAAAAAAATTTTGGCTTTTTAAAATATCATGCTGCAATGTGCCGGCCAAGGCTGTCCGACGCTTTTTTTTATGGATTTAAAAAGTGCCGGGATTATACCAGATCAAATTTTTTAAAGATTTCTTCAATAGTGCGATTCTGCTCCGCGGTCGGAGATTCGGTAGCCGATGCCACATGGGCATTGGGAAGGATCCCTGCCACATGAAGCATACGCTTCATCATGGCGGCCGGGTTGGGGGAATACAACGCATGCATTTCTTCCAACATGGCAGCCGTTTCCAGGATCTGGGAAGTATGGTCCGGATACTGTTGCTCCACGTCGTATCGGTTCAAACTGGACCTGGCAATATCTTTCCACGCCCGGGGAAGCAAGTTGGCCCCGCCGGCGACCACCCCGTCAGCGCTGGGCTGTCTTAGAAAAACCTTCTCGTCTCCGTCAAATATCTTAAAGCCGCTGCGAAAGCGAACAGCCTTACGGTAGTTTGCCGAACGCTTGAGCGATCCGGCAAACACCAAGCCCCGCACACTATCAATCCGCGATATTTTTTTTAGAATACTCGTGCGAATATTCTTGTGTTTCACCGGGCGCTTCCGTTTTTCCATCAGGCCGGCATGATTGCCCAAAATAAAGCCGATCCGGCTATTGTCGGCCAAAGACGCAATCCACTGAGGAAGGCCTCGGTTGCTGTGATAATAGATTGGATAATCCAACCAAAACACGCTGCCGCGATAATCCAGCCGTTCAATAAACGCCTCTGTCTGAGCAAGCAGGTCGCCGGTGGCCTTTCTGCTCTCCGATGTAATGGTGACACAGACGGGCCATCGCCCCTGAACGATCTCTAAAACCGTCGAAGCCACTTCCAGCCTGATCTCGGGACGCAACGCCAGCCCCTCTCCCCAAAATACGTCATTAACCAGCAAAGCATCCGCGCCGGCGCCGACATGCTCGATCAGACGGTCCAGTGCGCCGGCATCAACCACATCGCCTGTCTTAAGCGGCGTCACAATGGGACATATCAGCCCATAGGGCAAATGTTCCGGTTCAGCCGCCATTGAATCGAAATGCCCCTTTTCCCAAAATATCATGAAGGTGTAATATACCGCGTATTTTTTTTACGGGATTCACAATAGGCAGAATCATGATCTGGTTTTTTTCCATCATGCTGAGCGCCCGTGAAGCCTGGCTGTCCGGTCCCAGTGTTTTTGGGTTTTTGGTCATCACCTCGGCCACCGTCTTCTCGAAGATGTTTTCCTTGCTCATCAACTGCCTTCGGATGTCACCGTCCGTAATGATACCCACAAGAATATCTTCTTCACGCACGACGAGCGCGGCGCCGATTTGCAGCCTGTTAATCTCTTCTATGGCCTCAGTCATAGATTGAGTTTGCCGCACCCTGGGAACGTTTTTGCCCGTCAGCATAATCTCCCGGACTTTTAATGCAAGACGTTGTCCCAGATTGCCCCCTGGATGAAACTGTTTAAAGTCACAGGCCTTGAAGTTGCCTTTGCGCACCAGCGTCACGGCCAAGGCATCTCCGACAGCCAAAAGGACGGTCGTGCTTGCCGTTGGAGCAAGCCCGAGAGGACATGCTTCCCGGTCCACCCTTACATCAATGACAATATCACTCTGGCGGCCCAATGTGGAGTGCCGTTGGCCGGTAAAAGCAACCAGCGGACATCCGATCCGCTTCAAGCTGGGAACCAGCATGTTCAATTCATCTGTTTCACCGCTGTTTGACAAGGCAATCACCACGTCATCGGCGCCCACCACGCCAAGGTCGCCGTGCATGGCCTCCACAGGGTGAAGAAAGAGGGCGCGGGTGCCCGTACTGTTGAGCGTGGCGACGATCTTTCGGGCAACAATACCGGATTTTCCGATGCCCGTCATGATTACACGGCCCTGACAACGGTGAACCAGCTCGACCATCTTCACGAAATCATCGCCAAGGCGTTCCATTACAGCCAGGATACCGTCGGCCTCAATCTGCAAGACCTCTTTGGCTTGTTCCAATATCATCCCATTACGCCTTCCGTTGACGTCTATCATGCTGGAAAAGAGGAAAAAAATCGTTTTTTCGGGGGCATTTTATACAGGCCCACCCATTCAGATCAAGGAATAAAATGGTTTTGCTATTTTTTTGTAGCCACGTGTTCCGCAAAAACTCCGGCAATGGCATCGGCAAAGGCCCGTCCTTGCTGTGTCAACGCGAACCGACAAGACGACGACAAAACCAGCTTCAGCAAGCCGCGATCTCGCAATGCCTCCAAAGCCGGAGCAAAATAATCGGCAAAATCCACCTGATATCGTTTTTTAAACATACCCGGGTCTATCCCGTCGGTTGTCCGCAAACCCAGATATACCGCCTCCAACATCAACCGGCGCGTATCCAACAACTCTGAGCCCCCAACAGGCCGAATCCCCGACGCCAGATCCCGAACATATCGCCCCAGGTCGGCATGGTTCCATGAGCGTTTTGAATTCACGAAGGAATGGGCGGCCGGGCCCAAGCCCACATATCGTGTATGGTTCCAGTATTTCTGGTTGTGTTTGGAACGAAAGGCTTTTTCTCTGGAAAAATTCGATATTTCGTACTGCTCATAACCTGAATCGCGCAAAAAGTTTATCGTCACGTCAAAAAGGTCTGCGACCATATCGTCTTCAAGCCGCGAAAACCTGTCGTTCCGGCTCCACCGGTGCAATGTTGTGCCCGGCTCGTATGTGAGCATGTAACAGGATAGATGTTCCGGCTCGTAACCGACGGCTTCTTTGAGTTCTTCCAGCCATTGTTGCGGAGTCTGATACGGCAGTCCGTATATAAGATCCAGGCCAAGATTCATAATTCCCGCATCCCGGGCTGTTCGGATGGCCCGGCGGGCATCTTCTGCCGAATGCAGGCGGCCCAAAAACCGAAGCCGCCCGTCGTGAAACGATTGAATCCCCATATTGACACGGTTGATCCCACAATCGGCCCACGCCTCCAGGCCCTCTAAAGATACGGTTCCCGGGTTTGCCTCTATGGTTATTTCCGTCTTTTCAGCAAAGGAAAAACGATCTTTCACGGCTTTCATGATCCGCCCGATCAGCAATGGACTCAAGACGGAAGGGGTTCCGCCGCCAAGATAGATCGTGTCGAATGCGCCCCCGGAATTGTCCAGCAACAAGACCTCTTTTTCCACCCCGTGAACAAATACCTCAACCATGGTCATGTCGGTTACGGAATAGAAGTCACAGTAGCGGCACTTGCGCAGACAAAATGGAACGTGGATGTACAGGCCTGCAAGGCCGGAACCGACTTGGTTTTCCAGTTGCAATCTCATTGGATTTCCATTAGATTACCAATGCCATGAACATATTGCTTACCAACGACGATGGCATTCACGCCCAAAGCCTTTGGACGCTGGAAAAAGCCTTATCCCGTCAACACCAGGTTCAGGTTGTTGCACCCGACAAGGAAAGCAGCGCCATCGGACACAGCATTACCTTACTCAACCCTTTGAGAATATACAAGATGAATACCAACGGCGGTTGCGGGTTTGCCGTCAACGGGACGCCGGCTGACTGCGTCAAGCTGGCCGTGCTTGAAATACTGCAACCCCCTCCTGAGTTGGTCGTGTCAGGCATAAACCCCGGACCCAATGTGGGGGTGAATCTCAATTATTCCGGCACCGTCTCAGCAGCAAAGGAGGCTGCACTTCTAGGATTGCCTGCCATCGCAGTCTCCCAAAACCTGCCGACGGACAACACCTTGGCACATGCGGCTGAATTTGTCTGTTCCCTGATCCACAAGGTGATGGAAAAGGGCCTTCCTAAAGCCACCTTTTTGAACGTGAATATCCCCGCCTGTTCTCCGGAAGCCATTGAAGGTGTCCGTATAACCCGTCAGGGAATCGCACCGCTGAGGGAGGCTTTTCTCAAGAGGATGGATCCCAGGAAACAAACCTACTACTGGCAAGGGGTGGAAACCCAGGTATCGGATCAAGAGGCCGATACCGATGGAGCCGCCCTGTGCCAAAATTGCATTTCCATTACCCCTGTCCGATGCGACATGACTGACTACGAGGCAATCAAGCATCTGGAAGATTGGGGTTTGGATCTTCGTTGAATCGTCAGGAAATTCCTTCATGAAACAGACTTTTATAGACATGCTCAAGGCCGGCGGTGTGGTGGACGACATCTTCATAGGCCAAGACAAGCAGATGGCCTACAAGAGAAACGGAGAACCCTATTTAACCTTGAACATAGCAGACCGCACCGGCAAGATGAAGGCCGTGGTGTGGGACAACGCCGAGGCTGTAAACAAGAGCTTTGCATCCGGGGACTTCGTCAAGGTGGCGGGAAACGTCGGTCAATACAACGACAAGCTTCAACTGGTAATACGACACGTCGCTTCTGTAAATGCCGATGATATAGACACCCGTGATTTTCTCCCGACCGTTGATAGAGATGTGGACGACATGTTCGACCGGTTGGTCCAGATCACCCGCTCAGTGCAAAACCTCCATCTTTCCGCACTCCTGCAGGCCTTTCTCCAGGATGACGCGTTTGTGAGTCTTTTCAAAAAGGCCCCTGCCGCAAAGAAGATGCATCATGCGTATATTGGCGGATTGCTGGAACACAGCCTGTCGATCGCTCACCTCATCCGGGCTGTCGCCGATCATTACAAAGGCCTGGACCGCGATTTGCTCCTTACCGGAGGAATCCTTCACGACATTGGAAAGATTTATGAATTCACGTATGAAAAACATATTGATTACTCCGATTCGGGACGCCTCCTGAATCACATCGTCCTGGGCGTGGAAATGCTCGAAAAAAAGATTCGGACTCTCCCCGACTTTCCGGATGATCTGGGTTTATTACTCAAACATATGATCGTCAGTCACCACGGCACGCGAGAATTTGGATCACCCGAACCGCCAAAGACTCTTGAAGCCATCATCTTGAACCACCTCGACGATCTTGATGCCAAGGTAACCGGAGTGCGGACATTCATGGAGCAAGAAGATTCGGAAGACCTCTGGACACCATACCATCAGGTTCTGGAGCGTTTTTTCTACAAGGGCACGAAAAGAAAGGATCAACAAGGCGCAAAGCCTGTGGGAATGGCTTCGCCGCAAAGATAGGGCGGCCTTGAACCGAGAAGTCCATGTTCATCACTTTTGAAGGCATTGAGGGATCCGGCAAAAGCACCCAAGTTCAACGTCTCGTGGCGGCGCTTCAATATCGAGGCAAGGACTGCATAGCCACGCGGGAACCGGGAGCCACCGGGATCGGGAAAAAGATCCGGGCCATTCTACTGGACTCCGCCAACAGCGACATGCTGTCCACAACAGAACTGCTGCTCTACGCGGCGGATCGCGCTCAGCATATTCATGAAATCATTGCTCCCGCATTACAATCCGGAAAGATAGTCATTTCGGACCGTTTCTTTGATGCCACCACCGTGTATCAAGGGTATGCCAGGGGGCTTGACCTGGACCAAATTCGGCAACTGCATCGCATGGTCCTCGGCGCCCTCAGGCCGGACCTGACCCTGGTCCTTGACCTGCCTGTCGGGCAAGGATTGGAAAGAGCCTGGCAGCGGATCGGGACCCGGACGGCCGACACTCGAGAGGATCGTTTTGAAAAAGAGGCCATGTCTTTTCACGAAAAAGTACGCGGCGGATACCTTACACTGGCCAAACAGGAGCCCGACCGCTTCCGAATCATCGACGCGTCCAAAGATCCGGACAGTATTCACGAAGCACTGGTTCAGGTGGTCTTGAACCGAATCAGCGAGCGCATTCCCCGTAGCTTGCCGCGACGAGGGTTCAATCGCTTGTCGGAACCCGACGCATGACGTTGCCCTCGAAAACGGATTTTTCATGAATATACCACGCAAAAGATATGGGTTGGTTGGAGCCGTCTGTTTGTTTCTATGGCTTTTTTCCTGCCCATGCAGCGGCCAAAACACTGAGAGCAGTCAAGAACATCAAAAAAGCGATTGGCTCACGGTCAAAGCGCATATATCTCATGAAACCATCCATCCCGGAGAATCGTTTCACATAGCACTGGAAGCCGCCATCAAGAAAGGGTTGCATATTCACAGCCACGATCCGGGAGACGAGTTTCTCGTTCCCACCATTGTGGAGTTCGGCAAAACGGATGGAATCACCTACAGCCCGGTAAGCTACCCCAACGCAATATTCAGGTCATTCGCTTTTTCCAAACGGAAACTTTCGGTCTATGAAGGCAAAACGGTGTTTTTCACCCAAGGGACGGTATCTGAAGAGATGCCCGAGACAACGGCAACGGTATCGGGGACCCTAAGCTATCAGGCTTGTGACGATAGCGCCTGTTTCATGCCGACCAGCGTGCGCTTCGAAGCGCCGTTGGACATAGTCGGCAAAGACGAACCTGTCCGCCTGCGCGACAACTCTGTTTTTCAACAACAGGCGTCTTGGTCCACAGAAGAATCGCGCGCCAAAGAGGTCATTGAAAAGGGTCTTGTCTATGCAGTGGCCGCCTTTTTTGTGTTCGGCCTGGCCTTGAATCTTACCCCTTGCGTGTACCCGGTTATTCCCATGACCATTGCTTTTTTTGGGGGACAAGGCGAGGAGAAAAAAGGCAGGATATTTATCTTGGCTATGTACTATGTGATGGGCATTGCCATTGTTTTTTCCGCGCTCGGACTGATCTCAAGCATGGCAGGACAGCAGTGGGGATTCATGTTCCAAAACCCATGGTTCGTCATTGTAATGGCCATGATCATCCTGTCCATGGCCACGAGCATGTTCGGCGCCTTCGAAATCCGGGTCCCGGCCTTTTTGATGACCTACAGCGGCAAAGCCCGAAAAGGAATCGTGGGCTCTTTGGTCATGGGACTGACCGTAGGGCTTGTGATTGCTCCTTGTGCCGCAGGCATTATCATCGGTCTGATCGGCATCGTAGCCAAACTCGGCATGGTTGTAAAAGGCACCCTGCTTTTTTTTGTGATGGGACTGGGCCTGGGATTGCCCTATCTTTTTTTGGCCGTATCCTCCGGACTTCTCAGCCGATTGCCCAAATCGGGCATGTGGATGGTCTGGATACGAAAGCTCTTTGGTGTGCTTCTCATCGGCGTAGCGCTCTATTTTCTCATTCCTCAAGGCAAACAGGCTCATAGCCAGCAAGGGTTTTATCTGGGCGTCCTCGCCGTCTTTGGCGGGATTTTCCTTGGGTTTCTGGAATCGGGGCAGGGCTATAGTCGCATGTTCAAAACGGTGCGGGCCGTCGTGGGGTTGATTTTCATCGTTGCCGGAGGATTCGCCGTCAATCAGGCATTTCACGCCAAAGCGGAAACCATCGCTTGGGTTCCTTATACGAATCAGTCATTGGAACAGTTATCCAAAGACAATAAACCCATTCTTATTGATTTTTATGCAGACTGGTGCGGGGCGTGCAGAGAGCTGGACAACAAGACCTTTTCAGACGCCGAGGTTGCAAAGACCGCCGAGGCCTTTGTGATGGTCAGAGCGGACTTTACGTCGCCGGATCCCGACCGCCAATCCCTCTTGGAAAAATTCAACGTCTCCGGATTGCCCACCATAGTCTTTGTGGGGCCCGACGGGACTGTGTTGCACCATTTGAGAATCGTTGGCTTCCTTGGACCAGAAGACATGCTCCGTAGGATGAAAACCGCTTTGTCGGAATAAAAAGGCCTGTGCCGTATCTTCGTTGTTGATCCCATGAAAAATAACCGGGCAGTAAAAAATATCGGTGAGGCGGGCATCATCGAACGCGCGCGGCAGAGCCATTCAAAAAGACGGGCACCCTATCTTGAAAAAGGTATCGGCGATGATTGCGCGGTCCTGCAAACGTCCCGAGACACCCTCTTGCTGGTCACCACAGACACGTTGTTTGAAGAGGTGCACTTTACCGCCGAGACGCTGTCCGCCGAAGATTTGGGTTGGAAATCACTGGCAGTAAACATCAGCGACATTGCCGCCATGGGAGGTACTCCCACTGCCGCATTTCTTTCTATGGCCATCAGCCAAGACACCGACGTGGCTTTTGTTGAATCTTTTTTCTCCGGATTCAATACCCTGGCCAAAAAAACCGGCATCATTCTAGCCGGCGGCGACACGGTTCGAAGCCCTGCTGCAGCAGTCATCACCGTGACCCTTATCGGCAATTGCCCGAAAGGTGGGGTGGTGTATCGCGCCGGCGCGCAGATAGGCGATGATATTTACGTCACCGGCCCCTTGGGCGATGCCGGCGCCGGGCTTTTTCTGTTGCTCAGCAAAGGCCCTGCAGCGCACAGCGGATATGAATCGCTCATTGAGGCCCACCAAAGGCCAAAACCCCGCCTTGAGGTGGGAAAGGCTCTAGGCCGAAAACGCCTGGCCAACGCCATGATTGACATTTCAGATGGAATCGCCAAAGATCTGGATCATATATGCCGGGCAAGTCACGCCGGCGCCTTACTTGAAAGTCGCTCCATCCCCATATCAGAACCCTTGTTAAGGCTGGCGGCCGGAAACAACATGGACCCCATGGACTGGGTGCTCAACAGCGGCGAAGACTACGAGCTACTCTTTACGGCGTCCAAAAATAATCGAAAATCCATTGCAGCCGTCACCGAAGCCATACTCGGAACGCCCGCGGCCATGATAGGAATCGTCACCAAGGGTCAGGGGATAAAAATCCGGACGCCGGCCGGTGAAGCGGATCTGCCTGCCGGCGGTTACAGCCATTTTGCTTAATATCCTTTTGCGCGTCAAAATTTTGACAAGCAACAGGGCCGTTCACCGAAAGCTTCCCCCTTCGATTTCCCAAAAACAACCCTGATTAACAGCAAAGCATGAAAACCATACAACCAAATTCTGTTTCGGTGCTGTCAACTTTTTTGTGTAAATTCTTCGTGAGCAAATCTTTGGTAGAAGGGCAGATTCTGTTGCACCTTTCCTATAGGGTTTGCTCTCCAGTACAATTCCATTCTTAAAGAGATAAAAGCCAGGAGACGGTAACAGGGTAAACGGGCCGTTCTTGTCAGTCCTTTGATTGTACGGGCTTGGATCAGGTTCGCCCCTACGCAAACTGTCTGAGCGAGTTTTTGCCTGTTGATGCCAAAATAGCCGGCTGTTGACGCACGCTGTTATCCCTCAAGGTTGCTTTAACCGGATGAACCCAAATTCTGAGCGCCCACCATTTTTCATATTCGAAACAAGATGGTCTCGCAAAAAGTCGATTTTGCTCTCTCCGTAAGCATTTGGGGCGCTCCCGAGCCCTTCAGCTAAAATGCAAAAACTCGGGCTAACGCCCTCAAACAGTTCGCATTTTTGACGCTGAATGACTCGGGAGCTTTTTTCCC
>CAYSGJ010000052.1:0-24792 GCA_964430705.1 uncultured Desulfobacterales bacterium | reverse complement strand
GTCCTTTCCCCACCCCCCCAGTCAAGTTCGGGCTTGCCCCGGGGATGGGAAAAGCCAATTACAAGTACGGATTTTCCTTGATGCGGCCATTTGAACAGCTGATCATCGGATAAGGTGTCATCATCCTGGACGGTACCGATTCCCCCGTAATTGCCCATTTGAGGATATATTACGTGGGAGGGTGACCCCTTCAATGCTTCAGCACTGGCAATGCCAGCAAGACTTGCACCATTTTCAATGGCGATCTCAAAGATCTGTTTTCCAATCTCCATTAGTCTCATCTCCTTCGCTCGGAAATTGTATAAGCTCAACAGGAGAGGTAAACAATGAAAGTTTTCCATCCATCTCTTCCAACAATATGGTAACCTTAAAATATTCCCTAGTTTTTAACAACATGTGAAAATGGTTTAGATGGCTTCACTAAACCACAAAAATAACGGTGGGATCAAAACTGCTTTTCGATAATGATGGAAAATCAGCCCTCATTACGTATAGGAAGCCAACTTGTTGATTTTCAAATTTTTTGAGATGCCGAATGTAAATCACATCTGAGCGGGATTTTCAAGCCCCGGAAAAGAGTCGGAGAAAATCCCTGTCGGGGCGAAGCCCATTTGCCTCGCCCCTTTCATGGGTTTAACCGTGCAGATTTTCAATCCATCTCAGAGCCTCAACGTCGCTGACTTTTCCCAAATACCGTTGGGTGGTCGACAGATTCGCGTGCCTGAGGATGACCTTGCTGACGATCTCGATCGGCGTTCCTGATCGGCTAGCATAGGTGGCAGCGTGTCGTCGCAGGTCATGGGGTGCCATTGCGATGCCGACCAGATTGCCGGCTTTTTTCACCATGGCCCGGGCGCCTTGGTAGGTCAATGGAAAGATCCGCTGATCGGCGCCCATTTTCCGGTCCTCGATGTATTGCCGTAGCCTGTTGGCGACCTTCTGCGGAATGAAAACCACCTCGGATTCTTTTCCGCTCTTCGGGGCTTTGAGGATGAGCTTACAGCCGTCCACATCCCTGACTCGAAGCCCCACAAAACCTCACCGATCCTCATCCCGCCTCGGGCCATAAGTTCCAGAATGATGCGGTTCCTTGGTTCGGGTGTTCTGAAGATGATTTCGTCAACCGTTTCCTTTTCCAGGATCCGGCGGTTGGCAGCCTTTGCCGGCCCGAAAAGCTTTTTCAGCATCGTAGTCTTACAAGGGTTTTGGATTTGAGGATCCAGGGTGCTTTCGATGAGAGAAAAGAACGCTGACAAAGCCGCGTAACGGGATCGTTTCGTGGACTGTTTCCTGCCGTCCGTCAAGTGTGTGAGAAACGAAAGGACTTCATCCGGCGTAACGGAGCCCAGCTCTCTGTTCCCGAACCGGCTTTCGAACCTGGTGAAGACCATCTCGCACGATCTGACGGTGTTCTTTTTCGAACCGTTTAAAGGAGCGCATTCCCCGCTAAGCAGCGGGGTCAGCGACCGTATATAAAATTAGTCGTGTTCCTTGCGGTGAAGATTTCCCGTAGCTTTTTGCGGGGAATCTTCAATTGTTCCTGTGGTATTCCAGGGCGTATTGAATGGCTTTTAAGACTTTCATGGCACAGGCATCCTTTCTTGTAATGCGGTTAACTGGGATGGGACTAGAGGCCTTACCGGCGAGGATTGTAAGATTTTTGTTTGAAATGTTCAAGAATGCCGCCGCCGAGTTGATTTTTATAGCTTCCCCATCGCATATTCACTGTGTCTATGGAGCACCAAACGTGAAAAAGAAGAAATCTATTGTAAAATCAAGAAATAGGGGTATATAAAAGTTGGCTTCCTATACGTAATGAGGGCTGATTTATGTTGGAGTGTCGATGAATGATGCCATCTATAATTCTGATTAATCCTGCCGATCAGAAAGTGTCTTAAAAAAAACGATCAGTTCCTAATTGTTATGCCGATTCTACATAACCCTTAAAATAGCAGCAAAAAGAAGAATCTCTTCCATTTTGCAAATTTGAACTTAGTCGTCCAAAGGATTATAGAACGTTGTTATCAAAGAACAATTTTGCGTTTTCGTCTTTTTGATATATTCTAATAAAAAAATGTCTCAGTTTTGGGAAATCCCCAAAAAAGAATCGTCATAATAATATGTTCAAAAAAAACTTAGCGAAAACCGATTGCAGGATGAGGCATGAATCATAGAATTCTCGACAAAACCAACCAAAAAGAAGTATCAAAACTTTTCACGTCTGTTTTCACCTCATCTGAAGGAGAGAAAGAAGGTAAACTGATTGGCAATCTTGCCTCAGAGTTATCTTCAAACATCGACAATCAAGAAATAATCTGCCTCGGCACATATGAAAAAGAATCACTCATCGGATCGATTTTTTTTTCACGCCTTAAATTTAATGGGTCCATACAGGTTTACATGCTTGCTCCAGTTGCAGTCAGCACTGATTATCAGGGAAAGGGTGTCGGGCAAGCACTTATCAATTACGGTCTTAGTGAACTGAAAAATCGTTCGGCGACTGTAGCTGTTACATATGGTGATCCATCCTTCTACTCGAAGGTGGGATTTCAAACACTGTCAGAAAATGTCGTCCAGGCTCCGCTGACGCTTTCGATGCCAGAAGGTTGGCTCGGGCAATCCTTAACAGGAGAGCCAATTCCAATCATCAACGAACGACCTACGTGTGTTAAAGAGTTCGATGATTCTGGTTACTGGTAAATATAAGAACATAACAATGGGCTCCAAGGGACGCTCCGCTTCGCTGCGCGCCCTTGAGCCAAAGTGTTATGCGAAAGGATAGAAAGGATCATGCCTACTATTTCGATGTTTTACGGTATAATTATTCGGATGTATTTCGCGCCAGGGAAGCACAATCCACCTCATTTCCATGTTTAATGAATACAAAGCCACTGTAGATATACGGACATGCGAAATATTGACTGGTGATTTGCCAAAGAGGCAAACGAAACTAGTCTTGGCATGATCTGAACTCCATCAGGAAGAACTAATGGCGAATTGGAAACTTGTTATGAACGGAGAAGATCCATTCAAAATCCAACCGCTGCAATAGGAGAGTTTCATGTATCGGTCAGTTTCTGAGGTAACGGCGAATCGGGATTTCTCTCTTAAAATCGTTCTCGATAATGGCGAGAAACGGATCCTCGACATGAAACCTTATTTGGACTTTGGCGTATTTAAAAAAATGCGACTTCGAGAGATTTAAACGCGCCAGAGTGTCATTTGACACGATTGAATGGGACGACGGCGTGGATCTTGATCCCGAGTTCATATACGATAAAAGCACTCCGATAAAAGACGCATAACGCGCCTTCACGAGGACAGCGCATGTCTCGCGACCCGTGGCGCTTCATTATAGATACTTTACCGCATCTCTACTCGTAGGTTCGGCCGTCCTTTCCGCGTATACCTGCAATGAATGCGCCCGATGAGTATAGTTATTGCACTGGAGATATTGTCCCTGTCTTGAAAAACGAATAATTCCCCAGAGTCGACATTTGGCCGGTTATCGCATCGGTAGTATTCGAAATCGGGTTGTGATATTTATTTGAAATGGCTTCACCTGAGAGCTTAGAGCGCATTTCTATAGATATCCGTAATGACGTAGATGGTGTTTTCGTCTGTTGGCGAAGAGATTTCGAAACAAAATCTGAAAAACAGGCCCTTCCAGAATATACAGATCTCATCGTTTGTAAAGTTCGGTACCTGGAACCCGCAAACAACGTTACCGCGCTCTTCGAACACTTGTTTCGTAACGCCTTTGCGATTTCATTTGGGCATCTGACTTTCCGAAACAACGGGCGCGTGCGGTATTTAAAAATTTTTGCAGGCGGAAAAGAATGAGGATTGCCCAGTTTATTGGTCGTTTTAAAACCTGGTCCTCAGGGCCAGGTCAGAGTTGTTACGCCTTTGCCGAAGTTAGGCCCAAGATAAATTCGAAAACCGAAGCACGTACTGTTTTCAAGGCGCAAGCCGCAATTTCGAAATTAGATATTCGGATTTAAGCAGAGGCGCCAGGTAAGCCCCCTTTAAGGGGGTAACAAAAAACCGGGCCCTCTGGATCCGGATCTTTATTTTGACTGGGCTCAAGCGGTGGATTTTGGGTAGGACGGGATTTTTACTCGCCGAGTCCGGATGAAGATAACGGATGGATTGTTGGGATTTTGAATGTAAACGCCGACCTGTGGATTGACGGCAAAAAAAAGCGCAGATGGGGTTTGAGTCGGCTTCCTACGCACAAACCCCGCACGCTTTGCACCGGCCCACTTGGCATGGCGGCGTCGTTTCTCTTCTGAACGCCTTTTGGCATTCTTCAATGAGGAAAGTCTTTTTTACCCCATGGTCTATGAAATCCCACGGCAGGATCTCATCGAAAGACCGCTGCCTATAGACAAAAAAGTCCGGGTCCACAACGCACGTTTTCAGGGTCTGCGCCCAGTTTCCCCTGTTTTTGTGCGTCGCCGCCAGCAGCTCTGAGGCCCTCCTGTCCCCCCGGGACAGCAGGGCCTGAATATAGGCCCATTTCGGCGAATCCGCCTGAACGCGCACGTTGGCCACTCGCCTCAGGCCGTCTTTAACCCGTCGGATCTTGGCCTTCAGATTTTTGACATTTTCCATCGGAACCCACTGAAACGGGGTGAAGGGTTTTGGGATAAAAGCATTCAGACTCACACTGATCCGGCCCAGTCTGGCTTTTGCACGACCGGCCTTCAGGAAGCACTGTTTGATCTCTTTGCACAGGGAAATAATGCCGTCCACGTCGGACGCAGTCTCTGTTGGAAGCCCAACCATGAAATACAGCTTCAGATTCGGAATCCCCGCATCGCCTATCATCTCCACGGCACGAAACACGTCTTGTTCCGAAATGCCTTTGTTTATTGTCCGGCGCATGGCCTCCGACCCCGCATCCGGTGCAATGGTAACAGTCTTGGCGCCGCTTTGTTTGAGCAACGCCAACAGTGTCGGTGTGATAAGGTCCGCTCTCAAAGAACTGAAAGAAAAGCTGATATGCCGGTCCAGAACCCCGCAGCAAAAAGATTCAAGATCGGGAATATCGCCAACGTCCGCGGCAACAACGCCGATCCGGGATACCTCCGCGACCGCCTTCTCCAAAGACGCTGCCAATTGTGATCCTTTTCTGAACCGAGGCGGTCTATAGACGTAACCGGCCGCGCAAAAACGGCAGCCATGGGGACATCCCCGGGCGGCTTCTATCAAGTAGGTATTGTCAAAAGCGGTCTGTGCGGTTAGAACGGTGGTACAAGTGTCGTGGTGAGACAAATCGTCGACGACGGCTCGCGTGATCTTGGAAGGCGCATTACCCTTGGGGGAAAAGCGCTCAATAGTAGCATCGGCCGCATAAGACACATCATATAACGACGGCACATAGACGCCTGAAACGGTGGAGGCCAGAACCCTAAGAAAGCTTTGCTTCTCTGAGGTTTTTGCACGGATTTCAAAATAGACTTCAAAAAAACCCGGCAGGAGAGATTCTGCTTCACCAATGAGGAAGCAGTCTACAAAGGGCGCCAAAGGTTCGGGGTTCAGCAAGCTGGTTACTCCCCCTGCGATGATCAGAGGAATGGAGGGGGGGCGCTCTGAAGCATGCAGGGGGAGTCCAGCTCGGTCCAACATGGTGAGAAGGTTGGGGTAATCGTTTTCAAAGGAGATCGAAAAAGCAATGATATCGAAATCCGCCGGGGGCCTGTTGGATTCCAAAGAGCGCAGGCCCTCCGTTTTTTTCCCGGGTTGGGACAGAAAAACCCTTTCGCAAACAACGTCCTTAAAACTGTTGAACAAACCATATACTGCCTGAAACCCAAGGCTCGACATACCGACATGATACGCGTTGGGATAGGCAAGCGCCACAGAGACTTTGCCCCGCCAGTGTTTTCTGATGGTCCCCTTCTCCGCGCCGGGCAAACCCGGGGCGGTTTCCCGTTTTTTCGGTGACATGCGGCACCTTCGCTCCAGAGATATACAGGCTCAATACCCTTGCAATCCGCCATGTCCTTATCATCTATTCCGGGGTACGAAGCGTCCGGGTATCAGTCTGCTTTTCTTCTCATGAAAGTCGGCACGTCCAGATCGTCTTCATCCAGGATAATGCCTCGATATCCCCTGTACTGGGCGCCGGTTCCCTCGCCAACCGCTTTTTCTTTTCGGATGAAAGTCGGTTCGTCCAGTCTTCCTGCTCCGGCGAGATCTTCCGGGGTAATATCACGGACCCTGCCTGAAAACCTTTTGGTCTCCCGTTCCGCCTCGGAATGAATGCCGGTTGCAATAACCGTGACCCTGAGTTCTTCGCCGGCAGACTCATCCAGCACCGTGCCCCAAATGATTTCAGCATCATCGCCCGCCTCTTTGCAGATAAGGTCTGACGCGTCGGTCATTTCGGCCATGGTAAGGTCCGGACCACACGTGATATTCATCAGCACACCACGGGCGCCGCAAATAGACAGATCCTCTAAAAGCGGGTGGGAGATGGCACTTTCAGCCGCTTCCATCGCCCTGTTTTCTCCGCTGCCGATGCCCGTTCCCATGAGCGCCATGCCTGCTTTCGACATGGTGGTCCTCACATCAGCAAAATCAAGATTCACAAGACCGGGCATCATGATCAAATCTGTAATACCCTTGACGGAGTGAAGGAGCACCTCGTCGGCTCTTTTGAACATCTCCAGCATGGTTGCATTCCTTGATGCCAAGCCCCTGAGCCGGTCATTAGGGATAGTGATCACCGTATCCACTACCTTTCTAAGCTCCCGCAACCCTTCCTGGGCCTGCTCCATACGTTTTTTCCCTTCGAAGCTGAAGGGAGTGGTCACCACGGCAACGGTCAGGGCACCGGACTCCTTGCTTGCCTCCGCAATGACCGGCGCCGCTCCCGTGCCGGTGCCGCCACCCAGGCCTGCCGTGATGAAAACCATGTGGCTGTTGCCAACGGCATTTCGGATGGCCTCGATGTTTTCCATGGCCGCCTGACGACCCACTTCCGGATTGGCTCCCGCACCCAACCCCTCGGTCAGCCTTTCTCCCATCTGGATCTTGATCGGCGCCTTGGAAACATCCAATGCCTGGGCATCCGTATTTGCCACCATGAATTTCACCCCCTGAAGCCTGGAGTCAATCATGTTATTGATGGCATTGCCCCCTGCACCACCGATCCCCACTACCCTGATCTTCGCCGATTTTTCACTCTCTACAAAATTAAAAACCATTGTCCCCTCCTCTCCTGCTCTTGTTTCTTTCACACGATCTCCTTGAACCATCTTTTCATCCTTGCCATGACACGGTTAAAGATATGCTTATCCCTGATTCTAAACTTTTTAGTAGGTTGCGCGTTGGCGCCGTAAATCACCAAGCCCACGGCCGTGGCATACATCGGATTGTTGACCACATCCACCAGCCCCCTGATTCCCATGGGTTTCCCCATGCGGGCAGGGAGGCTGAACACCGATTCTGCGATCTCAAGGGTTCCCGCCAACTGAGAAGACCCCCCCGTAACAACGATCCCGGAAGCCACCACGTCTTCCATGCCGGCCCGAAAAATCTCCCGACTGATCAGGCTCAGTATTTCTTCCACCCTGGGTTCCAATATTTCAGCCAGAATCTGCCGAGACAGCGTTCTGGGTTTTCTTCCACCCACACCGGCCACCTCAATGGTTTCGTCCTTGCCCACGCTGTCCGGAACGCACGTACCATATTTAATCTTGATCTTTTCAGCTTCCGCCATGGGCGTTCTGAGGCCTACCGATATATCGTTGGTCAGATTGTTGCCGCCAAGAGCCAGCACCGAGGTGTGTTTTATGCTTTTTCCTTTGAAGACAGCCAAATCCGTGGTACCGCCTCCAAAATCAATAAGCGCTCCACCCAGATCCCTTTCCTCCTTATTGAGCACGGCATCACAGGATGCGAGCGATTGAAGGACGATATCGGCCACATCAAGACCCGCCCTATTGGCGCATTTGACCAAATTATGGGCCGATGTCACAGCCCCTGTGACGATATGAATCTTGGCCTCCAGGCGAACCCCCGACATGCCGCGAGGATCTTGAATGCCGTCCTGTTCGTCCACGATAAATTCCTGTGGAAGCACATGAATGACTTCTCGGTCATGAGGAATGGCCACCGCCCTTGCGGCATCAATCACCCGATCAATATCTTTCTGGACAATCTCATTGCCCTTGACTGCAACAATGCCATGGCTGTTAAACCCTTTGATATGACCGCCTGCGATGCCCGCATACACCGTTGTAATCTCGCAACCGGCCATTAGCTCGGCTTCCTCGACAGCCTTTTTGATGGAATCAACGGTGGATTCTATGTTCACCACTACACCCTTGCGCAGGCCGACAGACGAATGGGTCCCGATCCCAACGATATCAATTCCATCGGGGTTTACTTCGCCCACCACGGCACAAATTTTTGTCGTACCGATATCCAGCCCTACGACGAGTTCTCCTTCCCCTTGCACCCTTTACATCTCCTTTCGATAACACACGCCCAGAAGAGACATCTTGTCCGAAGGCTCAATGACGACCCTGTCGCGATCATTCAGGTCTACACATCCGACATGTTGCAAGCCGTCTTCCGGTGTCAAATAGGCGATCATATCCCGCAATCGGTCAAATTTGGACTCATAGTCCTCAAAACCCAGCTTGATGACCATCTTGTTTGGAAAACCAAATAGGGTTAAACCCAGCTCGGAATCTGCATGAATGCCGTGAACACTGTAGGAGGGCAATACGCTCCCATGAAGCCTGGTCAAGCGGATGACTTCCATGATGGCCCCCAGTGCAAGAGAACGGCCCGGATTGCCGGGATCAATGTCCGAAAGCTTCAGCCCCGTAACCACAGGCACATCGGTGTAATCCGACGGTTCTACGGGTTTGAATATTTGCCCCGCCTCGCTTAAAAAATAAGGCCGGTTCAATTCAATCACCGCCACGGGAACCTGCTCTTTGATTCGGATATGAATAGCGCCCGGCAATTCCCGTTCCACTTCTGCCTGGGCAATCCACGGATCACCCAATAAATTGTCGCGCAGCACCTTTAAGTTGATGGCCAGGATGTTGTCGTTCAGCTTGACACCCGCCTGCCTGAGCACGGCTTCTTTTGAAAGCCTCGCGTTTCCTTCAACAGTGATTTGTCTGGCCTCGAAATGGGAACTTTGCGTCAACGCGTCATGGGCAAGAATAAACAGCAGGCTTGTCCCCCCCATGCAGGCAACCAAAAGCACCAATCTGGCCCCGAACAACATGCGGCTGAGAATCCGCGCTTTCTTACGGGAGCCGCTGTTTTTGTAGTAATTCCTGCGGACACGTTTTTTAGCCAACGATAATCACCTCCGGTTCCAGTTGAATGCCAAACCGTTGAAACACCGTTTTTTGAATTTGCTCTATGAGCAAGATGACCTCGGATGCTTTGGCACAGCCTTTGTTGACGATAAAGTTGGCATGTTTTTTTGATATCTCCGCATCTCCCAATCGAAGGCCTTTCAGTCCGGCCTTTTCAATAAGCTCGCCCGCGGACATGCCTTCGGGATTTCGAAAAATACAACCCGCGCTGGGCTCTCGCAAGGGCTGATGAGTCTTGCGTGTTTTTTGCATTTGGGCCGCCTCCTTTCGAAGCACGTCACGATCCGCCCGTTTCAATGCAAATTCACCACGCAAAATCAATTCGCCTTCGGCCAGATCCAACCCTCTGTACCTGAAACGCAGGTCCTGTCTTTTTCTGCTGACAACATTGCCCTTGGCATCCAACAAAGTCACGGCCTGCGTGGCGTCGGCCATACATGATCCCCATGCCCCCGCGTTCATGCGAAGAGCCCCACCAACGGTACCCGGAATCGCCAGCGTGAAATTCAGCCCCGCCAAACCCCGTTTCAATGCATATCCGCCCAGCGCCCGCACCGCACTTCCCGCTCCCGCAGTGACCTTTTCGACCATACTGAAAGCGTCCCGGGTTACGGACTCTACAGCCTCAAAACCATTGGCCAACTTCAGCACCACGCCTTCTATCCCTTCATCCCTAACCAGCAAATTACTCCCGGCCCCAAGAACCTTCACGGGTTGATCATTTTCCCTGGCCCACCTTACCAGGTCCTGCAGTTGTTGGTCCGTTTTGACCGTTACGATGGTGGCCGGACCTCCAATTTCAAAAGTTGTATGCCTGGACATCGGTTCATCAAAGGCCACCAGAGCCCCGAATCTGTTTTTGAGCCACCGATTGTGTTCTTCTCTCATAAGCAGCCAAACAGCCCTCAACTTTCCTTCAGGAAGGCCTCTCCGATCTTCCACACATCGCCGGCGCCCAGTGTCAGGATGACATCTCCCGGTTGCACAAGGTTTCTCAAATGGGACAAAACCCCCTCGGGATCCGTCTCAAACACGACATCTTTGTGGCCATGGAGGCGAATTTGCTCATAGAGATTGTAACTATTGACGCCTTCAAGCGGCGCCTCCCCCGCGCTGTAGACGGGAAGGATCACCAGACTATCGGCCTGGTAAAAAGACCGCGCGAAATCGTCGAAAAGCGCTTTGGTACGCGAATAACGATGAGGCTGAAATACCACGATGAGTCGATGCTCCGGCCAAGATTGTCTGACGGCCTGAAGGGTTGACTTGATCTCTGTCGGATGATGCCCATAGTCATCGACAACGATCGCACCGCTGTGCGTGGACCCCTTGATTTCCAGTCTTCGTTGGACGCCTTCAATGTTTCGCAGGGCCGCCGCACATTGTTCAAAAGCAATCCCGAGTTCCAAACCCACGGCAATGCTTGCCATGGCGTTGTAGACATTATGAACACCGGGCAGATTCAGTCCCACCGGCCCCAGGGGTTTTCCCTTATAGGACATCTTAAAACGGCTGCACATGCCTTCAAAGGATATATCCTTTGCCTCATAGTCCGCCTGAGAAGTCAGACCGTACGTCACAAACCGCTTCTCGATACGGGGAATAAGTTCCTGAATACCCTCATTGTCGAGACACAACACGGCCATGCCGTAAAATGGGATCTTGTTGATGAAATCGAGAAACACACTTTTGATAGTCTTCAGATCCCCATAGTAGTCGAGGTGCTCCGCATCGATATTGGTGACCACGGCAATCGTCGGCGACAGCCTCAGAAAGGAACCATCGCTTTCGTCGGCCTCGGCCACGATGAATTCTCCTTGCCCCAAACGGGCATTGCTGCCCAAACTTTTCAGCTTGCCTCCGATAACAATCGTTGGGTCCAGGTCTCCTGAATCGAGAATGGAGCCGGTAATCCAGGTCGTCGTCGTTTTGCCGTGTGCGCCGGCTACGGCAATACCGTATTTGAGACGCATGAGTTCCGCCAACATTTCACCCCGGGGAATGACCGGCACCATGGCCTTTCTGGCAGCCACGCATTCCGGATTGTCGACACCGACAGCCGAGGACACCACCACCACATCAGCGCCATGGACTTGTTCCGGACGATGCCCCTGGAACACGGTCCCTCCAAGTTTGGCCAAACGTTTGGTAATATCCGTGGATTTCAGATCGGAACCGCTCACTTTGTAATCCAGATTCAACAAAAGTTCCGCCATACCGCTCATGCCGATCCCGCCGATTCCCACGAAATGAATGTGATACGATTTTTGATACATGTTTCTCTAGCCGTTTATATGGGCGGTTTCGATGCCGTTCTCCGATAATCGGAACGGTTTTTTGATGCCCGGTTTCGTTTTACGAGAACTTACCAAGAAGACCATAAGCATCCAGACAAAAGATGGTGTGGATTCCGATGCCGTCTTCCTTCTACCTATATCCATGAAAAGACCAATCACCAGGGAGTAATCACCAATGACCACTAACCAACGATCTTGCGACACTCCTCTATAACAAGCCATGCCGCTTCAGGGCGCCCCAAGGCCCCGGCCCTTAAGGACATAGCCTTGAGAGCCTCCGGGTCGGCGGCATAAGCTTCCAGTTTTGATGCCAACGTTTTGCCGTCAAGGTCCCTTTCCAAGAGCACCTCCCCACCCCCCGATTTTTCCACATAGCGCGCATTGCGTTCTTGGTGGTTGTCGGCAGCAAAAGGAAAAGGAATGAAAATGGCCGGCTTTCCCATGGCTGTCAACTCTGCTACAGTCGTTGCCCCTGCCCGGCAAATCACAACATCGGCCCAACGGTAGGCATCGGGCATCTCTTCAATAAAGGCCTCCACCGCAGCCGCCAAGCCGCGGTCTTGGTAAGCCCTTCTCACCCACCCGACATCTTTTTCTCCGGTTTGATGCACAAACGACATCTTCTCGGGGTTTTTTAGGTGACCCAAAGCCTCCACAACCCTGCAATTGATGGCATGGGCGCCCTGGCTGCCGCCAACCACCAACACCTTAAACCCATCGGCCTTTCCGTGTTTTTCCTTTGTAGCCAGGATATTGCTCCTCACAGGATTTCCCGTCACCACCACTTTTGAGCTTTTGAACAAACGCATGGTATCCGGAAAAGAAATGCATATCCGATCTGCAAATCGTGCAAGCATCTGATTGGTCAGACCGGGAATCATGTTTTGCTCATGAATGACAACCTTTTTCCCTAAAAATTTGGCGGCAAGTATCACCGGTCCGGAGGCATAGCCCCCGACACCGACGACCACAAAAGGGTCAAAACGCCGGATGATCCCAAGGGCCTGAAAAAAAGCTTTCGGAATCCGCACTAATGATCGGATCTGTCTCCAAAGCCCCCGGCCCTTCAGACCTTCAACGGGAATGCCCACGTGATTATACCCTCTTTTTGCCAGTGCAGTCATTTCCATTGGATTGTTTGTTCCCACAAAAAGGATCTCTTCTCCCGGAAATCGCGCCTGCCACTGCTCGGCCAAAGCTACGGCCGGGAAAAGATGGCCGCCCGTACCTCCGCCGGCAATAAGCAGCTTCATGTCAACCTGCGTTTCGGGCTTCGTTTTAAGAAACCACTGTTGGCTGCTCTGGATACACGAATCTTGTCGACGCCCGGGGGTTCAGCCCCAATGCTCAGCAGAATCCCTATTGCCACGGCGTTGACGGTCATGGATGTGCCGCCATAGCTTAAGAAGGGAAGAGTCAACCCCTTGGTCGGCATAAGTCCCAAGGTCACAGCGGCATTGATGGCGGCCTGAAAACCGATCGCGGCAGTCAGGCCTACGGCCAAAAACATACCAAAGTGATCCCTTGCTTTGAGGGCAATGACAGTGCCGCGCCACAAAATAACCCCGTACAGAGCGCTTATGAAGCATATACCGACAAGCCCAAGTTCCTCTCCTACCACGGACAAGATAAAGTCCGTATGGGGTTCGGGCAGATAGAAAAGCTTCTGATAGCCGTTTCCAATCCCCAAACCCAAGACACCCCCTGACCCATAAGCCATCAAAGAATGGACCACCTGATATCCGGCATCACTTTGATGCTCCCAAGGATCCATGAAACTGACAAGCCTTCTGATGCGATATCCGGCATGTATCAGCACATAGTATGCGATAGGCAGCGCGGCAGCCAGGCCCGCCAAAAGGTAGGACACACGCACGCCTCCCACAAAAAGCATCACCCATCCGATAAGGGCGATCATGGCTACCATGCCGAAATCCGGCTGTAACATAATCAGAACCATGAAGAAGAGAAAGACCATGACATGCGGCACAAACCCGATACTGAATACCTTTATCCGGTCTTGCTTTTTACTCAGGGAGTAGGCCAGATAGACGACAAGTGCCAACCGGGCGAATTCCGAAGGCTGGAAGGACACACCGAAAAACCGCAACCATCGTTTCGCGCCGCCCACCGTATGCCCAAGGCCCGGCATATACAGGGCCGCAAGCAACACAAAAGCAAGGGCCAGGAGAGGATATGCCAAGACCCTATAGGTAGAATAAGGTATGTGCCGGCAGCATATGACGATAAGAATCGCCAGTAAGGCATGGACAACCTGTCTGTTTAAAAAATACGTGTGACTGCCGAAGCGTTGCATGGCAACCATGGAGCTCGCGCTGTAGACCAAAACCACCCCTATGCCCATCAGCAGAAAAACACCAACGAGGAGAACACGATCGTACCCGGCGCCGTCTTTGCTATGTTGCTTATGAGGTATCATCTACTTATAGCCTCTCGCTGGTCAGCAACCGAATAAAAGACACCGGGTTCCCAGTGACGGATGTCCGGTTTGCGAAACATCGGTTTGGACAACAACCTTGATTCTCAATCAGATACGGAGTCCTTGACCTCATACATCGTTTTCCAGGCTATGTACCGCCCTGCAAAAAGCCTCGCCACGTTCGGCATAATTCGCAAACATGTCAAAGCTCGAACATCCGGGCGACAAAAGAACCACCTCTCCGGGATCCGCGGCTTGGTGGGCCGAGACGACGGCTTCTTGAAGATCCGCTGCCTCCCGGGATATGGTGGTTTTTCCCAAAACCGCCAAAATTTTCTCTTTCGCTTCTCCCGTAACAATCAGTTTTTTTACCCGTTTCCTGAGCGGTTCCCGCAACACGGTGTAATCTCCGCCCTTGTCCCTACCGCCCATAATCAGTATTACGGGCACATCGAAACTCTCGAGGGCACGTACCACTGCCGCCACGTTGGTCCCTTTTGAATCGTTATAATAATGTACGCCGTCAAGAGTCCTCACATGCTCGATCCGGTGATGCAGCCCCTCAAATGTCTTTAAGACTTTCTGGATGGCCTCGGCGGAAACGCCGGCAGCCAAAGCAGCCAGGCTTGCAGCACAGGCGTTTTCCAGATTGTGCTTTCCTCTCAGTTGGAAACCGGACAGGTCAAATTCATAAGGAAGCGCTCCGGGAAGCCTGCAAATCATCATCCCGTTGCGAAGTTCTGAACCCATTTCTTTTCCCGGGTCTCCATTGAAGTAAAGCCTCTGAGATCGGATGCACGATATAACGCCCTGTATCCCGGGATCTCCTGCATTCAGAACCGCAAAGTCGGATTTTTCCTGGTTTTCAAACAACCTTGCCTTTGAGTGAATGTATCCCTGGAAATTCTTATAGCGGTCCAGGTGGTCCTCGCTGATATTTAAAAGGACCCCGACTTTGGGTCTGAAACTTACCATGGTATCCAGTTGAAAACTGCTTACTTCCGCCACAACCACATCTGCACGCGCCGCACGGTCCAGATATTCGATAAGAGGATTCCCGATATTACCTCCCACAAACGCCCTGTGCTTAGAAGCTTTGAACATCTCACCAATAAGATGTGTGGTTGTTGTTTTACCGTTTGTCCCTGTCACTGCAACAATAGGCTCAGCAATAAACCCGGCTGCCAGCTCCAACTCACCAACAACAGGTATACCGTTCCTTTTTGCCGCTTGAAGAGGTGCAATGGTCTCCGGCACCCCCGGGCTGACCACGATGAGATCCTGAGACAGGAACACCTCGGGATCATGGGGGCCAAGTTGCAAAGAAATACCCAGAGCCGCCGCCTCTTCCGCCTGGACACCGAGTTGTTCTTTTGTCATAAGGTCCGCCGCGGTCACCCGTGCTCCCCGGTTAACCAGGAACCGACCTGCCGCCAGGCCGGTCCTGGCCAGACCAACAATCAAGACCTTTTTGTCTTTTAAGCCCGACTGGGTATCTGAACGGCTCTGTTTCATCGCATGTCCCGCCCGACAAAAAGATATCGACAAACCCCTGTCCACGATTTTGTTTCCAAAAAACCCACCTTTAGCGGCGACATCATCCACAGTCCAAAATTCGCTTTCAGGCATTTTATCGCAGCTTAAGCGTGCTCAAAGATAACAAGCCCAGAAAGATAGCAATAATCCAGAACCGCACTATCACCTTGGGTTCGGCCCAACCTTGTAACTCAAAATGGTGATGAAGCGGCGCCATCCTGAAAATACGGCGACCGTTCGACACTTTGAAAAACCCCACCTGAAAGATCACCGAAAGGGCCTCAATGACGAAAATGCCGCCCACCAACGCCAGCAATATCTCATGTTTGGTAATGACGGCGACGGCGCCCAAGGCCCCTCCAAGCGGCAAAGACCCCACATCCCCCATAAACACCTGCGCAGGATAGGTATTGTACCAGAGAAACCCCATGCCCGCACCCACCAGGGCCCCACAAAACACGGCCAACTCGCCGCTTCCCGCTACATAATGAATCTGAAGGTAATTGGCGATATTCACATGGCCTGCCACATAGGCCAGCACGACGTAAGTAGCGGCCGCCACGGTAACAGGACCAATGGCAAGACCGTCCAAGCCGTCGGTGAGATTGACGGCATTGGATGTGCCCACAATGACAAAGGCAGCGAAGAAAATGTAAAACCATCCTAAATCAGGATTGATTCCCTTAAGAAAAGGCACGCTTACGTGGGTATCGAAATCCGGACGCAAGTAAAGCACACCTCCCACAACAAGCCCCACCAAGCACTGCATGGAAAACTTGCTTTTCGCCGAAAGCCCTTTGCTCTGTTTTTTTATCTGCATGAGGTAGTCATCCAGAAATCCGATACCGCCGTAACTGACGACGAGCAGCAATACGATCCAGACATACAGATTGTCCAGGCTGGCCCAAAGGAGGGTCGCCGTAACAACGGCAAAAAGTATCAACAACCCACCCATGGTCGGCGTGCCTGTCTTCACCGAATGCGTCGTAGGGCCGTCATCTCTGACATATTGACCTATTTGATGTTCGGAGAGCTTTCTGATCAGCCAAGGCCCAAGAAACAAGGATATCAATAAAGCTGTCAGGCTCGCATAGATCGTCCTGAAGGTGATGTAACGAAATACGTTCAAGGCCGAAAAGGTTTCGGCAAGTGGGTATAGTAAATGATAGAGCATCGTCTTTTATTGGTGACTCGTTATTCGTTATTGGTGATTTGTTATTGGTCTTTTCGCTCCGACTTTTAAACCACTCGGTGGCCGGTCAATGTCGCCCCGGAATCCCGCCTGATGAACGGCTCAAAACTTTCCCGTCTCAATCCGGTCCCGTAGTCCCTCCACCACCTTTTCCATTGCCGTCAGGCGAGATCCTTTTACCAGAACCCAATCGCCCGGACCCAGACGGCCCTTCAATGCTTCAACGATATCTTCTTGGCTCCCCACAAAAATTTTTTCAGGATCCATCCCCGCTCCCACGGCGCCATCTGCTAATGTCTGAGCAAAAACCCCGGTGGCACAAAGGTAGGCAAGACGCGCCCGGGCTGCAATAACCCCCAGTTCTCTGTGCGCGCTTTCGGCATAATCGCCAAGCTCCAGCATGTCTCCCGCGATGAATATGCCCCTGCCGTTGCCCTTCAAGGAGCCCAGGGCTTCGATGGCCTGCATCATGGAACCGGGGTTCGCGTTATAGGTATCGTTAATCACATGAACCCCACCGGAAAGGGCTATGATCTGCATTCGGCCCGGAAGCGCGACCGTCGCTTCCAAACCGGCTTTCACGTCATTGAGGGAAATACCCAATCGATATCCTACGGCGGCGGCGGCCAACGCGTTGTAAATGGCCCCGCCGCCCGGAATAGCCAGGCGGATGCGTACCGACTTGTCGTACCAGGAAAGATCAAAGGAACAGTGGGAAGCGGTCTGGGATACCGGCGTTGCCCACACTTCTGCAGAACTGTGAATTCCAAAACTGACAACCCGGCCGGCGAATCGCTCTGCCAGTTTGCATACCCGCTGGTCGTCAATATTCAACACCGCCGTACCGTCGTCTTCCAAACCTTCCAGGAGTTCGCCTTTGGCTTTCATGACACCGTCAATGTCTCTCACGCCCTCAAGATGACCATGCCCAATGTTGGTGATGACCCCCACTTGCGGATTACAAATATGCGTCAGCCGTGCAATCTCCCCCGGATGATTCATGGCCATTTCGAGAACAGCCCATTCATGACCATCATTCAACTTGAAAAGCGTAAGCGGCAGCCCAATCAGGTTGTTGAAATTTCCTTCTGTTTTCAACACCGAAAACATCCGACGCAATACTGCGGCAGTCATTTCTTTGGTCGTTGTTTTGCCGTTCGTCCCCGTTATGGCTACTACGGACGCTTCGCTTTGCCGGCGATAAAAGGCGGCCATGTCGCCCAAAGCCTGCAGTGGATCCGACACGGCAATCACACAGGACCCCTGTGTAACGACCGGCGATTCGGAAGCCGCGTACGCCTCGGAAACCAGGACGCCTCCCGCCCCCTTTACAAGGGCCTCTTTTGCAAACACGTGGCCGTCGAATTTGTCTCCACGAATGGCTACGAAGAGGTCTCCCTCACTTAGAGTTCTGGAGTCTGTAGAGATTGCCTTCAGATGCGACTTCTCGTTTCCGAAAACCAACCGTCCGCCGGTGGCCTCCAGTACGCTTGAAACACTCCAGGAATGTCGGCCCGTAGCCATCCTTTACTCCTTGCTGTGTCCTGACAACCTTCCAAGCACTTTCTTAGCCTCAACCCGATCATCAAAGGCGCGGGTTTTGTCACCGATTATTTGATAGGCCTCATGTCCCTTTCCTGCAATAAGCACCGTATCGCCGACCCTTGCGCCGGAGATTCCCAAGACGATGGCACGCTTTCTGTCCGGCTCGACGGTGTATCCGGGTCCTTCAAACCCATGGTCAATAGCCTCTGGGTCCAATCTTGTGTCTTGGACCTGCACAATGCCGCTCTCGATTTCTCGAAGAATGGCTTCCGGATCTTCCGTGCGGGGATTGTCGGACGTCAGCAAAGAGAAATCACTAAACCGTCCGGCAACCGCGCCCATCATCGGACGTTTCGCCCGATCCCGATCCCCACCGCAACCAAATATGGTGATTAGACGTCCGGCCGTAAGGCCCTTTAATGTACTCAGAACATTTTCCAGTGCATCGGGGGTGTGTGCGTAATCCACAAAAACCGCGAACCCGGCATCGTGAACGACCGGCTCAAGTCGCCCGGGAACTCCATGGAGATTTTCAATGCCCGCCTTGATGTCGGCGCAAGGAATCCCCATGGCTGTTGCCACGCCTGAGGCCGTCAAAATATTGTATACATTATGACGCCCGATAAGCTTGGAGCGAAAATCAAAACGCCCTTCCGGGCTTTGTATGGTTCCTGAACAACCTTCGATGGTTATCTGAACATCGCCGGAAATCTCACAATCTCTGGAAAGACCCGTTCGCACACATCTGACGGAAACCTCTGACGCCAGGGCCTTTCCCCGATCATCGTCCCAGTTCACCACGGCCGCCGCCCGCATCCGCTTTGAGCCCCGTACCAGACAGTCCATGCAGAGCTTCTTCTTACATTGCCAATAAGCATCCATATCGCCGTGGTAGTCCAGGTGGTCTTCCGACAAGTTTGTAAAAACACCCACATCAAATTCACAGAAAGTCACGCGATCCATATCAAGAGCGTGGGAGGATACCTCCATCACCACATGGGTTACACCGTTGTCGGCCATCTCGCGCAATATCCGCATCAGATCGAGCGACTCGGGCGTAGTCACCGCATTGTGAAACGCCTTTCCCCCAAAGCGGTAATTGATAGTGCCGATTACGCCCACCCGGTAACCCGCCGCATTGAGAATGGACTCAACCAGGTAGGCGGTGGTCGTCTTGCCGTTTGTTCCGGTAATGCCGATAATAAAAAGTTTTTGTGAAGGATTGCCGTAAAACGCTGCCGAGATTGCTGCCAGCGCCCGTCGGGAATTTTCCACCGGGACCACCCGCACACCCGGCGCAACAGCCGAAGCCTCTTGAACCATCACGGCCGCCGCACCCCGTTTGACGGCATCCGCCACATAGTCGTGCCCGTCGACTTTGAAACCTTTGATGGCGACAAAAAGACCCCCGGGCTCCACCGTCCGTGAATCGTAATGAACAGAGGTAATCAACGGATCTTCCATGCCCACGGAATCCTTTATTGCCAGAGCGTTAAGGAGTGAACTGAGTCTCACCCCATCCACAACTCCTCCCTCGAAGCCTTGATCGTTTCCGCCTCCTGTTCGGGAATGATCAACTCAGGAGGAATCTTGAGATATTGGAGACATTCTTCCGCAATTTTCCTGAACACCGGCGCTGCAACCACGCCGCCATAGTGGTGTTTGGTCGGTTCATCTACAATCACTGAAATCACAACAGCAGGGTCCCGCGACGGGACAAAGCCTGAAAAAACAGCCGTGTATTTGTTCTTTGCATACCGTTTGGTCACAGGATCAACCTTCTGTGCCGTACCTGTCTTTCCCGCAACCCGATATCCCCTCAGAGCTGCCTGCTGGCCCGTTCCACCTTTGGACACGACCCTTTCGAGCATTTGGGCCAGGGTCCGGGCGGTTGCGGCGGAAACCACCTGCCTGACCTTGGCGGGCTGGTAACTCCTGACAAGACGTCCTTTGCCGTCGGTCATGGCCTGAAGGAGGTAGGGTTTCATGAAGACGCCGTCATTGGCCGTAGCGCAAAGCGCAGCAGTCAACTGCAAGGCCGATACGGAAACCGCCTGGCCAAAACAAATGGCCAGGGCATCCATCGTTGACCACCGTTCCAGGGGCAACAACGAACCAAGGGTCTCACCGGGACAGTCAACGCCGGTCCTGGAGCCGAAACCAAATGACTGCAATGTATCACGGAAATATGCCGAGCCGATCCGGGCGCCGATCTTTGCAGCGCCGATATTGCTCGAATATTTCAGAATGTCCTGGAAAGACAATAAGCCATGGGCATGGACATCATGGACGACATTGCTTCCGATCTGATAACGACCATCTTCACAGTGAAACGTGGACTCAGGCGTCAAGCATCCCGATTCCAATGCCGCCGCGCCCAAAAAAACCTTGAATGTAGAGCCCGGCTCAAAAGAATCCGTCACAGCCCTGTTTCTTCTTATCCGGGGCTCGTATTGCCCAAAGGTATTCGGGTTGAATCGGGGTACATGGGCCATGGCCAAAATAGCCCCGGTTTTTGGGTCCATGACCACCGCCATACCGGACTTGGCCGCAAACGCCTTCACCGACTCTGCCAGGGCCTCTTCGGCCAAGTGCTGAATGTTCTGGTCAATGGTGAGAATCAGGTTGTACCCTTCCTCAAGGCGCCGAGCACTCGCTTCCTCTTGGAAAGACCGACCCAAGGCATCCCGAAAAACAGTCCAATGGTTTTCATATCCCCTCAAAAGGGGATCATACTGGAATTCAATACCTTCAAGACCGCTGCCATCGGTCCCACAAAACCCCAACACCTGTGCCGCCAGTGTTTTCATAGGATAAAAACGCCGGCTTTCTTTCACGAAATCTATCCCCGCAAGTTGCAGCGCCCTGACGGATTCGACTTCCTTGGGATTTGCCTTGCGTTTGATCCATACAAAGTTTTTTTCGGAGGAAAGCATTTTTAATAATGGAGCACCTTTTTCGTTCAAGGCCTGCGCCAGTTTTGTTGCAGCCTGTTTTGGCGATTCAAGGCGTTTGGGGTAAGCACAAATGGAGGCCACATCGATGCTTACGGCCAATTCCATGTTGTTCCGATCATAGATGGTGCCCCTTCGAGGCAGCTTGCTAAAAGCCTTTTTGTATTCCCCTTGTGCCCTCGCCGAAAGCTTTCCCCTGTCCAGGACCTGTAATTGGACCGCCCGGCCCATGATGACCACAAAACAAAGAGTTAGGAAAACACCTACCACCATGATTCGGAAACGAATCCATTTGTTTGGGTTGGGCCTTTTTCTTTTAAAGTCTTTCACGGAAGCACAACAATCTGTCTGGAATCGGGTACCACCAGGCCCCTTTCTTGTGCCAGCCTCCTGATCCGCTCCGGAGATCTCAGCCGGGCCTCCTCCACTTCCAGTTCCTGGCGGAACGCCAAAAGGTCTCGCCGCTCTTGCCTGGCTTCATTCAGCTCATAACCGGTTTGAACATATTGGACTCGGCACCAGCTGTAGACTAAAAGCTCTGCCATAAAAAGTACAAAGACCACCATCCATGGAACCAAGGTGTGTTGTCTCTTCTTGGCAACCCGCCGTCTATTCATGCGCACCTTCCGCCAATCTTTCCACGGCCCGGAGCTTAGCGCTCCGCGCCAGGGGATTCGACGCCACTTCGGCAGCGCTTGGCAACACAGGTCTCTTGGTAAGTACCTTAACCAGGGGATGCTTGCCGCATACACACACGGGAAAATCCGGCGGGCAGTCACACCCGCGTGCCAGCGCCCTGAAGCGTTGCTTTACAATGCGATCTTCCAGGGAGTGAAAAGACAAAATACAAATCCGACCCCCTGGATTCAAAAGACCGGCCGAATGGTCCAGAAATGTCTCAAGACTTTCAAGCTCGTCGTTTACTGCGATCCTCAAAGCCTGAAATGTCCGGGTCGCAGGATGAATGCGCTTCGGCCGGTATTTTGCGGGCACAGCGTCTTTGACGATATGCGCAAGGTCAAGGCTGGAAGTTATCCCGGCACCGGACCGCGCGCCAACTATCGCTTTGGCAATGCGTTTCGCCCAACGCTCTTCGCCGTAACGGACAAGAATATCTTCCAGGTCTTTTTCGCCAAAATGGTTGACGATGTCTTCAGCGCAATAATGGTCCTCAGGATTCATCCGCATGTCCAAGGGCTCGTCACGCATGAAGCTAAAACCCCGCCCGCTTGCCTCTAATTGATAGAGGGAAAGACCCAGGTCCAGCAGGATACCGTCCACCCCTTTTTTGCCGACCTGAGAAAGAATCCGGGGCAGCCGGGCAAAGTCATCGTTAAAAAACTGCACGTTGGATTGGAACTTGCTGAGAGCATTGCGGGTCCACCCAATGGCATCCGGATCCCGGTCGATTCCGACAAGAAAACCCGTTGCACCGATACGTCTTAATATGGCTTGGGCATGGCCGCCTCCCCCCAAGGTGCCATCCACATATGTTTTGCCTGGTGAGCAGTCAAGGTAATCAATGACCTCGTTGACCATAACAGGGACATGGCGATAGCGCATAACCCTTCCACTTTAGAGCCCCAGCCTTGCGATTTCGTTCCTTATACCCTCATCCTGGAGATCATCCTGGAGTCTTTCGTGCTCTTGGATCCAGTTGTGTTTCGCCCATATCTCAAAGTGATCCAACACCCCCACCAAAACGACTTCTTTATTCAGGCCGGCATCCTGACGCAAAGTCGGCGGGATCAGAATACGTCCCTGCTTGTCCAGCATACATTCAAAAGCCCCGCCGATGAATATTCTCCGAAAACGCCGCATGTTGTGGCTCTTCTCGGCCAGATTTAGGATGCGTTCCTCAATCTTTCCCCATTCTTCAAAGTTGTAACAAAACAGGGCGCCATCCATCTTCGAAACCATGAGGCCCTCCACCGTGCTTTGATTGAGCACATCACGAAAACGCGCCGGAATGATCAATCGGCCTTTGGTGTCCAGATTATGGAAGGAGCTGCCTCGAAACATAAATCAACGCGCCTCGCCCTTTCATCCACTTTCATCCACTTTGCGCCACCCATACAAACCGTTGTATGCGTTGTCAAGCAAAAAAGCGAAGGTCCATGCGCATTTTTTGTGTGTTTCGCGGGAATTAAACGAATAAGCACCCAAAAAAATCAGGCGGTGGTTGTTCCGGGGAATACGCCATACCCATCATCTTGTCTCGAAGAGATAAACACCCACTATATGTGGTTTACATTGGGTTTAATCCATCGCCTTCAACAAAAGCGGTAATTCGCCAAGGAACTCTGTGCGTGACCATGCCGACCGAAACCGATTTTCCATTGAAATTCATCTCGTTTCTTTTTAACTATGATGACAGCCATGGTGTTGTCCGCTATGATTGCTTTTGGGATTGATTACGCCTTGAAGACTCACTTCAAGAAAGAAAAGTCGCTGACAAAGCAATAACAAGACTTTTAAAATCATGGAACCGGGGCAGGAGGGTCGGCCAAGCACGAGATGTCCGGCTCAGTGGCGACGAAGCTGATATTTACGCACCATCTCGTTGTGCTCGGACAAGGTCCGGGAAAAATGGTGAGAACCGTCGTTCCTTGATACGAAATACAGGTAGTCCACTTCCGGCGCGAAAAGCACCGCTTTGATGGCCTCTTTTCCCGGATTGGCGATGGGACCCGGCGGCAGACCCTTAATGCCATATGTATTGTACGCGGTCGGCTCCCTCAGATCCTTTCGGGTGATGTTGCCGTCAAAGTTTTCCATACCGTAAATGACCGTGGGATCACTCTCAAGGCGCATATTGCGTTTCAACCGATTCAAAAACACACCGGCGATAACCGGACGCTCTTCCGGCTTTCCAGTCTCCTTTTCTACGATAGAAGCCAGGGTGACCACTTCATGGACGGAGAAACCTATCTCCCCGGCCCGGTCCGACCAGGCCGACGAAAAAACCGATCGGAATTGCGCCACCATCGTGTTGATCACATGCTGTGCCGTGACCCCCCTTGGAAAATGGTAGGTTTCAGGAAAAAGATACCCCTCCATGGTATTGCCATCCAAGCCGAGATTTGCGACAAAATCAGGATCGGCGGCGACTTGAAGAAATGCCGGTTGAGACATGAGCCCTGCATTTTCAAGCAAAGCGCCGATTCTTGCCATGGTGGCCCCTTCAGGAACGATGACTTTGTGGAGAATGGTGTCACCACGAACCAGCATATCAAGAATCTCTTGCGGCGACATAGACAGCGCAAGAGCATACTCCCCGGCCCGTATCCGCCGTTCATAGCACTTCAGATAGGCCAGCCACCGAAACTTCTCGGGATGTCGGACCAGACCGGCCTGTTGAAGCTGATCCGTGGTTTCGAAAAAACTCTGGCCGGGCTTGATCCACACAGCGATCCTGGCATCCGATTCGCCCACAGGCGTAATGATATAGATATAAAACCACAAGCCTACC
>CAYSGJ010000051.1:0-5806 GCA_964430705.1 uncultured Desulfobacterales bacterium | reverse complement strand
TCGCCGCAAAGGCCGCGTAAGGACTGCCGTCGACGGGTAACTGCGCATCATGGGAGAGGTTATGATGGTTTGTAAGCCCTCCGGAAAGGCTGAGCTGCGGCACCCCCAACTCGGCCTAAGCGGCTCAGACAGTTGCCCGGCCTTCAGCCCCATACCCATAGGCCTCTGGAACTTGAGCTTTTTGGATAACCGTTTTAAAAAACTACCATGCGATTCGCACGAGAGTCAAGGCGCTGGTAGTCCTAAAAACCGTGTTGTGCTTCACAAACCGCTTTTATTACGATATGGTACCAAAAGGGTCATCGATGAATGGTCTTTTTTTCATCAACAACCTTTTTTAAAATGTCCCCCTGAAAAGGATTAATCATGAAGATATCCACCAAGGGCCGTTACGGCACAAGAGCGATGGTAGATATAGGAGAAAACTACGGCAAAGGACCTGTTTCTCTAAGAGAACTGGCAAAAAGGCAAGGCATTTCCATAAAATACATGGAACAAATCATCCCGTTGTTGAAGACCTCCGGGCTCGTCAGGAGCGTCCGAGGGGCCCGAGGGGGGTACGTGCTTGCCAGGGCGCCCCAAGAAATCCCATTGCGCGATATCGTACACGCGCTGGAGGGATCTTGGTCTTTGGTGGACTGCCTGGATGACGACAACCTGTGCGCCAGGTCGGAAAAATGCGTCACTCATGAAATTTGGGAAGACCTCAACAATGCCATCCTCCACATCCTGGATACCACATCATTACAAAACATCATTGACCGTCACACAAAAAAGTCCCAATAAACCCTCAAGACCCTCGCAAGACCAAAACCCTAAGTGTTCGAAACAAGAATCACTACCGGGGGAATATCCGGGACATCCGTAAATAAGCAAGTACTCCTATTTTGCATCGGCTTGCTGAAAAACCCCGCTGACAAATTCGCTTCCTCCCAGAATGCGCTGATCCCCTCGCAAACGCTTTGCTGGTGGTAGCCGGGATACGTTCACATCCTTCAGGCCCGGAGTTTCCGCAAGTTCTCTTGAGCAAAGGCAATGGACGGGTCAAGCTTTAAAGCGTGCTCGTAATACTCAATGGCCAGGTCGTTTTGGCCCATATCTCGATAATTAGAGGCGATATTCGCATACTCGATAGCCGATGTGGGATCAATCCGAAGCGATTCCTCGAAAGCCCGAATAGCTTTCTCGTGGTCCTTGAGCTTGAAGTGGCAAAAGCCCATCAGGTTGTAAACATCGGTCCTCTCATGGTCGCATTCTTCAGCCTTCTTCAAAATGCCAAGAGCCTGTTCGTATTGTTCCAGATCTCTCAGGCACATACCCATGTGAGCATAAATTGCGGCCCTGTCTTCGCGGTTTGGATTCAGCATCAACGCTTCTTTGAAATAGGCATGTGCGGTTTCCGGCTCACCCAGCGACAACATACAGGAACCCAAGTAGAATTTGACATAGTGTTTTCCCGGAAGCAAGGCATCCACATGCCGCAGCTCCCGCACCGCTTTTCGAGGATCCTCCTGTTCCGCAATAAGTTTTGCTGAAAACATCCCCACGCTCGTCCCCGCAGCACGTTCCCGGAAACGGGCCCCCGGCACGATCGTGTAGAAGGCCGGTATTTGAAGCAGCGGGTGCATCACGTCTATAACAATGACGTCCATGCCTGCCCGACACAAAGCGGCAATGCAGTTTTCCACCTCCACTTTGATGTTGTCGTGGGATAAGTCGGGCAGGGTGGTAATGTCTATCGTTGTGTTCGCATTGACAATGAAGTGCGCCTCTTCCAGGGTTCTTAACTTGGGCAGACCGCTGGCCAGGTAGTTGGAGCCCGTATTGAAATCTCCCGCCAGTTGCGCCACCTCCGTCAAGGCGCGACTCAAGGCCTTCTGCGGGCTCGGCGTAGTGCCGGCGGTCCAGACAATCTCGCTCATGTGAGGAAATGTGGAAGGATCATAGGCAAGAACGCCGACACTGGGGATGCCTGTGTCCAGGGAGAAATCCGTGGCAAACAATTGGATGCCGTTATTTTGGTACTTTCTGATCATCTCAATGGATAGGGCATCGGTAACGGAACCCAGGTCGATGCCGGGTGTCGTTATTTTCTTGTGACTGACGATAGACGACACATGTCTCTCAACGACTTCGCATATACCCTGGCTCAGCGCTTCTTCCACGCAGTTTCCCGCTGATGGACCGTTGAATTGATTGATGGCAAAGAACCAACTGAAAGGCAAGAGGACCTCTTTTTGACGGGTCAGGTTATAGGCCCAGGTCCATTGCTGAGGAAGATTGAAAAAGATCTCTTCGGCCTTGTCCCGGTCGTCAGACTCGTCGTGAACGGATTGGGCGATCGCCTCGAACGGCAGGGCTTGGGATTCCACGTCACGGTAGGTTGCTGCAAAGAAATTTTCAGGGTTCTTACAAAAGCTGAAAAAACTGAATCTCTCGGCAAGCTCCATCACCGCACTGGCCTCTGACTGTTGGGGAGTGCCTCCTTTGCCCATTTGCTTTTTTGTTCCGATAATCCGCCGGGCGTCCTTGCCGCATACGCTGAAAAAAACCGGAATGTCCAATCGTCCCTTGTCGATTCGTATTGTTTTGTCAAGAATGTCTAAATCGACTGCTTTCAGTTTCTCCCTGAATCGGCGGATCGTCTCTTCAGGGGTAAGGATCTTGTCCTGATCCAGGGTAAAACCCTTGAAGGCATCGGCCATAACCACCCTGCGTGCCATTTGCCGCATCATCCTTGGCTTCCCATACCCAGCTCCCGGTTCATGTTGCCCGAGGTGTACCCTTCCAAATCTACAGAAATATGGAAAAAACCGATTTCTCGGAACTTTTTAACCACGGCATCCCTGAGTTTTTTTTTCATGATGGCATCCAAATCGCCCTTTTTCAATTCGATCCTCGCAACAGGTCCGTGATGCCTTACCCGGCACTGGGAAATCCCTCGGTCCCGGAGAAAATTTTCCGCCTCTTCAACCATTTTCAGTTTTTCAACAGTAATCTTGCTTCCGTAAGGGATCCTGGACGCCAGACACGCCATGGAGGGCTTGTTCCACACGGCAATGTGCATGGTTTTAGCAAGAAAACGTACATCCTCTTTCTTCAGACCTGCATCTATGAGTGGCGCCAGAATATTTAATTCATTAGCGGCCTTGAACCCCGGCCGATAATCGGCCAGATCGTCCACGTTTGCGCCGTGCGCCACGTAATGGATTCCTTTGCGTTCGGCCTCGGTCAAAAGTGCCTGAAAAAGGCCCTTTTTGCAATGGTAACATCGTTCGGGCCCGTTCACAATAAAGTCGGCGAGGGTCAGTTCATTGGAAGGAATCGTGATATGCTCAATCCCCCAGCTACGGGCAAACGCCCGTGCCGACTCCAACTCGCGGTTTGGATAAATTTCTGAAGTCGCCGTGGCGGCCACCACGTCACCGCCAAGCACCCGATAAGCCGCAGCCAACAAGTAAGCGCTGTCCACGCCTCCGGAAAAAGCCACCATCAGGGGGCCTTTTTTTTTCAGAAGCGCGTTCAAGGTCTTTTGTTTTTCAATCGCCCCGACCCTATCCGGAAAGATCTTATCCATGGGACACCGTGTTGTTGGGCTCCAGGACGGCACGCATTTTCCTCGAAAGCTGTTTCAAGGAAAAGGGTTTCTGGAGAAACCCATCGCAACCCTTTGCCAGGACCGCACCGGCCACCTTGTCAATGCCATATGCACTTGAAAGAAGGACCTTGACTTGTGGATTAATGGCTTTCAGCTTTTCGTAGACTTCACCGCCTTCCATATCAGGAAGCACCATATCCAAAACAACCATATCGATCTTTTCCCTTTGATCTTCGTAAATCGCGACGGCATCTTCGCCTTTGCCGGCGGTCATGACTTCATACCCCACAGCTTCCATCATCCGGCGGCCCACATCCAAGAGCATTGTCTGGCTATCCACAAGCAGCACGGTCTCTTTGCTTCTTGAAGGCTGCTCGTTAGAAGACGGATCCCCGGCAGGTGCAACGCTGGTCACACGCGCCACATCCCTCTGTTTTTCTTGTACCATTTTCAACCGTTGAGGCATCCGCCCAAGCCATGCAGACCAATGACCTCCCGACACGCCTCTTTCTCGGCGCTGTTTGTCCCACCATATCTCGTATTCGCACCAAGGCCCACCCTTGAAAAAGCACGTCCGTTCCCACAGCCTGGCCGGAGCCAGGTGGAACAAGGTGGGCATGGCTTGGTATGCGCCTTTGGCGTAGAGACAAAAATCCGAAGACAGCGCCCGGTCGGTGCACCAGTGAAGACGAATAACCGCATGGGTCTCAGAAATGGATAGGATTTCCGCCCCTTGGTCCGAAAGGAATGGAATGCACATCCGAGTCTTTTGAATGGCCTTTTTAGGACCGAAAAAGCCCCAAAAACGTTTTTTCAACCCCCGGCCAAAACAACTTCCATTCGTGATGGACAGGGCGGCCTTATACACAGCCATATCATCGGACGTGGCTTTTCTGGTCTGCTCCATAATACGACGCAAAAGCCCTGAGCTGACACGGTTTTCCGGATTGCACAGAAATCCTTCGGGGTCCTGATTTTCAGGCAACTCTGCCTGAACCGCCCCCCAAAGAAAGGGCAGGTTTGCCGGGTTCTTCGCTCGCACATAGTCCACGAGGGTCTTGGTTTGACGGAAACTGCAGAAGTCTATTGTCTTCATATCGCCATATGTCCTTGCAGGGCGGCCCAATTCAAGATCCAATAAGGCTAACCTGGTGCATGGAATGGACAAAGGAGGACGTTCTTTTAAGGACTTGCCGTCAAGTGTGATACCTTGACTGCCTGGTGTCAACGTTTTTTGTGAACGGCAGGCCCGTCCGTGCACAGTCTTCAAACAAACGCGAACAATCCTGCTTGACCATCGACTCCCATCCCTATATGGGATAAGGCGTACAAGGTAAGGTAAACATGAGCCTTTCCGTACCGCCTGGAGGATAAAAAAAATGCAGAAAATCGTGGTCGAGGGAGGCCGACGCCTGGAGGGAACCGTTGCCGTCAGTGGGGCAAAAAACGCAGCCCTTCCCATTCTCGTCTCCAGCCTTCTTGCCGAAGGCTGGAATGAATATCACAACGTACCGAACCTAAGGGACATCAGGACCATCAACGCTTTGCTGGCAAATCTCGGCGCCGAGATCACCAGCAATGAAGGTATAGTCAGAATTAATGCCGGCGGCGTGCACAGTCAAGAAGCCCCTTACGCCCTGGTGAAAACCATGCGGGCTTCCGTCTTGGTCCTGGGACCTTTGCTTACTCGATTCGGCAAGGCGAGGGTTTCCCTGCCGGGAGGATGCGCCATCGGCGCCCGCCCCATCAACCTGCACCTGAAGGGATTGGAACAGATGGGGGCCAAGATATCTCTCGAGCATGGTTATATCGACGCGAAAACGCGCATATTGAAAGGAGCAGACATCTATTTCGACATCGTGACCGTAACGGGTACGGAAAACCTCATGATGGCGGCGGTCCTGGCAAAGGGCGTAACCACGCTCAAAAATGCAGCCCGGGAGCCTGAAATCGTGGCGCTGGCCGAGGCGTTGAATCAAATGGGAGCCAAGATAACAGGGGCCGGGACCCCGGAGATTACTATTACAGGTGTTGACAGCCTCGGTCCCACGCGTATTTCCATCATCCCTGATCGCATAGAAACGGGCACCTTTATGATTGCATCAGCCGTTACCGGTGGGGATGTAAGAATTGTCGGTTGTGAACCACGCCATATGGAAGCGGTTATTCACAAGGTCCGGCAGACCGGTGTCTCCGTGGAAGAGACCG
>CAYSGJ010000050.1:0-5511 GCA_964430705.1 uncultured Desulfobacterales bacterium | reverse complement strand
CAGTAAGGTCAAGGTGCCGTTTTGAAGGTCCACACATGCCCATGTAAGGGAAAAGATTTCGCCTGCCCTCATGCCCGTGTACAAGCTCAGTGCCGCCATATCGTGAAGGCCTTGGCTCCTGGAAGCCAGCTCTTCCAGTAATGCGGCCGCCTCTTCTTCGGTCAAGTAACGAACTCGCATATTGTCGAACTTGGGCCAGTCAACCTTGGTTGTCGGGATTTCACCATTGAATAGGCCGTTCTTCTGGGCATACCGGAAAACCTGCCGTATCAACTGGAAGGCGTAAGTAATGCTCCGGGCACTCCGCCCGGCTTTCTTCATTTTGCTTCGTATCTTTTCCAGATCGAAGGGGGCAATGTCCGCGAGGGCCTTCTTGCTTAGAATAGGGGACAGCCATAACCGGAAAATAGTCTCCTCCCGTTTCCAGCTTTGAACGTTTTTCTTTTTACTCTTGCTGTAAGGGAAGAAGTGCTCTTCGAATACTTCCCCGAAGGTAAGGGCCGCCCGTTCGGATTCGGCGTCTTGCTCTTCCTGGGCTCGGCGTTCGGCCTCTTCCATTTCTCGCTTTTCCCTTAATGTAAAAGGCCGTTCACCTCGGCGTTGATTTTCCTGTAACTCGGAAAGCACTCCAGCCGCTTTCTTCTCGGTCCAGCCCTTGGAACTCCAGCCAAGGGCCTCTTCAACCATTTTGCCGTCCAGCCTGTAAAAAATGCTCCAGTACTTATCAAAGTCAACTCCGTGCTTTCGGGTGTCATGCCGCCTGTATCGAATGCCGGGCCTTACCTTGATTCTCTTCGCCATGATTCCACCTCTCAAAAAGTTGTCCAACTCCTGTCCAACTTTTTTGCCGGAAACGGGGGGTTTTGTCGGGCACTCATGGGAAGAATGATAAGGCTTTTCTCCAGTATTGTCAAGGGGATTTCTGCTATAAGGGGAAAAACGGGGAAGTGTCGGGAATCATTGAAAAACGGACTACGAATCCGTAGGTCGCAGGTTCGAATCCTGCTGGGCGCACCATAAAATCAATAACTTAGGCTCTTCTTCGGAAGGGCCTTTTTCATGTACGGGGTTCCAGTGGAAGGATAGTGGAAGGAATCTCGTTCAATGGAGGGCTCCAGCCACAAAAAAAAGCCCCGCCCGAAAACGGGGCCTGTCAGTCGATTGTGGGCCGGATTTGAAAGGATTGCAGGAAGACGAAAAGTCCACAAAACACCATATATGTTAGTCGCGACCAACATGGACAATTTTCGCCGGAAAGCCTTGCCTGTCAAGCGTGTTCACATTTGGACAAAATGGCTTACGGCCCTTGGTACCCTTGGTAACCGACGCCTTGGCAACCTTCCTCCCCACGCGCGCGCACCTGGTGGCGAAACCCTCATCTTTGCGTCAGACCACCCCGGTTTCTAATTTTGACAGCGCGAAAAAAAGCATGGCTATCCGGTTTTCTTTTGGAAGGCGACCATGTTTGACATAGGCATCCACCCCGGACCCTTACGGCATTCGTTTTGAGAATGAAGCGATCCTGGTGGATATTTGACCCCTTCACGACGCCTGACGGCGACATGCGAAAGTAACTTGTTACCCCAAAAATTTTGTCCTCAGGCGTGAAACTATCGAGCTCATGTGCGCCGCTAACCAGCCGATGCTAGACAGGACCCGGCAAGTGATCATCCCATATGCCCGCCAAGAAGTGCCACCAAGAGAATGCGTAACCCCCATGCCTAACATGCCACCGGGCCAACCTCGTGGGTATTTGACCGTATAGCGGGCGAGGAGCACGGAAGGGACGTTTTGCATCTGCAATTCGTCATGGGGTGCCGTCCTTGCCCTTGACCTTGGTGGGAGTTTCATCATTTGACGGAACTGATTGTAACGCCCGCCTTACCGTTGGCTCGCTCACCGTCCCGTCAGCCTCGGCAATGGGCTCCAGGGTTATACCCAACCCCGCGTGCACGTACATATGCGTACCTTTCTGCCCACCCGACCAACTGGCGTGTTGTGGGTGCGAGCTTGGGTGCGAACCTCCTTCCACTTGTGCTGAGAGGTCACGAGTGAGGAAATGATTCTTATCGTATCATGCACAGTTAACGGCACCTAAAATCGCAGGTATTCCAACGCAATCCTTGAGCGCCGCGCCTCACAAGCCGCGAGGTAACGAGTGGTCCTGGTGCAGGCGCATGTTAAGCGCCGGACTCCTTTCCAGCCTGATGTTTAGCAATCATCTCCCGGACCGCCGGAATGAGTTCTTTAGGTATCTCCATCACAGCCAGCCCTGCATTTTCGAAAGCGGCTTCATCCTCCGCAAGGGCTTCTTCTTGGCTCTGCTCCTCGTAATAGGAGATCACCCGCCTCACCTTTTCTTCATCCCATCCAGGGGGGAATTTGCTCTGCTTCATGACTTGCCTCGTTTTCGTCTGCGGCGTCTTCGAAACGCAATTAAGGGTTTGCCTTTGAGTTCATACGCCGTGATTACGAACACACTATCCGGTTCTGGATCAGGGACGTAGATAACCCGGATAAAACGGCCCCCTCGACTCTGGCCGATGGCTACTCTTGAATCTTCCCGACCGGGCCGATCCTCCCCGGGATCGCGAAGAACTTCTTGAACCTCCATTTCTTGGACATCATGGTTATATATATGTGGCTGACCAGTCTCGGGATCAATATAGAACCGGGTCTTCATCATTTCCCCAGGTTTTGACCATCAGTATTTCTCGCTTAACGCCCGGGCTGACATTTGCGTGGGCTTTTTTCCCGCGCATTTTGTCCAGCCCGATGTTATGCCGCCTGTAGTTTCCGAACGTGCAAGATTTCTTTATCTTGCATCAAACGAACATCTTCAGATTTAAGAGTTACGACCGCTACAGTGCCGCCATGGCCGGCTATGAACTCTATTTCAAAGGCTTTATTGTCTTCGTAAGAATGTACAACAGCACCAATATCTCCTTTTTTGAGACCATGCTCAGGCAGATCCTTGGTCAAAACGACTGTGTCCAGTTCTTTTGTCATGTCTCTCTCCCTTTGAAAAACAAATTTTCAGTTTGGATATGCCGTCACAAACCGCGGACGGGCATCTTGTGAATCTATTACCCAAATAGTACGTACCTGTACTAATGTTCCAACAGGCGTAGCAAGTTCTCCATCAATAACATACTTTGTCCCGAAATCAGAGGTGATTTCTTGGTTAATACATTCAGATCTAGCAATCATTACCAACGCCTCCGCCAACTCCTCAGCTTTTTCTGCTGTATAGCCTATAGATCGAAAGTATCTGGCTTTTGCTCTTCCGACCGCATGTGTTTCAGATAAAAGATAACTTCTCAGTTTCTCCTTTGGAACATAAGCCTTTTCACGGTTCGGAAGATTCGTTTTCATAAAATACTAATACTACAGCGAACGATTTTAGTAGACAGCCATGAATGAAGTGTGTATGCTCCAGTTTGACAGGGCGATTGACAGTGGTTACGGCTTGATGTTTGACTATTTTCCCGGCGAAAAAGCTCTCGTATCGGGTGCCGGTGGAATATGCCCTGTAAATGAGAACACATTTTACGCCATGAAACGAAGTGAAATCAACTGTCATTGTATGGCCGAACATTCACATGACATTGGGAAAGCCCCGATAACAGGAGAGCTGAAGGATTTTGATCCTATCGCTGTTCAGCTGGTCAGCGGGACTGATTGGGAGCTTCTATGGGATCAACTGGTCCGAGATTATCATTACCTGGGTTACCAACGCCTCTTGGGACACCGGCTCAAGTACTTTGCTTTCATCAGTGAGCGACCCGTAGCGGCCCTGTCTTGGAGCGCACCGGCCCTCAAACTGGCTGCCAGGGATTGCTTTATCGGCTGGGCGGACGAACAAAGAAGGCGCCATCTCAATCAGATTGCCTGTAACAGTCGGTTTTTGGTGATGCCCCGGGTTCGAATTCCCAATATGGCAAGCCATGTGCTCGCGCTGAATATCGCACGCCTGTCTCTGGACTGGCAACGGCATTTTAACGATCGTCTGCTTCTGTTGGAAACCTTTGTAGATGGCCGTTTTCGTGAAGGCACGTGTTATAAAGCATCAGGCTGGATCCATATCGGACAGACCCGGGGAAGCACAAAACAGGGAAAAGGATACTGCTACCACGGAAACAGAAAGGAGATCTACCTTTATGTCATAGACCCTGAATTCAGAAACATTCTCGGTTGTAGACAAAAGCCCGCGCCCCTGCCTGATCGCCCTCCACAAACAAAAATGAAAGTGGAGGAGCTGACCATGCTTTTAGAACACTGCCGATGGCATCCGGAAATTTCGGCTGATTTTGATCTCGACCATGACGATGTCAAAACAATGGCCCGGGAGCTTGTCGCATTCCACACGGAGTTTTATGACTGCTATGGCCGTATCGAACATCACCGCCTGGGATTGGCTTATCTATCCGGACTGATGAGCAATTCCACAACCAAGTCTGCCGAGCCGATCGCCCTTGAGTTTCTCGATCAAAAATCTGTACGCTCGGTTCAGATGTTTATGAAGAACTACAACTGGGATCATCCGGCCATGCAGCATACCCATCAGCGTATGCTCGCCCCACTGATTGCCTGTCCTGATGGGATGATCACCGTGGATCCCAGTGAATTTCCCAAAAAAGGCAAGGAATCCGTAGGTGTTGCCCGCCAGTATTGCGGTAACCTCGGAAAGGTGGATAACTGCCAGTCAGGAGTCTTTGTCGGCTATACCAGTGACAAGGGTTATGGTCTCCTTGCCTGTCAGCTGTACCTCCCTGCAAGCTGGTTTACCGAAGACCAGGAAAAACGGCGTACAGCCACCCTGGTTCCGGAAGATCTTGTCTTTGAGACCAAACAACAAATTGCACTCAAGTTGATTGATAACGTTGTGGCGACAGGCCTGTTTCCAGCCAAATGGCTTGGCGCCGACGCCTCATTTGGAAGGGACCTTGAATTCCTGAATTCTCTGCCAGGGAAGTTAAACTACTTTGTGTCCATCCCCTCCGATACTCAGGTTTTTACAAAGAAACCGAAGACTGGCTTGCCCCCATATAAAGGCCGAGGCCGCCGGTCGAAGAAAGTCCGCGTTTTGCCCGGAGAGCCGAAACCCCAAACTGTTGCACAAATTGCAAAATCAACCCGAGTCTCCTGGAAGCCGGTCATTGTGGCTGAAGGTGCCAAGGGTCCTATTATCGCCAAAGTGGCGCGTATGCGGATCTATTTGTCCCGGGATGGACTCCCCGAAGGAAAACAGCAATGGCTGTTCCTCAAAAAAGATGCCGATGGGCAAGTCAAATATGCGATATCCAATGCGCCAAAGGATACCTCAATGGCCGAACTAATCAAAGCATCCACCATGCGCTGGCCTATAGAACAGTGCTTTCATGAAGGCAAGGACCAGGTGGGCATGGATTATTACGAACATCGCTCCTGGCCTGCCTGGCATCGCCACATGACTTTCGTATTCCTGGCTTTGCATTTCCTGCTCAGAATGCGATTGCATTTTAAAAAAAA
>CAYSGJ010000049.1:0-49554 GCA_964430705.1 uncultured Desulfobacterales bacterium | reverse complement strand
AACGAAGAAAAAAATAGCTCTGCCTACACGCAAGTGAAGTGAATGATGTCAACCAAGACTTTCTTGGCTAACACGCTGTAATCAAAAAAACAGACTCGTTCTTCGTTTTTCTGGCGGTGGATTTGGGATTAAAGTTCCCATTGACATATAATGGCGGCTGATATAAATTAACAAAAATATATCCGGCACATTTGTATGGAATATCTGACAAGAAAGGGAGTCAGTACGGAAATCAGGCTTCGTATTTTGGAAACCGCTTTAATCCCGTTTCTCCATGATGATGTGATTCAGTAGGTTTGTCCAAAGTCACAACACCTGAAGGCGTACGCAAAGCACTGGAAGGGGGTGGATCGCGTTGGCAGAAGGCGTCGTTAAATGGTTCAGTGACCAAAAAGGATTCGGGTTCATTGAACAGGAAGGTGAAAAGGATGTTTTTGTCCATCACACCGGCATCGCCGGGTCTGGGTTCAAGACCCTGGCTGAAGGTGATCGAGTGACTTTTGACGTAGAGCAGGGCGCCAAGGGACCTGTAGCTAAGAACGTTAACAAGCTGTAGATCACAACTGTTTTATCATCAAGGGCATTTCGTCAGACGGAGGTGAGATGCCTTTTTTTTGCCTGGAAGTAAAAAGGCAGATTTAGAACATGAAACATGAAGAAGGGAGTGACTGTTTTGAGGGAATTCAGCAGCCTGGAAGTCAAGGTTGTTAACAACGACCTTGAGAAGGCCATGAAAATTCTTAAAAGAAAATTACAAAAAGATGGCGTTTTTCGAAGGCTGAAGGCAAAGAGAAGTTATGAAAAACCGAGTGAATGCCGCCGTCGGAAACGCAGAGAGAGCGAGAGAAGGCAAAGGACAAAAAAATTTAAAACTGCCAGGCGCAACACGTAGTGTCCTGCTACGGGCGACTCTTGACAATATCTCATCCGAAGACGCTATTGGTGAAAAAGCCGACTTTAATCTGAGGGCAAAAACAGGAAAAAGACAGCCGCACCATTCATATAATGTGGGGAAAGGGGACTCCAGTGTACATCGATATTGCGTTTCTTTGTGTGTTTACGGTTCTCGGGGCGCTATTAGGCTTGGCCGTGGAAGCACAAAGGCATTTATATCCCATCTATCTCGCCGTGCTGCTCCTTGTTGCTGCTGCGGTTTTGGATCGTTTGGAAAAGGCCATTGAACCCAAAACGAGGGTTTAAGGCCCATGCAGATGAAACGCCCATGCAGTTAAGGAAAGGAAAGGTATTATCATGGCTGAAAATAAACTGTACACCATCGTAAAAGGCGAACACGACGCCAAAGGACAGATGATTCGGGTTAAACCGTCACAATACCTTCTCAGCTTGAAGGCTCATGAAGCTATTGATGAACTACAAACCAACGTTCGAGCAATCGCTAAAAAACTGGAGGATTTCTCCAAAACAGACATGGACTTGCCGGAAAACATTGAGAAGGTACGGGACCTGGTTTTTGAGTTAGAGATCGCCCAGGGGTACCTTGCGGAAGTCTTCAAGGCCTGGCAAGCCAGACACGGTCAAAAGGCTCAGGGCCCGCCCACTAGCGCACCATGATCCCCGCTGCCCACCATCGAAAAAACCCGAACCGGCCGGCTTCATATTTTTCCAATGGCTTTTTGGGGTTTGGCGCTTGTACGGTTCACCCCGCCAAAGGTGTTCCCGGCACCCCCTGTTTCACCATGACACCCCGAGGAGTTAAAAACTGTTGGCCAAACGGATAAAAAAAACCACCACATTCAGCAAAGGCTGCGCCGTTCAGGCAGTTGCCCTGACCCTGCCCTTTGTGGGCGCCCTCGCCGGCCCTATCGGCTCCTTAATAGGCGGTGGGACCATGCTCGTATTGATATTTGTGGGAGCCAGGATGTCCACAAAATGGTTCTGTGGAAGCTGTTGGAAACCGATTTCAGGAAAACGCGTCAAGGTCTGTCCGAACTGCCGGTCAACTCTCGAATAAAATACGACAGCATTGGGAAAACGTAAAGAGGACAGGCTGCAAACTTTCCGTGAACAATGGCGTGTAGATTTTCACGGGTCCAGGGTAAAGTAGTGGACGTGATCTCCTCGTTGACAGCAGGCACAATTTTGGGGCTCTCAGCAGGTTTATCTCCCGGCCCTCTTCTGGCCTTTGTCATCACACAAACACTTAGACACAACACCAGCGAAGGGGTGAAGGCGGCAATGGCCCCATTCATCACGGACATACCTATCATTATCGCATCCCTGTTCGTCTTGACCCGCCTGACAGACCTGCAATGGGTGCTCGGAACCATTTGTTTGTTGGGTGGCCTATACGTTCTTTATTTGGCCTACGAGGCCCTCTTTGCCGGCCCCGTCAACCTGGCGCTGCCCCGGGAACAACCCCACTCTGTAAAAAAAGGAGCCATCGTGAACGCCTTGAGCCCTCATCCTTATGTATTCTGGGTGACCGTCGGGGCGCCACTTGTCGTTAAGGCGCAGCCCTATGGCCCCATGGCGCCGTTGGCCTTTCTGGGTTCCTTCTATGCGTTTCTCGTTGGTTCAAAAATCGTCTTGGCTGTGGCTGTCGGCAAGTCCCGAAATTTTCTAGGAAGCAAGGGTTACCTCGTTTTCATGCGTATCCTGGGGGGAAGCCTTGCTGTTTTTGCCTTCTTGCTCCTCAGAAATGCTTTGCATTTACTGAAAACCGTTTTTTGACCGAACGTCTATGGTTGGGTCGTCCCTTCTTCTTGCTTCTTTTCCTTTTTTGCCTTTTTCTTTTGCTGCCGCTTGCTCAGTGCTTCCCTTTCTTCCGATTCTTTTCCTTTGCCCGCCTTTTTCTTTTTTCCGTCAGGAGCCTTTTGGATTTTTGCTTCGGCCATGTCATGGACTTTCTTTTCCAGGCTCTCAATCACCTGAAGCCGGGACCCGGCTTTTCTGATTTCGGCACGGATTTTCCTTATGGCCCTATCCTTGACAATCTTTTCCGAATCAAGCCCCCGCGTATTTAAAACGGACATCCGCTCATTCAGTTTACCTTCCCAATAGGTTTGCTGATTCAATCGCACTTCTTTGCTGTTGGATCCCATATGGTTCTCATCTCCTTTTGCATTGTTTTGCCTTTCCCGTACGTTATTGATAATCATCATTGAGGATCAGCCCATTGCACAACATCGGTATTTGTTTTATGGTTTTGATATGTATCAAAAAACGCAACCGGAGGAAACAGGAATTCACATCAGACACCCCCGATTTCATCCGTATAAGAACCCTGTTTGTGAAAGATGAATAACCAGCGATTTGTCAAGGCCCTTGTAGCCAACGAGATGGGTGAATTCTTTGATCTGGACGGATACGCCGCCGTCGGCATGGCCGAACGCCGCCTAGTGCCTCTTCTAAAAGACAAAACCATCCCCATGCCTCCGGGAGGTGAGCTTTTTTTTCTCCCGAGCCGAAGACCGATTGTTTACCACATACAATCAAAGGCATTCAAAGCCCTGGTTCACAACCCTTATGCCCCTGCAGAAAAGATTTTTCCGGTAGCAGCCTTCAACTCACCGGGCTATACGATCAGCCTGACAAGTGCCTACGCAGAAGAACCAAAAGCACCCTTGCTGCCGCTTTTTTCGTACGGCGCCGTGGGCTGGGCTGAAGGGCGGTTCCGTGTCGCCAGCATACAGGTAGATACGGAAAGGCGACAGGATCTGCGCCTCATGCCCCTGAAAAAAGTAAAAGAAGGGGTTTTGCGACTGCAGGGGACTATGCCGTCCAACAGGCTCAGAACCCATCTCGAGCACTGCGCACTCGTGTACGGCTGCCCCGCCGCTAAGAATTTTTTTATCGGACGATTCGAAGCCCCCTTGCCCACATCCACCCGCTGCAACGCCAAATGCTGGGGGTGTCTTTCGCTTCAAAATCACACCGGCGTGCCGCCCACCCAGGAGCGGATCACGTTCACACCCAAACCAGAGGAAATATCGGAAATTGCCGTCCATCATATCAAACGGACCAAAAAAGCCGTGGTAAGTTTCGGCCAAGGCTGCGAAGGCGAGCCCCTTTTTGCTGCCCAGGTCATTGCCCCCGCCATCCGGCAAATTCGAGAAAAAGTGAAAGAAGGCACCATTAACATGAACACAAATGCCAGCCTTCCCGCCGTAGTGCACAGGCTTCTCGATGCCGGGCTGGACAGCATCCGTGTCAGTATGAACAGTGTGCGGAAACCGTGCTATGAAGCGTACTTTCGACCCCAAGGATACGCTTTCGAAGACGTGGTGGAAAGCATCGATCTAGCTGGGAAAAAGGGAAAGTTCATATCCATCAACTTACTGAATATGCCCGGTTTCACCGACAGCCGGACGGAGGTCTCAGCACTGCTGGCCTTCCTCAAGGCCCACCCGGTACACATGATCCAGTGGCGCAACCTGAATTTTGACCCGGTCCGCTATTGGCAAATTATGGCAAACAGCACACAAACACCCGAGTTGATGGGAACGCAGGCAATGTTTGAAACAATTCGAGAAGCATTTCCACGCTTAAAGGTCGGATACTTCAACCCTCCGAAAGAAAACTTCTGAATGTGTAAGACTGCAGCCGCTTGACAATCCCGGCACAGATACACCCTCAACATGTCAACGCCCTGACCGGAATCTCATTTTTGTCAACCCAACCTGGCACAAAAATTGATTGTCCTGAAAATGGATTGTCGGTCTGTTCTAAAAACCTCACTTGGAGGGAGTTCGATGAGATGACAAAAATCATTAACATTACACTGTGGGCGCTGATGGTCGGAATTTTCCTGGTCGGCTGTTCCTATCAAAGAAAAATTTACCTAAAACGCACGGATCTTCCCGAATACATCTATACGGTTCCCGCAAGCGACAACTATATGGGCGCCAGCGTGGGCGTTTTTAATTTCAGGGAACCACATTATGCAAAAGGCATGGGAAAGGCGGCTGCTGAAGCCCTGTATCATGACTTGTTGGCCAACAAGGTGTTCGCCGACGTGACCTATGAAGAGCAGGAGTTGGATCTTCGTATAGAAAATGTATTGCATCTCGCTCGCGACAAGGGCTACGATCTCATTATTGTCGGGGATCTTTTGTATTGCTTTGAAGGCAGTCTACACCTGCCGTCACGCGTCGACCAACGCCTGCGCGTCTTCGATACTGAGAATAATACAATCCTTTGGCATGCCAAGGCGGTGGACATAGGCCCAAATATGCCCTATTCAGACTACTATATCGCCCAAGGCACAGGCGCATCGGCGCCCACAGCCAGGACACTTTTTGCCAGAAACGCCGGCAAGTTTTCCAAAATGCTCGTCAGCCGACCGCCACGAGCCATTGGGGCTGCCACCAAGGTGGGCCAAGGGTCGGAAGGCCTTACCAGCGCCCATGATGGTCTTGAAACAGAAACGGAGCCTTGGACAAAGAACCGGCGCCTCGAGTTCCGGTTGGAAGACAGCCCAGAAAAAGCGTTCCGTTTGAGTGCCGAACCGCATGAAAACATTACGGAAAAAACCGCCCCCGCCCCTCACTGACGACATTTCTCGGAAACCGCTGAACCGCGACAGGAGCTTTTTTCTCCTATTCCGGCTTAAGGTATAATAATTTCTTCCAGGCTTCGTTTGGGCACATGGTGAACTCCGTCGCTGTCGCGCCAATACTTGATATCGCCGTTAGAACCTACAGCCTCTATCACCACATCTTCTTTAGGCTTGCCCAGAGCGATAACCAAAAGGATCTCCAGATGGTCAGGAATATTTAAAACTCGGCACAGTTTTTTTCTTTTCACAGCGCCGATCATACACCCACCCAAGCCCTTTTCCACCGCTGCCAAAAGCATGGTCTGGCAGGCGATACCGTGATCACAATCAAAGGTCTTGGCAATCTTGGTGTCGCCCAAAACAACGATATACGCACCGGGACGCTCTCCTTGCATCGGACCGTTCCAATCCTTCAAATATCCGGCCCATGCCAAATGTTCAAAAATCACGGCATTTTTTTCCGGTTCACAAGAAAGTTGATACTTAAGCGGTTGCAGGTTGGCTGCGGACGCGCAGTATCTGCTCAGATCCACAAGTTCTCTCAGAGTGGTTTCGTCCACCACCTCGTCTTCATGAAACCTGCGATAACTCCGGTTTTTCCTCACAAGATCAGCCAGCATGTTGTCCTCCTTGGATTGCGGAAGGTTCTGCCGAGACAATGGCCATCTATTCTTCACACCCGCACCGGTTGTCAAGAAAAAGTCTGCGCAAGAAAAAAGACGTAGACCAACTCCCATGGGTCTATTTGAAATAGTACGGATACGGAGGGACAATGACAGGTCGGTTCCGGTTTTTTCGGCACGGAAGAGCGGCGCCGGCCTTTTCCGGTTGGAGCTCAGGAACTTACAGGCCGTATCCGGTAATAGGTCCGGTCGAAAAAAAACCGGGAATTATGACAAGAGGCCTTGTCGTGCCGGTGGCGAAAACTTTCCGTTCGGCCTAGAACTCCGCCAAAATGTACTGGTCGGCAGGCTCTGAGGCCAAGTAATAAAATTCCTTTTTTCCACTGCCCGTTGGATAATCCGTACCACCCTCATGGAACAAGTAGACCTGAAAAAAACCCATGTCCGGAGTCCCGCTGGTGCCTGCAATCTCCCGGATTCTTACCCCGGGCGACAAAGTGAAGACGGGGCTTCTGGCTGCTCCGCCTGTGGTCTGCACGCCTACCTCAGAACCATTGACCTGGGTGTAATCCACATCCTCCAAGTTGACGAAGTTCTCCCGGACGGTGGTAAACAGGTTCCTGCCGTCTGATATCGCCATGACATCGTGTGTCCTGGCTTTCAATTCCAATACAAAAACCAATGTCATCTGTGCTAAAATTCCAATGACAATGAATACCATAAGAAGTTCGATTAAGGTAAACCCTCTATGGTTTTTAAATTGCTCCCACACGGTTCCCTCCTGACAGCAACCAAGCCGGCGCCGGTGTTCAGTTCGCCACAGATTCCCAGCTTCCGTTCACGTGAACACCGGCAATGGTATCCATTCCGGGATATTGCACATTGCCGAAACCCAGCGTTCCCCCTTTGTCTTGCCACACCAAATAGCGGGTGCTGAATGCTGCGGCAAGCCTTTCAGGGGATCCTGCATCGAATACTTTGGTCCCTTTGGCCACCTTGCGTTCTTGGCCCCGGGCAGCCTGTTTTGCATCGACCCAGCTATCCACATCGAAAACCGAGTCTACGCCTTTATCGGGATACTGCACGTTACCAAACCCGAGCGTGCCGTCTTCGTCTTTCCATACGAGCAACTGACGGCCGAATTGGGAGGCAAGCTCTTCCGATGATTTTTTCGCCGGCGCCTGTTTGCGTTGGTCGGCATCTTTTTCTTGAGATACAAAAGGCTTGGACATAACGACCCATTGAGAGGATTCTAATACCGATGCAAGACCGTTTTCGGGATATTGCACGTTGCCGAACCCCACGGTCCCATGATTATCTTTCCATACCAGATACTGATTGCCCATTTCTGTCGCCATTTTTTCGAGGGAATTCTTTTCCGGACTTTCCTCGTTGTCTTCCGCCACGGTCTCAGTCAAAACAGACGCCATTTCCACAGCCAGCCAGGCATCCGCCTGAAATACAGCGGCAAGGTGTCTGTCGGGATATTGGACATTGCCGAACCCCACGGTCCCATGATCGTCTTTCCATACCAGGTATCCATCCTTGAGTTTTGCGGCAACAGCTTCAAGGTTGGGTTTGCCGACCTCAGAAGCCGGCAACCCATCGCGAGCGCGCGCAGGCATTTTAACATCAAACCATCTGCCATAGACAAACACGGCCAGCCTTTCCAAATCTGGATACTGCACATTGCTGAAACCCAAGACGCCTGTACTGCCCTTCCAAACCAGGTACTGCCGGCCAAGATCGGTTTCCAGGTCATCGCCCTGCGATTCAGATATGACTTTGGGCATCACGGCGGCGATGAGCCTTTCCTCGTCCCTGTCAGGCAAAGACACGGAAGCCACATTGAGGGCCCCTCGTCGCATGGCGTTGATGAGGTTTTCCCTGGCCAGTGCGATCCTGTTTTCCGACGACAACGCCATCCTTTGATGGGTTTCGGGCTCTTTGCCCCGTGTTGGCTTGGCGGTGCGCTTCGGCATCGCGATCATAACACCCGCATCGGCTTCAGGTCTCAGTCCTTTGTCAATCGAGGCAACGATCCTTTTTTCCCCTAAAACCAGTGTCTTGGTTAGAAAAAAGTTGTTTCCTTTTGCCTCATAATGCCAGTCGACTTCCTGAATAAGAGATTTGTTGGCCAGGTAATTGGGAACAAGCTCCATGATATTAGAGGGATAAGCTTGGTGCTCGTCGTAATAATGTTGCAGGGCCGTTCCGATCTCTATTAACCCGGCACGGGGGACCTTCTTTGCAGCATCGGTTACCTGTCTGTTCATATTCTCGAGATAGGCGCTGGTATCCGCTTGCTTCTTGTGGTGTCGAAAAGCCATGAACCCAGCCCACAGAGCAACGACAACAACAACCGCGATGATGTATTTCTTATCCATGGATTATCGATAGGGCGCTTTCAGTGGCCCGCCTTTTTTCCAAATGACCCAAAATCACCAGTCCTGACCCCTGAAAACTTAGCAAATTTAATGCCATATCTTTAAAAAAGGCAATCCAAGACCCGGGGGCGTCTTATCAGGCCATGGGCAATACTATTTTACAGTCGATTGAAGACTCCCCGCCACAAGCATCCGGCAATGCGCTCGCTTATTCGGTTCAATTGCTTGGCGCACACGATGCCTGGTATAAACACTGCGGCAGCATCCGGGTGCAAGGAAACAAGACCGCCACTTTTGTGATCGCCGAATTAGAAAGCGCCGCATCCTTCAATGGGCTGATTTCTCCGGGGGGGCGCTTGTCCCGGGATCTATGGGAAACACGCGATTTCTTGCGGGTCGTGTGGGGTCCGCCTGAAGTTCGGGACAAGGCGGTGGAATTTATGATGTCTGTGGAATAAGAAACAGGAAACAAACTCGATTGGGGTCCGATAAAGGCGGCTGTGGCCGCATTTATGGAAAAGGCTTTCCAAGTAGAACTTCAAGAAGGGGCCGTGGTCCGAGATGCACTTGTCGCTTTCCAAAAACCGCGCTCTCCGGCCCATAAGGCGCGTTAAATCATTTCTCGTCCCGTTGATCCGGCTCGAATTACCAAATCGGCAAAAAAATGACGGAATCGCAATCAAAAAAGCCGGGGCTCGCACCGATCTTCATGTAACAACAATGACTTCGGCACCGTTGATCTTGGCCCATTCGATGTTCTTTTTGTGTTCCTCCCAGTATCTCTTGTTCTTTTCCTGCACCCAATACATCTCAATTTCATGCTTGCATTCCGGGCACACGTACTTGAAGGTGGAGGAGATTTTCATGTCGCAATGGCATTGATCACACGAGACTCTCATATTTGTCCTCCCGGTTCATGTTGCATTCACACGATCCGGTCGCCAACAGACAAGTTGGGTTACAATTGCCCGGCTGAACCACGACGGCAGACCCAAAGATTTTGATCATTCAAGTGTAGCTGGTTTTTCTAACATTTCCTGCAGGCCTTGTCAAAAGGACTCGTCATTTGGTAAATATGAATAAGAAACGTATCGACTCGTGACGGCGCAATGCGTCGCAATATGCTTAGGTGAATCGACATGGGGAAAAAAGTTACCAAAACATCGAACACCTATAAGCCCTTTGAAAACCTCGGGTCACTGCTCGAGAGCCAAGCCTTTCGTTTGGCATCCGATGTTTCACAAAAATCTGAACAACATATTCAGACACGGAGCCGTTCAGATCAAACCTGTCAGGAACAGCTCTTCCAAGAAGCCATGGCGGATGTTGTCCCGTTAAGCCGGGGTACCGGCCTATCCGAACACGTGGAAGGCACCGTCGTCAAAGCTCCTGAACAAGACTTGGAAGCTGAAGCCTTGGCGTGCATGGAAGATTTGATTCAAGGGGGAAAAGGATTTGTCGTCTCTGATACCGCCGAATATATGGAGGGCATTGGATACGGCGTAAATCCGGAAATGGCCAGACGGCTTCACCGAGGCGATTTCTCCATTCAGGGCCATCTGGATCTTCACGGGCTGGTCGTGAAAGACGCGAGGAATGCCTTTAACCATTTCCTCATGGAGTCGCGCTACTTGAATAAAAGGGCGGTATTGGTCATTCATGGTCGAGGCCTGTCTTCACAAAAAAAACCGATCCTTAAAACCAAAGTCAAAGAATGGTTGACTTCAGGACCATGGCGAAACTGGATCATTGCTTTCACCAGCGCCAGATCGTGCGATGGGGGAGCAGGGGCCACCTATGTTTTGTTGCGGCAGCGGCCGGCAACAAAAAAAGTTCGAAAAAAAGCTGGAAAAAGTGAATATGCTTCTTGATAAGCCACACACAGGAAACCAAAAAACGGTTCCGCTCCCCTCTGTATGGGTCGTTTCGTTGCCCCCCCCGCCGCCGCCTTTGGAACGTATATAAAACTTCGGCGTCTATCCGCCGCCCAAAATGAAGGTTCCTAGCAACAAACACCGACAAAAAACCGCGAAAAACGCACGAGCGCTACCGCCATGAATCCTCACAGAACAAAATTGGATCAAATCACCGAATTTCCGCCACATGCGCTGTAACATCGTTTGGCAACCCGGATAGTCAATATTTTGACAATATCCCCGTTCAACCAATGAAGCCTTGCAGAAGAAATCGGGAGAATCTCAAAAACGCTGATAACGTTTTTAGAAAACAAACCCTTGAGCCCTGGAATCCTTGGACCCTTTTCTCCGGCTAAGTTGGAGAAAAACCATAATGACGCATTCATGGTTTTCTTGGGCAGTGGATTTGGGCCGGGTAAACCCGTGGTCTTCTGCAAAGCCGGATAAACCGAGCTGTCTGTTTTGATTAGGCATGATTTGTGCTGGAAAGAATCCTGGCATATCGACAAGGACACGTGAAACATACCGCAAGAAAACTGCCGCAGCTCACCACAATGAGTGAGGAATACAAATCGAGCTTAGGTAAGATGACATACCAACTCAAGAATCTCATTAATATCCAGAAGAATCAGGAACTCTTGGACAGTTTTTGTGATGCCGTGGGCATTGCAGCGGCCATCATCGACCTGAAGGGCGAAGTACTGGTCGGATCCAGGTGGCAAAGAATTTGTTCCGACTACCACCGGAAAAACGAACACACATGCAAAAAATGCATTGAAAGCGACACGTTATTGGCTAATGAGCTGAGCAAAGGCCAACGCTATTCGATATACTGCTGCAAAAACGGCCTCACCGACGCCGCATCTCCGATTATCATTGAAGGGCAACATGTTGCCAATGCTTTTGTCGGACAGTTCCTGTCGCAACCGCCCGACCGCGCATTTTTCCACCGTCAGGCAATCCGTTACGGTTTCGATCGGACATCCTATCTGGATGCATTGGAAAGTGTTCCGATTCTTTCGGAAAAAAAGCTTCCTGCCATTTTAACCTTCCTAACCCGGTTTGCTGAAATGGTAGCGACCATGGGACTAAGACACATCCGGGAGTTGGCCGCAGAGGAAGCCCTCCGGTTGAGCGAAAAAAAACTCAAAACCCTGACCAAGGATTTGACACTGGGCATGATCGAGGTTTTTGATGCACTGCATGAGATATCTTCCGGAAACCCCGAGGTGAGGATCAGTGAGACCGCAGAGATCGATTTGATCTCTGAGCTAAAACAGATTGTCAACATGACAGCCATAAACCTGGGAGAAATCGTGGATCTGTCCCACGAATTCGCCATGGGCCTGGCCGAGCACTTCGATGTTCTGGAAAGGGTATCGAGAGGCGACCTTTCGGCCAGAGTAAACGGGATTTCTCAAGTAGAGCTGTTGGAGTCTTTGAAAAAAGTGACGAACCAGATGATTGAAAGTGTGTCTTCAGAAATCACCGAACGCCGGCGTGTTCAGATATCGCTGAGGGAAAATGATGAGCGCTTGACGACCATTCTCCATTCCATCCAAGCAGGCGTGGTGGTTATCGATGCCCAAGACCATAGAATCGTTGAAGCCAACAGGGCTGCGATTAAAATGGTTGGTTTGCCCAGAGAACAGGTTGTCGGTCAAGTGTGTTATAAGTATATCTGCCCTACAGCAAAAGGCAAATGCCCGGTCAGCGACCTTGGCCAGCAAATCGATAACTCGGAGCGCGCGTTACTCAACGCACATCGGCAAAGCATCCCGATTCTCAAAACCGTCAGCACAATCATGCTGGAAGGAAAAAAACATTTCCTGGAATGTTTCGTAGACATCAGCGATCGCAAACGGGCTGAAGAAGCCCTTCTGCAAGCCAAGGAAGCTGCTGAGGTGGCAAATGTTGCAAAAAGTACTTTCTTGGCCAACATGAGTCACGAAATCCGCACGCCCTTAAATGGGGTGATCGGTTTTACGGATATGCTTTTGGATACGCCCTTGGAGAATGAGCAGATCGATTATGCCCGAACGATAAAACAAAGTGGAGAGGGACTCCTTACCTTAATCAACGATATCCTTGATTTTTCCAAGGTCGAGGCCGGCCAGATGGAATTCGAATGCGTTAATTTTGACCCTGCCGTATCAGCCCGGTACGTTTGTGAGCTTTTTGCCTTAAAAACAAAACACAAAGGCGTGCGGATGCGTTGCCGAATCGGCAACGACATACCCGCGCATATGGCGGGAGATCCTGCGCGTTTTCGGCAGGTATTGTTAAACCTTATGAGTAATGCTGAAAAATTCACCGAATCCGGTGAAATAGAACTCGCTCTGGACATTGACGAGATGCACCCAGACAGAGCAAAGCTTCACATCAGTATTCGGGATACCGGCATCGGTATCCCGGAGAATAAGCTGGATGCCATCTTCCAAGTCTTTCAACAAGCCGACCCTTCCATGACACGAAAATACGGGGGTACGGGATTGGGGCTTCCCATATGCAAAAAATTGGCCCATGCGATGGGCGGCGATGTCTGGGCGGAAAGCAACCCGGATCACGGCAGCACTTTTCACTTCACCGCATGGCTGGCAAAAGCGGATAAAAATCCCAAAAAAACCAACCGGCAAAAACCGAACGTAATCCGCCCCCCGCACGCTGTTACGCAAAAACCGACGCGCTCCGTGCGTATTCTCTTGACGGAGGATAATCCTGTTAACCAGAAGTTGGCGAAAATAATGCTGACCAAAGCAGGCTATCACGTGGAAATCGCATGCAACGGACGGGAGGCGGTAGAAAAATACACAAGGGTTCCGGATGCTTTTGATCTGATATTTATGGACATCCAAATGCCGGAGATGGACGGTATGAAAGCGACAAAAGCCATCAGGGACAACGGTTTTGACAAAATCCCCATCGTTGCGATGACCGCCCACGCCATGAAGGGGGATCGGGAAAAGTGTCTTGATGCCGGCATGAATGATTATATTACCAAGCCGATCAAAAAAGAATATGTGTTTCAAGTGATCGACAAATGGGTCCCAAAACAAGAAGTAACCTAAGATTTCAATCCCACCTCCGGTTCATGGTTCACCCACCGGCAGGCTGCATTGGCCGACCTCGCAAGTAACCTTGTTTTTTGAAGTGTTTTCGTGTAAAAATGTCCATCAATCGGGAAAAAGTGGCCGGGTTTGTACCCATTGGGACGCAAGTAGGGCAAAAAAACACAGCAACGTCAAACGCCCCCTCTGCCGTTTTTTTATGGAGGACCCAAAATCATGCTGAGCGCCTGCCTGGAATGGACCGATGATACCGGGCAGACGTGTTGCCTCGATCTTGTTGACAAGGTTTTCATTGGCCGAGGCTGCCGAGGCATTGAAAAAAACAAGCGGATTATTGTTAGAGATCCGGCCGTATCCCGGGACCATGCAATTATCAGCATGGACGGCGCCGATCTTTATCTCACGGATTTGAGTAAGAATGGTATCTGGATAAACGGTGTGCGAATGGCGCCCGGTTCATCCGAAAGCTTGAGCAACGGCGATATTGTCACCGTGGGAAATACACGTATCGCTGTCAAATTTGCATGTCTTGCGGCCGGAGACGATAGTTTGGAGCATACACAAGCGGGCCCCGTCGAAATGGTCGTCACCAGCCTGGTGGCCGATGTCAGGGGGTCCACCGGAATGTCACAAAGGCAAGACTCAGGGCACGTCTTTGCGTTTATGAAAGAAATTTTCGAAACCCTTACGACTGTTGTGCATGATTTTAAAGGAACCATAAAAGATTATGTGGGGGACGCGGTCTACGCTTTTTGGGATCATGGATTATCCGCACGCAACGAGCAGGCCGTGTTGGCCTGTAACGCAGCGCTTCACCAGCTTGAAGCCATTAATCGACTCGAATTTCGCACCGGTTTTAAAGACCCACGGGCCGGGCGAGGCTTGCTCATGGGTTGGGGCATCACAACAGGCAAGGTGACAATGGCCCATTACAGCGCAAGGGCGGCGGATCTGGCCCTGGTAGGCGATGCCACGAACCTGGCTTTCCGCCTGTCCGGAATGGCGAACAAGGAACTAAAAACCCCTATCGCCGTTTGTTCCCAGACGGCCCGACTGGTCAGTCACGTGTTATCACCTGTTGACCTGGGTCTGGTCAGCGTGCGCGGCCGCAGCGGCAACGAACATGTCTTCGGGTTCCACAAAAAATAATGAAACAGGGAAGAATCTTCGATGGAAGAAATTACTTATGAAACCATATGGTATGATAGCAGCCGGGGTTTGTCTGCTGCTTGTGCATTCGGGATGCGGCACTTTGAAATCGGACCGTAGACTCGATTGGCAATCCCCCTACAGGAACATTTCTGCTCTCCGGGAAGGAGACATTGTGCATCTGCCCACGGGGGTCCTGGTTTCCAAAGACGAACTGATTGATGTTTCCGACGGAGCCAGGATCATTTATGTGGGCGAAACCCATGACAACCTCAATGCCCATAAGGTACAATTGGAAATACTCAGGGCCTTCCACGATCGCCATCCGGGCGACATAGCTGTTGGCGTGGAAATGCTCAGAAGACCTTCCCAGGTTATTGCCGACCAGTGGGCATCGGGATTGCTGGACAAGAAGACTTTTGTCAGGGCTTGGAACACAGACTGGACCAATGACTACGCCTATTACGAGGACATCATGGAATTCGTTCGAGAACAGCGCATCCCATTGTTGGCTCTCCGAGCTTCTGATGAATGGATAAATAGGATAAAAGGTCTGGAAGATACCGACAATACCGGCCTGGAAGAAGAACAATTGGAAACACTCCCTGAAATGGATATTGAAGACACGTATCACCGCTCCCACATTGAGGCCTTGTTTAACCAACACCCGGGACACCGGCAACGGGACTTCGAGACGTTCTACAACGTCCAGGTTCTCTGGGATGAATCCATGGCACAAAGTATCTACGATTACCTGATATCAGAGAATGGCCGCGGTAAAAAGGTTTTGGTCTTTGCCGGCAGCCAGCACGTTGAACACGGGTTCGGCATTCCCCGCAGGGTGTTTCGCCGGATTCCATCACCTTATGTGATTGTGCTGCCCGTGATGGTTGAAGCCCCAGCAAGAAAAAAACACAAGTCTATGCGGGTCACCCTGCCTCAAGTCCCATTGCTGCCTGGTGATTTCGCGTGGATCGTCACCCACAAAGATCTTGAAGACAAACGGGTTTACCTGGGCGTCATGATCAAAGAAACGGATGAAGGAATACAGATCATTGGAATAGCCAAAGGATCTGCGGCAGAAAAAGCGGGATTGGAAAAAGAAGACATCATCACGACCTTTGACGGAGAACCTATTGAAGCATCTTTCGATCTAACCTACCTGATCGGGCTCAAAGAGCCGGGCGAAAAAGGGATCGTCGAAGTCTGTCGAAATGGCGAAACGTTGCGCTATGATGTAACCTTTGAGGCAAGAGGCTTGGAGGAATAAAACCGTCGGGTAATTTTTCTCAAACCTTTTTGACACCGCGGAAATGGTGAGCATGACATATCCGGTCTAACAACATTTCGTATAACCACAAAAATGGCAAAGCATGCAACCCTCTTCAAAGCTTATCGTCTGACCGCATTCCGGACAGGTTTCTCCTAAAAGACTGCTTTCATGCTTACCACGGCACCCATTGCCCATGTACCTTTTTTCAAGAACCCGCGCGATCGCATCGGGAATGGATAACACGAGCCCACCGTTTTGAAACACGGGATGCTCTCCGCCAATGCCCTTGAGCTGACCAACGATTTTTTCTACCGCCACCCCCGACCTCAAGGCAAGGGAAACGAGCCGACCAATAGCTTCCGTCTTCGCAGTGGTAGACCTGCCTGATTTGCCGATGGTGGCAAAGACCTCAAAAGGTCTTTGCTGATATTCCGTCACGGTCACATAGAGCCGCCCCATGCCGGTAACCATTTTGGTCGTAAACCCGTTCAGTGTTTCCGGCCGCTGCTTAACGGCAGCCATGAAACCATCATCCTTTTGTGTCTTGTCGGCAAAAGAAAGTACTTGGTTTTCTTTGCTTCCATCCCTGTAAATCGTCACGCCCTTACAATCCAGTGCATAGGCCAGGTCGTAGACATTTTTCACGTCTTCCACTGTGGCATCATGAGGCAGGTTCACGGTTTTGGAAACGGCATTATCCGTGTATTTCTGGAAAGCAGCCTGCATGCGAATGTGCCAATCCGGCATCACATCATGGGCCGTAACAAATACACTCCGCGCATCCTCGGGAATCTCTTCCATGCCCGAAAGGCTTCCTTTTCGGGCCACAGCATCCATGAGTTGCGGGCTATAGAATCCCCGCTCTTTGGCAACCCGTTCAAAATGGGGGTTCACCTCCAAGAGCTTGTCGTTGTCCATAACGTTTCGCACAAAACTCAGAGCAAACAAGGGTTCGATGCCGCTGGAACACCCCGCGATAATACTTAGTGTGCCCGTAGGTGCAATAGTTGTGGTCGTGGCATTTCGAAGGGGGCTTTCATTTCGTTCTTTAAAGACGCTTTTTTCAAAATTTTTAAAAGGGCCTCGTTCCTTGGCCAATTGTTTGGATGCTTGGTGGGATTCTTTCTGGATAAACGACATGACGGCTTCAGCCATCTCCAAGGCTTTCTCGCTGTTGTAGGGAATGCGCAGTTGATACAGCATGTCCGCAAAACCCATGATTCCCAGTCCGATTTTGCGATTTCCTCTCACCATGGCGTCAATCTCAGGAAGAGGGTATTTCGACATATCGATCGTATTGTCCAAAAAGCGCACGGCATCCCAAATGAGTTGCCTCAATGCCTCATAATCGAGAACGGGTCCCTGGCCATTCTGAACAACAAATTTGGCCATGTTCAAAGACCCCAGGTTGCAGGCTTCCAAGGGGAGCAGCGGCTGCTCTCCGCACGGATTGGTACTTTCGATTTCACCCAACAGGGGGGTTGGGTTATCTCTGTTGAGTCGATCCAAAAATACAATTCCCGGATCGCCGTTTTTCCATGCCTGTTTCACCAAGGTCTGATACACCTCAACGGCATCCAGCTCATCGACTTTTTCTCCACTACACGGATCAAAGAGATCGTATGTGCCTAGGTTGTTCAAGGCTTCCATGAATGTATCCGTAATGCCCACAGAGATATTGAAATTATTCAGCGCATTATTGTCTTGTTTGCTGAAAATAAATTCCATGATATCGGGATGGTCTACCCTGAGAATGGCCATATTAGCCCCTCGGCGGGTGCCTCCTTGCTTAACCTGCTCCGTTGCGGTGTTGAAAATGCGCATAAAAGAAACCGGGCCGGAAGCCACGCCGCCGGTTGTCCCCACCCGGCTGTGCTTCGGCCTCAACCGAGAAAAGGCAAACCCAGTACCGCCTCCCGATTTATGAATCAGGGCGGCATTTTTCAAGGCGTCAAAGATACCTTCCATGCTGTCTTCCACCGGCAGAACAAAACAGGCCGCCAGTTGCCCCAACCTCCGTCCGGCATTCATAAGCGTAGGAGAATTAGGCAGAAACTTGGACTCTGTCATCATTTTGTAAAAGATCGCTTCCATGTCGGCCACATCGGCGGCCGTTCCGTATTGGATCTCGGCTTGGGCTATATGATGAGCCACCCTTTTGAACATTTGTTCCGGAGTTTCCAAGACATTGCCGTCAGCATCCTTCTTCAGGTATCGTTTTTCCAAAACCTTTTTGGCATTTTCTGAAAGGGCCAAGCCGTTTTTTACAAAGATAGACCGGTCCAACCGGATCGGCGCAAGTTTGCTAAGCCCGTATTCCAACAATTTGGTCTCAATCATCTTTTCGATAACGGGGCTGGTGATGGTAATAGGTTCCATCTTACCGATTTCCTCCCGAAGAAACCGGCTGATGTCCAGGGCTTTATCCGTGTCGATGGGATGCTCCCTGATCAGGATGTCGGAAAACCGCTGGTCGTCCCAGCAATAGGAGCTTAGATCAAATTGCCCGTCTTCAGTAACTAGAATTTTGCCTTGCTGGACCATTGAACCTCCGAAACTATTTTTTAAAGATTAAAAAGTGCCTATACCCCCAGCGACATTTGTCTTGCAAGCCCGTTGCCTGGATTGTGTTTTTGTGTGTGATTCAAGTTTCTCAACCCATCCGTGCAAAATTACAGAGAACCTTGGGTGTCAGGGGTAAGCGAAAAGCTGCGTTCAGGTGAACCCGGCGGCACCCCCTAAAGAGTGCAACACAACAGGAGGATTTCTGTTTTTCATACAATATGTGGTATGTCAACAAAAAAAAGGCCCAATATATTCAACTTCTACCGGAAAGGGGCTAATCTTATGAAAGTGCTGGAAAAACACTTCCGATTTCGTTTGACAGGCCCACGGCGATCCCATAGATACCAAGTGCGCATGGGTTTGAGACTCTGTACGATTCTGTTGTTTGGAACCTGCCCAAATCCCGATCAGCGACACCATAGAAGATGAGCACCACCGTAGAAATCGAAGTCAAGTTCTATCTCTCAGAGATGGACGCCATACGCAACCGTATTCTAGCCATCGGAGCAACTTTTCTGGGAAGGCATTTCGAAACCAACACGTGTTTTGAAAATGCGAATCGTTCGTTCCGAGCGCAGGATATCCTTTTACGGCTCAGAAAAGACAATAAAAACAGACTGACCTTTAAAGCGCCCCCAGCGGAATATGATAGCGATTTTAAAGTATACCGGGAAATGGAAGTGCAAGTCGATGATTTTGACACCTGTCAAAGGATCCTGGAAAACCTTGGTTTTCAGCCGGAACAGACCTATGAAAAGTGGCGAGAGACGTTCGTTCTGGAAGACACCAAACTGCTTCTCGACACGATGCCTTGTGGAAGTTTTCTGGAAATCGAAGGACCCAAATCACACATTATGGAGCTGGCAAACCGACTGGGCCTGAAGTGGCACGAACGGATTCTACTCAATTATCTGGCAATTTTCGACATCGTCCGGCGCCAAGAAAAGCTGTCGTTCCACGACATGACCTTTGACAACTTCAGTGGAAGATCGGTCAATGTGGAGACATATCTCTCTTTACTGCGCCCCTGACAGTCTTTTGGAGAAAAGATGCCCTCGCTTTCCGTGTTGACGCTCAATCTGCGGTTTGGTCTGGCCGATGACGGACCTAACGCTTGGGAATACAGAAAAAAAGCTGTTGTCAGACTTTTTGAAGCATGTGCCCCTGATTTGATTGCTACGCAGGAAGCCAACCATTTTCAGGTAGACTACCTGACCGCCAATCTAACCCAATACCGACACATCGGAAAGCGGCACCCCGCCCCTTCTTTCTGGCAACACAACATTATTTTCCACCGAGCCGCCATTCCATGCATCGAACACCTTCACTTCTTTCTGAGCGAAACGCCCAACGTTCCAAGCCGTTCCTATGACAGCCGGTTCCCCAGGCAAGGTACTCTGGGCCTGTTTGATGCAAAGGGGCTTCCCTTGATCTGCATCGACACCCACTTTGATTTTGACGACCGGGCGCAGATGGGCGCTGCACGGGTCATCAAACAACACATGGCCTGTTATTCAACAAACGTTCCAGCGATCCTCATGGGCGATTTTAACACGACCCCGGAAAGCCCCTGTTACCGTTGGCTAACCGGCAAGACAAAGAATCGTGATGCAGGAATGGACTTCAATGAAACGTTCACGCAACCGTATCCCAGTACTTTTCATGGCTTTACGGGAAAACCGGTTGCCGGCTATATCGACTGGATACTGTTTCGAGGTCCCATTCGGCTCAAGAGCTGCCGGGTTATGAGCGATGCCGTCGACGGCGTCTTAGTCTCCGATCATCATCCGGTAGAAGCCGTATTCGAATGGTAACCGCCGTCTGTGTGCCCGGAACACAAGACGACGCCCGCACCTGGTCTCAAAGGCCGCGGTCCCTACAATAACCCAAAGGAAGCCGAAAGGAAGTGAAGGCGTGACCAACGACTGGTTTAATTACCTAAAACAAGACTTTGTACAAGGATTTCCGGCTTACTGCGGGTTCAAGGTCGATCGTGTGGCACAAGGCGCATTCGAAACAAGCCTGGCCGTGCTTCCGCACCACAGGCAACAAGATGGTTTTGTCCACGCCGGGGTCATTGCCACCATGGCCGATCATACCGCAGGATATGCAGCGTTTACCATGGTTGCCCATGAATTTCGAATCCTCACCATCGAATTTAAAATCAACTATCTGCGCCCAGCCAAAGGAAAGGCTATTGTGTGTCGCTCCGAAGTCATTAAACCGGGCAGGCAGATTATCGTCTCAGAATCTCAGGTGTTTTCCGTGGCTGATTTGGATCAGGACATCATTCCAGATGGCCGAAAGCCTTTGGTCTCAAAGGCCCTGGTCACTTTGATGGCGGTGCCGGCCTCTACGATAGCCAAGTAGGGCCGCCTGATTCATGGCAACATGTCTCCGGACAAGCCTGGGTTCATGTGAGATCAAGCAACATGTTTTCGAAAAGCCCCTGAAGGTTCCATGGTTCGGGCATTGTGGGCCGACCGGACATGGGGTTTGTACACTGGACGGCAGATTTGTGTGAAAAGATTCCTATGTCTGGGCCAGAGAATGTGATGGCATCTATTGCCCCCTTGGGCCGGAAAGCCAACTTACGGGGCCGGGTATTTTCAAGGTCACGTGTTACAAGATCGGCAAGTTCTATATTCTAATTTTGTGCGATCGTATCATAGACAATCCTAACGGCGCTTGGTTTGAGTACTGATGGCCCAAACCCGGCAAGGACCGGCCCGAGAAAAGAATCAGTTTCATGATGCAAGTGCCTGGACAGCCATACCAGGTCGTCGCCGGCATATTTGATAAGGCGACCATGTTGGACCAATTGAACATGATTTCCAGTAAAGGAAAATCCAAGGACGGGAATAAGTCAAAACACCGAGTAAAGTCGTTTCCCCCGCTGTATCAAGACAGTCTGAAACGGTCCAAGGCTTCTTTCCGCTTCCCCCAATCATGTTGGCAACGAGACAACAGAGAATAGAACGCTTTTGAATGGTTGTGGTACTTCAAATGACACAGTTCGTGCATGATTACGTATTCGATGCAGTGGACAGGAACCTGAACGAGCTTAACGTTGAGCGTGACTCTGCCGGAATGACTGCAACTTCCCCAGCGCCTGCGCATGGTGCGAATTGCCAACATCGGCTTGGGAACGCCGTGCCGAAAGGCAATAGTATGGCACTTATCCATGTAACGGCCCAAGGTTTCCCGAGCCCGCTCGCGATACCATCCCTCCACCGCTCTCTGGACGCTCTTTGTATCGGCCTTGTCTTCAACCCACACACAAAGAAAACGTCCCAGAAGTTTGGCTGGCTGCTTTGAACTGTTCTCGACTTTCAGGCGGTACTGCCTCCCCAGATAGACCAAGGTTTCCCCACTGATATATTGCCTTGGTGATGGCAATGGATGATAGCTATCCACCTTGTCGAGGGTTTTCACAATCCACGGAGCCTTCTTTCGCAAGGCAGCCTGAACGTGTGCTTCCTCTGCGTCATTGGGCACAAACACTTCCACCCTGAGTTCCGGCGTCACCACAATACGCAGACGTTTGCGCTCAGCCCTGCGCAGGTAAAAGGGAATCCGTCGGGTGCCGAACTGGATGACATGTTTTGTGGCCTTATTCTTCATTGGCAATCGCCACCTCTATACACCGATCAATGATGGCATCGTGATCATCCAAAGAAAGCGTAAGGCCATGTTCCTCGGCGACTTCAAACAAGATGTCGTCAATCTCGCCCCGCATCCTGTTGATGGCGTCCGGATTGGTGCGCCAGTCGATAATCTTGTGCGGACCTATCCGCTCCACAATCCGGAGGGCAATTTGGGTCCCAGTGTTCTCATTGCCCGATCCGTATTGCGCCAGCGGCTCACTCACACACCCGTAATACCGGCGGGCCATATCTTTTCCGATGAGTTCAGGCGGGACATCGTCATCGGTGTGGGTCACGACCTTTGTGGAAATGTCCTTTATCCTCTCCAGGGCTTCCAGGGCCTGGAGCCGACCTTGATGGTAGGCTTCAAGGACTTCCTCCAGGAGCCTGGAAAATTTTTTATAAAAGGCCGGATCTTTCGCCATTTCGTGTTCGATCGCATGCCGCGTGGCCGAAGCGATCGTGTCGGCCTTGGCCGCGGCGCTTTTCCCGCTGTCTTCCAACACCTGTTGGCGTTCCGTATCGTTAAACAGATTAATCGGTTCACAAAGCTGTTCGACCTCACCGGCCCCTACGTAGGTATCTATTAGCTTTTTGATCTTCGGTTCATACTCGGAAAAATCAACGACCTCGTGATAGCGTTGCGTGACGGCCGCACGCAGGTTCTGGAAAAACTTAAGATCGGCCTTGTATCTGTTGAGGGTCTTTTCCGGCGTGGTTTCCAGAAAGTGCATGGACGACAGGGCCAGGGAAAGGGTGCGGGCAAAAAGGCTGAATCGTTGGTAAAACCGGTTCCGCAGGTCATCTTTCCGGAGGTGCACCTCATAGACTTCTGGGTCGGCGGCACCCCTAACCTCCTCAAAAAGGGCCCACAGATTTGAATGCAGTTGGGGCAATTCTGCGGCCCTGTCGGCGATGTAGGTCACCGTCTCTTCCAGGTCCGCCCGGTCAAAATCGGCAAGCTGGGCATAGAAATCGATGGCTTGGTCCAGTTCTTCGATCACCCCGCTGTAATCGAGAATCAGCCCGTATTCCTTGCCTTCGTACAAACGGTTCACCCGGGCAATGGCCTGAAGAAGGGCGTGCTCCTTCAACTTCCGGGCAAGATAGAGCACCGTGTTGCACGGGGCATCAAAACCCACCAGCAACTTGTCTACGACGATGATGATCTCCGGTTGATCGCCGCGCTTAAAGGCATCGATGAGCTGCCTGTTGTATTTTTCCTCAGATCCGTAGCGGTCCATCATCTTTTGCCAAAAGGCCTTTTCCGTTACCGACGGTTCCCTCCCGTTTCCTTCTCCTTCTCGTTTTGTGGGCGCGGAGATCAGGACCTCCGTGGACACCATGTCAAACTCGTCCATGAACCGCTTGTAACGCAGTGCCGTTTCTTTTCTCGGGGTCACAAGCTGCCCCTTAAGGCCTGTGCCCTGGTAAGCCCCCGCATAATGAAGGCTCACGTCCCAGGCGATCATGCGGACCTTTTGTTCGGCCATATTGAGTTGTTGTTCAGTGGAAAATTTCCTCTTAAGGTCCGCCTTCTGTTCCTTGGTAAGCCCCAGGGTGAGTTTTTCAAACCAGCCGTCAATGGCCTTTTCCTCAACCTCCTGGGGTACGTGCCGGGCCTCATAAAGAAGCCGCACGACCGCTTTGTCTTCCACCGCACGGGGAATCGTATAGGCAGGCCGGAAAAGGTCCCCGAACTTGGCAAAGGTGTTCTTTTTAGCGGACCTGGCCAAGGGGGTTCCCGTAAAGGCGATGAAACAGGCCCCTTTCAGGGCCAAACGCATGCGGGCGTGCTGTTCTTTGTACTGGCTCCGGTGCCCCTCATCCACCAGGACGAAGGTGTTCCGGTCGGCCTTTTTCAGTTTCTTGTTGGACGTGGCCGTGGCGAATTTGTGAATGAGCGTGGTGACAATGTGGGTCCGCTGATCGAGCAGCAAATCCACCAGATGTTTACCCGTATTGGCCTGTTCCGGTTCCAGGCCGCAGGCCCGGAAGGTGCCGCAGATCTGGTCGTCCAGATCGATCCGGTCGGTCACCAGGATGATCTTGGGGTTCAGAACATCCGGACGCAAGGCAAGGGATTTGGCCAACATCACCATGGTGAGCGACTTGCCGCTTCCCTGGGTGTGCCACACCACGCCGCCCGGCCGCGATTCATCCGGTTGGGCGCTCAACACGCGCTTCATAATGTCATGAACCGTAAAATACTGTTGATACCGGGCGATCTTCTTGGTGCCGTTATCAAAAAGGATAAATTTAAAGGCCAATTCCAGGAGACGTTCAGGGCGACACAGGGCATAGAGGGCCCGGTCCTGCTCGTGGATCTCGCGCCCCTGTCCGAGGATGGTGAGATATTGGATGCGTACATCGTTAAAAGGAACGGACAGCAGTTTGTCCAGATCCGGTTGTGCCAACGGCTCTTGAAGCAATTGCCGAGTCGGCTCGTCAAGGCCTGTCTCCTTCCAGACCGCCCAGAACTGCCGGGCAGTGCCTGTGGTGCCGTACTGGGCCTTGTCGCGGGCTAGGCCCAGGAGCAATTGGCTGAAAAGAAAAAGCTGCGGGATGCCGTCCTTGGCCTGATAGTCGGCAAGCTGGTCAATGGCAAGATCGATAGGCTTTTTCTTGGTCTCGGCATAGGCGGACCTTTTGCATTCCATAACCGCCAAAGGGATGCCGTTTACGAACAGGACAATATCGGGAATGTAATGCTTCTGAAGCCCGATCCGTTCCACCTTGTATTCTGCGGTGCAGTGAAAAGCGTTGTTGTCCGGGTTCTTCCAGTCGATATAGTCGATGGTGAAACTCTTGGTGTCCCCTTCCACGGTTTGGGGCACGCTGGTCCCCAGGCACAGCAGGTCATAGGCCTGCTCATTCTGATGGGTGGCCCCGGTGGCCCGGAAGCCTTTTAGGGCTTGCACGGCATTCTGGATGGCGTTTTCCGTAAACGGGTGGATGGCACCTTTGAATCCATACCGGCAGTGGGTGCGAATGTGATCGATGAGTATGGGCTCAAGAATGGTGGAGCCCAGCCGTCCGCCCCGGAGCTGCACGGTCTCCTCCGGCGTGAGGTACTGCCAGCCGAGCTTGATAAGCAGTTCCAGGGCAGGAAGCTGGGACTGGACCTTTTCCAGGTAGCTGGGGGGGTGGTAGTCTGAAATGCCGTACGGGGCTTGATCTTCCATAGATTAAAAACTCTTTAACCACGAAATACACGAAACACACTAAAAGAAAGATTATTTTGTTCGTGTATTTCGTGTGGTTCGTGGTTTCTTCTTTTTTGGGTCGTCCACTTTTACCCGCACCTCACCCGTGAGTAACTTCTGCATGAGACCGCGCTTTTGCTTTTCCAGGGCGATGAGTTTTCTTCTACAAACCTTGAGGTCTTCGTCAATGGCAGCTAGAATCCTTCCAATCGCCCTCTGTTCCTCTGTGGATGGATAGGGCAAATGCATGAAAGCAAAGTCGTCATAACTAACCTGTTTGCCGTCTCTAATACCAATGACAGCCACGACAAGATGGCCGATAAAATCGTGGCACTTAAAATAATATCTGTAAAACGTGTTATCAACCTTCCGAGTTGGTCGAATCACGTGATATGCTGGGCTGACGATACCCCTATAGCTTGAGGCCTCGATACCTCCCTGAAAGGATCGAAGACTAATAACGAAATCGCCAGGCTCAACAAGTTTGCAGGCCTGCGTATTTGCCTCTGAGAAAGCGATTTTTCTTTCCACGGTGTCCCTTGGGACCACACCCAAATCCTGGGTCACAGAAAGGACCGGTTCATGGTTCTGCTTTTTAACAGACCGCACTTCAAAGAGTTCACGCGCCCGCAACCTTTGCCAATCACCAGGGAATCGCAAATGTTTCTTTTTGGATTTGCCAAATCGGGACAGCCGAATCTCTCCCGTAAGCAGTTGCTGCATGAGGGCTTTCTTGCGGCGCTTTTTCACATCGATCAACCTGCGCATCTGATCAATGGCCTCGTCCCATGTGGAAAGAATCTCAGCGATTTTCTTTTGCTCGAGGAGAGGGGGGAGGGGTAAACGAACTACTTCAAACTGGTTTTTATTGATGATTGGAACCGCTTGACAGCCTGCAAAGGAAGCTATGCTGCGGCTTTGAGCCAGAAGAGCGTAATACAAATATGCGCCGCTATTGTTTCTGCGCGGTATGACGGCGTTTACCTGCTGATTAGTAGCAAGATCTACGTCAGTGATACCGACCTTCCCGATGGTCGATCCAATGCAAACGAACAAAACCGCCCCTTTCTTTAGCCTCCTTGCCTTGCAAAACCCTGCTTCCGTAAGAGTCGAAACACTACAACGGATCCATGGCGAGACACCTATATCTACTGGAGTAACAAAAGGATATTGACCCCCGTAAAATTCGGGATGATTGGTGGAAGGTGTTGTTCCTGTTACAACAGTCCCGATGGTACTAATAAGATCATACCCCCACTCCTCCGGTATCCATCCCACCTTGGTCTTCTTGTATCCTGGCCTGTTTTCGTTCCGCTCGCTCACGCTTCAACCTTTTTCAACCACGAAAAATACGAAAAACTCTCAACCACGAAATACACGAAATACACGAACATTTTTTAAATTTTAGTGTATTTCGTGTGGTTCGTGGTTAAAACATTTTTTTTGGTTATAAAATTATTCTTTCCACCGTCGCCTTCGGATAGTGCCCGAAGTTCACCAACACCCCCAACCGCAACCCCGTTGCCTTCAAATAATTGAACACCTGCGCCCGGTGCTCGTCCGTGGTCTCCTTCACCGCCTTCAACTCCACAATAATCTTCCCATGGCAAATGAAATCCGGTTTGTAGATCTGACTCAACCGCTCTCCCTTGTAAACCAGCTCCAGTTCCCTCTGCGCCTCAAAGGGCACCCCGCGAGATCGCAGCTCTTTTTCCATACACTCCTGGTAAACCGCCTCCAGAAAACCGCACCCCATCTCCCGATACACCTCAAACACAGCCCCCTGAATGGCGTAAACTTCTTCCTTGTAAAGTATCTTTTTCATTTTCGTGTATTTCGTGTATTTCGTGGTTGAATAGTTGTTTTTTTACCACGAAACACACGAAATACACGAACATTGGGAAGAATGTTTCGTGGTTCCGATTTATTTTATTTGTCAAAAGCCTCTTTTGCGCTGGATCGCGCACAAATAAATGCACTTTGTCAATCAATCGGCGCAATATATGTCCAGTCATTCCAATATGTTTTGGTTTTTTATTGCGCCGATATTGCGCCGATATTGCGCCGTTAACCCTCAATATCCTTACCGTGACTGTCCTCTCCGTTTGCGCCGGGATACCACCGTGCGGCCCTGGTACGGCCCTTTACGTGAATAGACTGTTCTCGCTTCATTTCTGCGAGCAACTTTTGAACTTGGTCATGCGACAAGGCTGGAAGAACATCTCTGAGTTCGTTCAACCTGCTCCCGACTGCTTTATTGTCTCGAATATGTTTTAGGAGCAGGGCCTTATTGGTTTCTCTGTCCAACCCCCTCTTTCGTGTGTACACCCCTTTTCGCCCGACAAACTGATAAAACCGGCGAGAAAGCATATATTTGCCCCCAATTTTCTCGATCACCCCGGAGCGGCGCAACAAGGGCAGCCGATCCCGTGCCCATCGGGAAATGGGTTTTTCCCTGTGCACAAGGTCTAGGACTATTAGGTCGGTAGTGTTGAAGGAGGACAGGGTCTCCTTGCCGATCTGTTCCAGAAAACGCAGAAAAAGAGGGTCCTGAATCTCACCATGCAACACAAGGGAGACCTGATGGTCGTCAGTTCCCGAATAGTCAGGGGGAAGCTTGCTCTCTTTTACGCTGTTTTCAAACATTCGGTCAGCGCCCTGGCCGGAACGCTCCACCAGCCCGCATTTCGCAAAGGCTTCGGCGATACGGCGATTGCGTGGGAATTGGCGCCAAAGGATATTTTCCGCGGTTATTCCTGGGGGAAATCCCCCGGGGCTCACAATGTCTATGCGCTTTGGAAATTGCCGGACAAAGACCGAACCACCCAGACGATACTCACGGTGACTCACGGCGTTCAGGATGGCTTCCCGAATGACAGATTCGTTGAATGTGGGAATATCCCACACGAAAAGTCCTTCCTGGTAGTGGTATTTGTCGTTTCGAAGATTGATGGTTTCCCACAAATCGTCCTGAAAAAGGAAAAATCCTTGCCGGTATTCTTTGCGCTGTTGGTAGGCAATGGAAGACTCGGCGGAACGATACTCAAATACGACTTCGGACTGGGCAAGATGTCTGCCCAACGCCCCTCTTGTTCCCAGCAGAATCAATGCGGCGAATGTCACGCCGTCTCCGACCATCAATTCCGCATCGCTTAAGAGTTGCCTATGCGTGAGATGCTCTAGGGCCGTATTACCGGATCTACGGTGCCACATGTTTCGAAAAGTTTTGATGGCATCCGGATGGAGATCCTTTTCCGTGGCTTTTTCACATAGTTCAGCGGAAAAATCCGGCTGGGATTCGTCAAAGATCTTTTTCAAGATATCCGGTGTCATGGGAACCAAATCTTCACCGCCGCGCATCCAATAGGCACCTTTGTAATGTATAGGCGTTCCAATGGGACGTGACGGAACCGTGAAAACCAAAACGCGTCCGTTTGGATGATCAACAACGGCCGTTTCGACACGTACGTGGAGACGCTCCAAAAGCCCGGCCTTGGTCCTCTCCATGTTGGAGAAAGCTTGCGTTCCCACCACTCGGCGAGGTTTCTTGTCGGAAACCCCCAAAACGATTTTACCGCCCCCTTCATTTGCGAGGGCCACGCAGTACCGCACAAGTTTTTCAAAGTCGAAGCGCTCTTTGGCCTCCTTGAATTCCAGGTGCTCGGCTTCTTTCGCCTTTATCAAAGCATGCAATTGTTCCACTGTCGTGTGCATCAGAGGGATACCCCTAGAAACCCAACTCCTTCAGATACCCTTTCATCTTCGCCTGTGTTTCGGCCAGTTCGGTTTCGATCTGTTCTATCTCTTTTTGTACCGCAGCGATGTCGATTTCCGGCTCCGGTTCGAAGGTGTCCACATAGCGTGGAATGTTGAGGTTGAACTCGTTTTCCTTGATTTCGCCTGTGGATGACAGACAGGAATATTTGTCGATCGCCTTGCGCTCTCGAAATGTTTTAACGATCTTTTCAATGTCCTGTTCTCTGAGCTTGTTCTGGTTGGTGCCCTGCTCGAATTCCCGGCTGGCATCAATAAAAAGAACCTTGCGGCCTGGTTTGCGCGATTTGTCAAAGATCATCAGGGCTGCCGGTATCCCTGTGCCGAAAAACAAATTTGCCGGCAGACCGATGACGGCTTCGAGCAGATTCTCTTTGATCGTAGCCTCTCGGATTTTCCCTTCCTGCCCCCCACGAAAGAGCACCCCATGGGGCACCACCACCCCGACGCGCCCCGTACCTTCCACGGCCGTTGCCAGCATGTGGGAGATAAAGGCCCAGTCTCCTTTGCTTTTGGGTGGAATGCCGCGCCGAAAGCGCTTATAACGGTCTTCGGCGGCGATTTCCTGGCCCCACTTGTCCAGACTGAAAGGGGGATTGGCAATGACCACGTCAAATGTCATGATGGCGTCGTCTTCCACGAATTGGGGATGCCGGATGGTGTCCTCCCACTCGATGCGTGCCGAATCCACCCCGTGAAGGAACATGTTCATTTTACAGAGCGCCCAAGTGCTTCCGTTCATCTCCTGTCCGTACAGGGCATAATTGTCCGAGCCCACCTGCTTGCCGGCGCGGATCAGGAGTGAACCAGAGCCGCAAGCCGGATCACAAATACGGTCCCCCTCTTTCGGAGCCACAAGACGGGACAGAGTTTCGGAGACAGCCGCAGGCGTGTAAAACTCGCCGGCCTTTTTCCCCGCGCTGGCGGCGAATTTTTCAATCAGGTACTCATAGACATCGCCAATAATGTCCATGTGGCCCACGGACTCAAGGGTCAAGTCCAGATCCACAAGATCTTGAAGCAGGTGTTTCAACCGCGTGTTTCGTTGGCGTGTCTGCCCAAGATTCGCCTCGCTGTTATAATCAATGTTGCGAAACACGTTATGCAGCTTGAGCTTGTTGGCATCTTCAAGGTGTTCCAGCAAGATATTGATCAGCTCCCCGATATTCGATCTGTCGCGCCGTTCGTAAAGGCCGTCGAAGGTGGCGGAAAAGCGATCTTCCACCTTCCCCTTGCTGTCCTTCAACTCGATCTCCGGGATGACGAAACGTTCCCGGTCCAATGCCCGCTGGATGCGAACCTTGTCCCCTTTGTATTTTTTTGTGAACTCGGCCAGCCTGGATTTGCGGATGTCACTGACGTACTTCACAAACAACATGGTGAGGATATAATCCTTGTACTGGGCAGGGTCGATAACCCCGCGAAAGGTGTCGCAGGCCTGCCAGACCTTGTTCAGGATCGTGACTTTTTTCTGTTGGTCATTCATGTGGTAGTCCTTTTTGTGTATTTTGTGTATTTCGTGGTCAAAAAAGAAAAACAGGAACCACAAAACACACGAAATACACGAACAGTGTAACCCTCAAAAACCCAACTCCTCCAAATACCTTTTCATCTTTTTCTGTATTTCGGCCAACTCGGTGCCGATTTGTTCTATACCTTCCTGAGTGGCCCCTTCCAATAAGGTATTGATTCCCTTTTTGTGTATTTTGTGTGTTTCGTGGTTAATTAAAATCTTTGTCCACTTCCGCGGACTGTCTTTAAACAAGCCGCGGCGATCAATCTTTTCCGGTTTTGCGCCAAGGTATCAAGCAGGTCCTGTTCATGACGCATGAGCCTATCCAGCTGTGCAATCTTCTTCTGGGTTTCCAGCGGGGGCACGGGGAGATTCAAGCCCTCCAGAACCGCCCGCCTTACCACCGGCATGTGGACCCCCCTGCCGCTGTGACGGCTCAGATAATATTCCACCGGAGCCTGGTTTAGATACCAGAACAGGTATTCCGGCAGGACCTCCTCGGTGGTCACGCGAACGATGAAGAAGCACGCCGCCGCAAAGACCGATTCCGGGAGTTCATCCAATAAAACGGAATAGTTCCGGGTGCCCCGGGCCATAAAAAGCAGGTCCCCCCGCTTCAATATCCAATCTTTTCCGGACAAAACAGGTTCAAAACGCAACAGATCATCCGTTTCATAAACAAGGCGATGTCCGTCCACGTCTTTGGCCTGCAACAGCAGATGAGATCCTTCGTCGCTAGGCTTAATCTTCGTCCGGCTGATGTAACCGCTTTGAACTGTGGCAATTTTGGCAAGTCGCATATCAAGAATCCCAATATCACGGTATCCTTGCAACTGCAACAAAATATTCACAAGCAACAGTAAAATTTCTACGCGATATATTATCTTGCAACGTTTTGTTGACATGAAAACAAAAAGATATAACAGTTTCTCGCATCTTGTTAATTAAAAATAACCAAGGAGGTGCGTCATGGGAAGAAAAGAAACCGTAACGAGGGTAATTGATGGGGACACGTTTGAGACCGGGGCAAGGAAAAGGCCCGTCCGTCTGGCGAACGTCAATGCGCCGGAAAAGGGAACACGGGGCGCGGCGGCGGCAACCCAGGCTTTGCGCCAGCTCGTGGAAGGGCAGACGGTTTCGATTCAAACAATCGCCAGAGACAAGTACGGCCGGAGTGTCGCCAACGTGAAGACGGGAAACCGTTCGATCATCGCCGCTATGCGGCGCAAAGGATACAAGTAGAAAGGAGGAACAAGGAATGATCCGAGTACATGTTCTCAATGTTGGACACGGTGATTGTATCGTGGTGGAATTTCCCGGCGGCAGGCTGCCGGTGGCTTTGGCTTCTTCTTTCAGCCGCAAGCACTGCTGCTTTGATTACCGTGCCGGTTCTTCTCGGTAGAGAGCCTGCCATCCCGGAAACGATCGCCTGTTCTGTATTACAATCATCGTCCCAATTTTGGGATGGAGGGTAATCAAGCCTCGGGCGCGCCATTGTGCCTATCGTTACGCGGAGCATGCCTGGGAGAACCTTGCCGATTTACAGGACTAATCGCAAACGTCTTCCAAAACAATCAAGAGGATAGCATGTTGGTCTATTCAAATCCGCTGGTTTTTCCCTTCGCTTTTCAGCCAAACCCATCTTCAAAAAAGGGGCCCTCTATTTGCGAACAAAGCCCTACAGTGTCGCCTGAATTACACCCTAATTGATGGTTTCACATAGAAGCCTTTACCTATTTCAGCTCGAAGCCGTTTTGGGTAATTTGAGCTATCTGTGTCTTTTCGCGGCTAATACTATTTTATGCCGAAGACCCAGCGCCTCTCTGTGCTCTGCCAAGGATATATTTTTCATCTTCCATAGTTTTTTCTGCGGGACAGCTTCTTGAAGCCCAGCCATCAGAAAACAAAGGAAATGTCAAGGACCAAGACTTTCTGCCGATGCAGTCTGCCCGGGGCCATTGTATAAACACACCTTGGCACGAGATATGCTGATATCTTTGCCCAAAAACACAACACAGCGAATGCGACAGACATACTGAGATGGTCCTGGGTTCTTCGCTGGCACTGGAGTTGGATTTTTGAGGACACTGCAAATTCGCTGGACTCCCCTGTTTGGGACACTTGTGTTGGCCGGCGCCTTCTGCTTTCTTAGCTTCTGTGTAACCTGGGGATCCTTTTGGCTGAAGATCTCTTTTTTCGCAGCAGTGCTGGCAGGCTTGGCATTATGTCTTAAGCCGGACATCCGTTTCCAATTGCGTCCTGACACAAAAGCCATTGTTATCGGTGTAGCTTCGGCTGCAGTGCTGTATCTTATTTTCGTTGGGGCAAAAGCCGTAATCACTGCGCTGATTCCCTTCGCCCAGGAACAGATAGGACAAATCTATCAAAGAGGACAGGGAACCCCCCTGTGGGCCATGGCCGTGCTTTCGCTCCTGGTAACGGGTCCTGCCGAAGAGTTGTTCTGGCGTGGATATATACAGCGTCAACTTATGGACCATTTCGGCCAATGGCAGGGATGGCTCATGGGGACCATCTTCTATGCGGGCGTCCATTTCTGGTCCTTCAATCTAATCCTCGTGGGCGCCGCCATGGTGGCCGGTGCGTTTTGGGGGGCTATGTATTGGCGTTTCAACAGCCTGGCAGCAGTGATTGTGTCTCACTCCCTATGGAGCGTTGCGGCCTTTGCTCTGTTTCCATTGGGTTAAAAAGTGTCTGATGGTTATATGAAGAGCCTTAGTCTATAACCCACACACCACAGTTTTTGGCATGGTGTACAATGTAGTTTGAAATGCTGCCGAACAACAACTGTTGGGTCCTCGACATTCCTCTTCTTCCAAGAACGATAGAGCCATAGCCGCCCTCCTTCAACTCTTCAAGGATGTCCTCTTCGATCCCATTGTGTTCCACACGCACCTTGATATCAATATCCTCTTCACCCATACCCGTGGCCTTTAACAGGGCTTGGGCCTGAATCAGCAGCGCATGCCGAGCTTCGATTGCCGCAGCGGTTTCCGGCTGTCGTTTGACGATACTGAACAGCGTCACCTTCTTGCCGCGGCCGATCATGTGGCCGGCATACTCAACGGCTTCGAGGGAATTTTCGGAATCATCCATGGAAATTAAAATCTTTTCCCATGTTGCCCGCCTGTGACGCAACCGTACGTCCAGATCCATTCTCTTGAGCTTATCCCAGCGCGAACATACCACCGGTTCGTTATTGATGACACGCATCAGGCACGTATTGCAGCCCCGGCAAAACAGGATATCCTTTTCCTTGCCCCGGCACACCTTGCTGGGCCATTGAGGGTCTGTAAAAAGGGGACGCGCAAGTCCGATGAGATCACCATCGTTTTTCCTGAGTATTTCTTCGGCCAGAAAGGGGCCTATGATTCTACCGGCGACTATCACCGGCGTTTTCGGAACAACGCCCTTAATCTTCCCGGCCAAGGATGCCAGATAGCCTTCTTTCCTCGATCGGTTCATGATGTGCGGCAGAAAAAAAGACTCGTAGGTCCCCGCCGTTACGGAAAGATAAGCAATGCCTTGTTTTTCTAAATGCCGGGCAAAAATCTCCGCCTCATCAAAGCCGAATCCGCCGGCAAGCCACTCGTCTGCCAGAAATCGGTATCCCACCGGGAACCCTTCTCCTACAAACGTCTTGACCGTTTGAACAACTTCCAACGGAAACCGCATTCTGTTTTCCAGGCTACCACCATAGTTGTCTTTCCTTCTGTTCGATCGAGGCGAAAGGAACTGGGCCAGAAGATATCCCGTAGCCCCGTGCAGTTCCACCATATCAAATCCGGCTTCTTTGGCCCTCAAAGCCGCTCGGCCAAAGGACGTCTGAACCGCGCAAATCTCTTCGGCCGTCATGCCCTTGCGGCATCGCATAAAAGCCGTCAGAAATTTGTTCACAAGCCGCATTTGATGTCGCGTCGACAGTTCTTTGCGAATGCTATCCAGGGCCCCAATCTCTGGAGAAAAATCCACGGATGAAGGCGACGGCGTCATGGGTTTGTCCACGCCGGCCCACCGGCCGGCATGGTTGATTTGCAGGCATGCAACCGCCCCGGCGGATCTAATCGTCTCGGCCAATTGGGTCAACCCGGGCAAAAAACGGTCTTCATCCACCCGGAGGACCCTGGAAGCCATAGTTCCGGACGAATCAACCACGGCATTGGCCACTACAATCATGCCCACACCGCCGAGAGCAATATTTTTATAGCTATCGATCAGCGGTTCGCCGACGGTGCCATCCTCATTTGCATAACCCCAGAACATAGGCGCCATGGTCAAGCGGTTTTTCAGCGCAACACCGCCGATACCAAAAGGGCTGAAAAGAAACGGATATCGGTCGGCGCCGACCACATCCTCCCCAACGGGTGCCTGAAGATCGGAAACAAACCTTTTGATAACCCGGGCAGCGTCGGAAGAAAGGGCCTTGAATCGGACCCCGACACGGTGAAAGAGCATGTATACAGGCTCAACCCAAACGATTGTCGCTTCCACCGTAACCGGTTCAATATCTCTGTCAAAGACCTTGAATTCCAGTTTCAGCTCACGGCCTGTCCGGAAAAGGAAGTCCACGTCAAAACACATCCCTCCCAGACTCAAATTCTGGATTGTGGCGTAGAAACGGGCGCCGTCGGCAAGGCCTTCAATCTGGGCGAAACGTTCCTTTCTAATGTGCTGTCGCCGTGTTTTTTCACCGTCTTCAACGCGCACTGTCTTGCGACCCTTTCCGTGCCGAAAGGCCCTAAACCATGTGACCGGAGCGTTATTGCATATGGATGTCGACCCCTTTGGGGCGGACCCTCGCCCGCCTGCGTCCATGGCACGGCCACCGGCACCGTCTCTTATAGGGGTGATCCCAAAATGCGTGATTCGACCAAGATACCGCGCACAACCGCAGGCTCAGCGTCTGTCTGGATCGGCCTTTATCCTGAAAGGCCGGCCCACCGACACACCAAAGTAGGCCGCGGCATCATCCTGGTTCACGGAAATCTCCAGCAAATCCCGGCTACCGAAAAGGGCGACAGGCGCGCCCACATCCGCATCGCCGTAAGACGCGGCCACGCCCCGAATCTGCGTATCCCCCACCAGTATAATGACGCTTGGCGACCTCTTGTCTTTTAAGAACCTGTCGTACATCCGCCGATCAACATTGGTCACAAGATTCCCGAAGCGATCTGTCCAGATGATCTCTCCCGTGAGTTCGTCTTCAAAAATTGTGGGAACAGCAATTTTCGGGATCTTGATTTCTTCCTTCGCAAGCCTTTTTCCAAAACTGGACATGGCCACTCCTTGCGCCAAGTGACCTGCTGCCGGGGCAAGGATATCGCGACCGTGAAACGTATTTCCAACCGGTTTCAAAAAATACCTGTCATTGGTCACACAACGAATCTCTTCCACATGGCCGTTTTCCAAGACCGAACCCAACACCCCGTTGTCCGGCGCAATGAAATAGTAACCTTCATGCTTCACACAAAGGATCTTGCGATCCGTGCCCACGCCGGGGTCAACAACAACGACATGGATGGCCTTCTTGGGGAAAAAACGAAAGGCACTTCTCAGTATAAGGGCGGCATGCCGGATGTCGTGCCTTGCAATGTCATGGGATATATCGATGATCCGGGTGTCGGGACTGATGGACGCAATAACGCCTTTCATGACACCGACATATTCATCTTGCAAACCAAAATCAGTGAGCAGGGTAATGACGGCATTTTTTCGGCTCATATCAAACCCCATGAAAGATCGGCAGTGTCGGACTCACGGGCTTTTGGTTTCCTTTTTGGAAAACATTTTATTTTCCAATGATTTGAGGATGGTGAACCGCAAAACGGGGGAAAAAAGCAACCAGGAAACGGTATGTGATTTGAACCCTGAAACGCCACCCCTATTTAAACAATCCCGGCTGGACCGTTATACCGAAATGCCGACATGTTTCCTCTGTCACCCTGCGCCCGGCCGAGGTACGGGTCAATAGCCCGGTTTTCAGCAAATAGGGCTCCACCACGTCGACCAAGGTATCAGACTCTTCTTGTAGTGTAGCCGCAATCGCCTCAATACCCACCGGACCACCCCTGTAAAAGTCGATGATGGCTTTCAAAAATTTTCTATCCAGAACCGTCAGCCCTTTTTCATCGACGCCTTCCAGTTCCAGGGCTCTTTCAACAGTATCTTTGTGGATTTGCCCCGTACCCTTGACTTGGGCAAAATCCCTGATGCGCTTCAACAGCCGGTTGACGATTCTCGGGGTGCCTCTGGAACGCTGGGCGATTTCATAGGCGCCTTCGGTGTCCAGGGCTACCTGTAAAAGGACGGCTGAGCGTTTAGCGACACGCACCAGATCCTCCTCGGTATAGAAATCAAGGGTCCTGAATATTCCGAAGCGCTCCCGAAGAGGCGCGGAAAGTAAACCAGCACGGGTGGTAGCGCCTACCAGGACAAAGCGCTCGAGCCTGTACCGGTGACTTCTGGCATGAACGCCTTTGTCAAAAATGAAATCCACTGCAAAATCTTCCATGGCCGGATACAGAAATTCTTCCACCACTCTCGGGAGACGGTGTATTTCGTCGATGAACAGCACGTCGCCCCGTTCAAGATGGGTGAGAACTCCCAACAGGTCCCCGCCTTTTTCCAGGGCCGGGCCGCTGGTCACTGTAATATTGACCCCCATCTCCTCGGCAATAATGTGGGCAAGGGTCGTTTTCCCAAGCCCCGGTGGGCCGTGGAAGAGCATGTGATCAGGCGGTTCCTGCCGTTGGAGAGCGGCCTGGATAGCTATGGACAGCGTCTCGACGACCTCCGCCTGCCCGATATATTCTCGCAATGTCTTGGGTCTGAGATTCACAAATGCCAAAGCCTCATCCTCACCTCCGGCCGCGCCGACATTTTCAAAATTGTCGGTTCGCGTCTTTGCAAAGGCACTGCGAAGCGGGTTGTCGTCCATCATCTACCTGCCTCTCCGCGATAAACCTCTTCAAAGAGTTGCTCGGCTGTGCTGATATCGCTGTTTCGCTGTAATGCAGCCGCGATCATTTTTTTGGCATCCCTAACCTTATGCCCCAACTGTTTGACCAGGACGTCCTGAACCCGTTCCGTGAAATCTTCCCATGATATGATCTGTTCCGGTGATTCCCCCTCCCGAATCAATGCAAATTTGCCTACCTTTCCTTCGAGTGTAGCCAATATCTTTTGGGCGGTCCGATTGCCTATTCCCTTGAGTTTTTTCAGAAACGCAACATCTCTGGACTCGATGGCCCGTGCAATCTCTCGAACGGGCACCGTCAGCGCCTGAACGGCCTTCATCGGTCCAATATCCTCCACGGAAATAAAAAATTTGAAGAATTCGCGCTCCACGTCCAGGTTGAAGCCGATAAGGGTAGGCTTGGGTTGTCGTTCTGTTTGGTAGTAATAGATGTGCAGCGCCAACGCTTCACCAGCAGGCTTATTCGCAACAGACCGCATGACGGTGCCGGGCAGAAGGATTTCATAGCCAACCTGGTTGACCAGGAGCACAATGCGATCCTCGTCAATACGCAAGAGCTCGCCTTCAAGATAACCGATCATCGTTGTCGTGTTCCCGTCACTTTTACAGATATCTCAGCAAACCGGCAATAGCCAAGGCCAAGGCATCTGAGGCATGAGACGGTGAGATCATCTCTTTGCTTCCCAGGAAATGTCTGACCGCCCTTTCTAATTGCGCCTTGTTGGCGTTACCATTGCCCGTAAGGATTCGTTTCACCTCACGCGTTTGAAGCTCCACGGCCGGGACCGTGCATCTTACGCCGGCAAGCAAAACAACACCGCAGACCCTGCCCAAAGCAATGCCTGACTTCGGATACTGTTTCAGCGAAAAAACGCCTTCAATGACGATCAGGTTGGGTCTTTGAGACTTGAGGATAGCGCTGAGTTCAGAAAAAATGTGGTTAAGTCGGAAAGCCAAATCCTCACTCTTGGAGGTTCGAATGGTACCAAAGACGTGCCTTGTGATTCGAGAACCATATCCCTCCACGATTCCAAACCCCGTATCAGCCAAGCCCGGATCTATGCCTATAACCTTGGATAAGGGTTTCAACGGTTATGTTTTGTCGTTGAGGATCATTCCAATGTGCTCAATTTGTCTTTGGCGATCTTGGCCTCACTGGAATCGGGATATTTGCGCACCAGTTCCTTGAGAATCAACCTGGCGTTATCCTTGTCTCCAAGACTTAGAAATGCAAATCCCTGTTTCAATAGCGCACCCCGAACCTTGTTGCCCTTGGGGTACCTTTCCAGCACCTTCTGGTACTCCAAAATGGCCTTCTCGTACCATTTCTCTCGGTAGTATATCTCTCCCAACCAAAACTGCGCATTGTCAGCGTTGTCGGATTTGGGGTGTTCTTTCAAAAAGGACTGAAAAAGCTCGCGCGCGGTATCATACTCCGCCCTGTCAAACTTTTCTTTGGCCTGCACGTACAGCAAATCCGGGGACTTTTGGGTAGGCGATTCCTGTTTTTTGCCTGCAGGCGGTGTTTTCTGAGAAACCATTTTCTCTGATGGTTCCAGCCCGAAGTAATCTTCCAGCCTTACAATACGGTCACGGCTTGCCTGAACGGCATGTTCCAGTCTCTTGATTTGTTCCTCACGCTTGGACTCTTCCTCGGTAACGGTTCCCATCTTTTCATGGGTCATGTACCCCACTTCTTCCAGTCGTCCGCGAAGAACCAGGATATCTTCCCGCAAATCGTCCATAAGCGCTCTCAGGTCCGCCTGTTGCTCTCGAAAAGCCTGGGTCGCACTCATCTGATCTTCTTGATGACGGGAAATGTCGGAGCGCAGCAATTCGATGGCACTTTCCTGTTTCGACACCCTTTGGCTGAGAGACGCGAGTCGTTTGTCTACAATGATAATGTCATCTTGCAGGGCACACCCGCCGCCGGCCAAAAAGACAGAGATAAGAAGGATCAGCCATAACGAACCTACCCTATCTGCAATACACTTCTCGCGCATGAAACCCCTCTTGGTCATTTTAAAGCACCACCTCCTGCACGGACCGCCACAACGCAAGAACTTGGCAGGGCACCAGGCCGCTCCAGCGGTATGCCCGGTGGGTTCTTTTAGAAACCTTACGTTGCTCGCCCTTGGGACCAATGCAAAAGGAACCCACCCTACTCGATGACAAACTGAGCTCGCCTGTTTTTGGCCCACGCCGTTTCGTTCTGACCGGATGCTATAGGCCGCTCTTCGCCATAACTGATTGTGGTGAAACGTCGAGACGGAACACCAAGATCCACCAAGTAGTTCTTCACGCTTTGCGCCCGTCGATCACCAAGGGCCATATTGTATTCATTGGTCCCCCTCTCGTCGCAGTGACCCTCAATAATCACGTTGACCGTTGGGTTAACCATAAGCCATTTGGCCTTATTTTTAAGAATGGCTTTGGCCTCGGGAAGCAACCTGGATTGGTCAAACTCAAAATGAACCAACTCGTCTACGAAGGCCTCTTTTTCAGCCTGCGCCCTGAGGGTCGCAGCCTCTTCCCGCAAGCGCTCTTCCCGAAGGCGTTGGTCTTCCAATGCTCTTTGCCTCGCCCTCGCTTCATCATCCGTTAAATCCGATACACCGACCCCCTCCTCTATTCTCCCGGCTTGTGGCTCGGACGTAATCGTCTTCTTGGCACACGATGCCGTAAATAGAATCCCCGGCACCACCAACAACCATGCAAAGCAAACCCAAAACCTATTCTTCATGCGCATTACCTCCTTTTGAATTGTTCAATCCAGCCGTGTCATCCAGCAATGACTGCCGCCATGTTTCCAGATACGAACACCGTGTCTTTTTCGAGTTGCCTCAACATGCCGACATGGCCTTGGGTGAAACTCTTATGTGCTTGAATATTGGATGATCTTGAAAAAGTCAATGACCATCTTAAATGGTTCAGGATTCCTATGGGTAACCGGAAATACGGGGCGACCAACAGGGCGCTGTCTGCTCTCCTTTTTGGACAAGAAGGCGCCTTTGGTTTGAACCGTTTGAATTCATGACATAAATTCGTGGCGGACCCTCTCTAGATGAACTAAAGGCGATGAGTGTGCCGTCGGGAGACCAGGTCGGCGACTCGTTGTCCCCTGCGCCCCTGGTCAGTTGCAGCGGACTGCCGCCTGCCGCAGGAATAGCGTATATATTGATCCCATCACCTCTGACCATTCCCGAATAGGCGATGAAATCTCCCCGGGGCGACCACGCAGGAGCCGTGTTGTAATTACCTTCATAGGTCAGTCTCCGAACCTGACCGGTATCCGTGTTCTGTATGTATATCTGGGGAGAGCCCGACCGATCGGACACAAAAGCCAAATCCCTTCCATTCGGAGACCACGATGGAGACACATCGATACCCCAATGGTTAGTCAGTTTTTTGATAATTTTTCCCTTGCCGGTAAGCAAATAAAGCGAAGGATTGCCTTCATACGAAAGGGACGCTGCCAGGGCAAACCGCCCCGGGACCCATGCCGGCGTTATGGATGAGCCCGTTAAAGACGTCACTGTGCCCTGCCGCTCTTTGATATTGCGAATGTACAGATCCGGTTTGCCCCGCCTGTAATCCGTATACGCAAGCCATTTTCCATCAGAAGACCACGCGGGGAACAATGTAATGCTGTCGGTATCGGTGAACTTTTGGGGATTGTATCCGTCAAAGTCGGCGATATATACTTCCTTGTGCCCCGACATGGTCGATATAAAGGCTATTTGGGTATTGAAAATCCCTTCATGACCGGTAAGCAACGCAACAACGTCGTTGGCGAAACGGCGAACCATTCGTCGGTTGTCTTTGAGGTGTCCCGTGTAGCGTTTTCCGACCAGAAGACGTCCGCTAAATGTGTCAAAGAGACGCAGCTCCACCTTAAGCAGATCCTCCTGGAACGAAAAACCCCCTTTGATCAGCAGTTCAGCGCCAACATCCGTCCAGTTCTTAAAGGAAATTGCGTGCTGCAACAGCCCGGCCTGCTGGGGGTCCTCCAAAAAACTTTGCCGGTCCAGGATATGAAAAAATCCAGTAAAATCTATCGTCTCTGCCAGAAGGTTTGCCATGTCTTCGGAAAGCCCGGCATGGGCTTCATCCGGCTTCAGATCCAGTATTTTAAAAACCGGAACGGCCGTGGGGATTCTGCGAAGATGCGGGGAAGTAATGTCAATGTAAACCCTGGCTTGGCAAGGCAGACTCCAAGCAACGACCAGCAACAGGAAGACAAACCGGGAAAAAGCCGGAAAAACACCGACGAAGGTAAAGCGCAGACAAGGCCCCGTCTGCCGGTGTATCCGGTCCGCCATGTCCCTATGGCCTCCCCTGCAATTCAGAGGGATTGAATCTGAACCCCACCTCATGAAAAGGCTTGAGAAATCCGTCGGGCAGAGGCGGCAAGGGATTGGATTTTTTGACCGCCCGAAGACAAGAATCATCAAAATAACTGCTGCCGGATCTTTCTTCAAACCACATGTCTCGAATCTCGCCGTCTCTCATAATTTTTACGATAATCACCGCCTCCAAGTCCGAGCGCCCCGGATCCAGCTCTGCCGAATAGGCCCAGTTTCTGCGCATGAGATCCCAAATCTCAGCATGGTAGATATCGAGAAGTTCCAGGGCCTTTTTCGTTCCTCCGCCAATCCCTGCAACAGCGCCTCTTGTGCCCATCGAATCCGTGGTGGTTTGGTTTTTTTTTCTCAATGCGTCGATGGCCTCAAGAACCGGACGGGGTCGTGCTTCGGATGCCTCTTTTTCAATCCGGGCAATCGCTTTGTCTATGGCCTTTGAAACATCATAGGTTTTCTGCTTCTCCGACCGCTTCACCTGCAAAGGCCTCGTCGGCGCCGAAGACACGGCCTCCTTCGGCGCCGGCACTAGCCCTTCCCGCTGTTTTTCTTCCGGTTCAGCAGTTTTTGGCTGTGCAGCCGACTTAACGGGTTCCTCCGTTTTGGATGGTACCGGTTCCACGGAAGACGGCTTTGCCTGAAACTGAGCGGGAGGCAGGCTTACCAGGTCAACCTCAACGGCAATTGGGATTTGAGACCTCGTAAATCTCAGGCCGGGCAACAAAATCGCCCCCGAGAAGAACAGCATGTGACAGAAAACCGACAGCGCTATCATGCCGATCCATGCCCGGCTTGAATAGCCCTCATGGTTTAGGACGCTGGATTGAAAAACCATCAGCTTCTTGTTGTGCCCCACTTGTGAAGGCAAGGTCATTTCATGGTTTCATTCGCAATATGGGGTACCCCTCGGATCGGGACAACACAAGAGAGACTTTCCACAAAAGGACCGATTGATGCCTATCACTTCTTTTTTGTCTTTTCCTTGACCGGCTCCGTCACCATACCGAGTTTTTCGACCCCGGCGTTTTTGACCTGGGAGATCACCTCCAAGACGACCCCGTAGGGTACGCCTTCATCGGCTCGAAGGTAGACTCTCTGGTCGGGTCGGCCCTCCAAGATCTTCTCCATTTTCGCCTCAAGAGCCTCCAGGGCCACCTTATAATCATTGATAAAAACCTGCTGGCTCCGGTCTATGGTGACGGTGAGATGGTCCTTTTCTGCTGTCAGGGGACTTGACGTGGTCTGAGGCAGGGACACATTGACTCCCTGCATCATCATCGGCGCTGTCACCATAAAAATAATCAGCAGGACCAGCATGACATCCACCAATGGGGTCACGTTGATGTCCGACATAAACGGACTGTCGCTACTGCCCATCGCCATACTCGTAGATCCCCTTATGCATGATAAATTCCCTTTCAATCAGATTCAAAAAATCAGCCGAAAAATTATGCATTTCAGACTCCAGCCCTCTGATCTTACTTGAAAAATAGTTGTAGGCCACCACCGCTGGAATGGCGGCCGCAAGCCCGGCTGCGGTTGCAATAAGGGCCTCGGAAATCCCGGGGGCCACAACAGACAGGCTGGCGGATCCTCTCAAACCTATACCCCGAAAAGCATTCATGATCCCCCACACGGTACCGAACAGGCCCACAAAGGGCGTCGTATTGCCTGTGGTGGCAAGAAAGGGAACCGCCTTGCCCAACCCGGAGAGCTCCACGTTTGCTGCACGGCGGAGCGCCCGTTTGATGTTGGCAATGGCCGCCAAATCTTCATACTGCGACTCCCTGCCCTCTTTTGCCTGTGCCTGGGGATTCTTCATCTTTTTGAGTTCCGCATAGGCAACTCGAAACACCTTTGCAAGAGGAGAGTAGCGCAGCTTTTTAGAGGCCGCATAAACTTCGGAAAGACTCCGTCTGTTCCAAAAAAGATCCAGAAAGATTGCCGATTCTTTTTTTGCTTTGCTAATTAAGCGGTACTTATTGAATATGATAGCCCAGGAAGTAACGGAAAAAAACAATAATAAAAGTAGCACAAACCGGACCATGGCCCCGGAATTCATGATCAACTGGATGATATCGCTATACTCTGACATAGTAGGCATGGGTATTTTCCAATAAAAACGTTTCAAGCAACTTTTTGCCTGAAACTCATTTAATTTGCAACCATTGGACCAGGACCCCTTCACAGCCTTGCGTTGGGCAAGAGGTCACCACATTCACCACATAAGGGACCAGAATAAAGAAAAAGCTACCTAAGGTTTTCAGAGGTGTCAAGGCAAATTCAGGTTGTATTGCGGCAACGCTTTGTGTAGGTAACGACTCACGGACAAAAGGAGAATCCCCGTTATGATGAAAGCCTTGGCAAATCTGCTTTTTGAAGCGAGAATATTAAAAGAAATCCCCCGGTCCGGTTATCACTTTCTAGGTTCAGGCCGCGAATCCGTGGCCGAACACACCTTTTTGACCACCTTTGTTGGGTTTGTTTTGGCCCACATACATCCGGATGTGGATCGACCCAGACTCCTGGAAATGTGTTTAATCCACGATCTGGCGGAAGCAAGAACCGGCGACCTGAACTACGTGCAAAAGAAATACGTTGTTGCCGACGAGAACCGCGCCATCCAAGATCTTTCCACGCGGGTGCCGTTCGGCAGCAGCATCACAAGACTTTTTGCAGAATATACCGCCTGTGAAACAATAGAAGCCAAGTTGGCCCATGACGCAGATCAATTGGCCCTCATTTTGGAATTGAAGGCCCTCGTTGATGCAGGTTATAATGGCCCCGCGGACTGGGTTCCCCACGTCTTTAAAAGGTTTCATATCGATAGCAGTCGGAAACTGGGAGAACAGATATGGCGGACGCCCTCAGATGGGTGGTGGTTTCATGAAAAATACGACGGCCGAGACGCTTGACGGGATTATCGGGCAGCAACGCGCCATTGGTCTGCTGACCAGGATGGTGGAAAAAGATCGCCTGCCGCACGCGTTGCTTTTTACCGGCATCGACGGTATCGGGAAGCAAACAACAGCCAAAGCCGTGGCCATGACCTTGAATTGTCTGACACCGACAGGGGCGCTGGCCTGTAGAGAATGTGCTTCTTGTCGCAAAATGCTTTCAGGTAATCATCCGGATCTCATCATCGTGGAACCCAGCGGGGCTTTCATCAAGATCGACCAGATTCGAACGTTGCACAAACAGCTGATGTTTGCGCCGATCCAAGGAGGCAGACGACACGTTATTGTCAATGATGCCCATGCGATGAACCCGGAGGCGTCAAACGCCATGCTCAAAACTTTGGAAGAACCGCCGGACAATACCCACCTTGTCCTGACAGCGCAACAAACGTCGGATTTACTGCCGACCATTGTGTCGAGATGCCGGCATCTTTCCTTTGAACCCCTTTCCCCGGAACATATTACCCGGAAGCTCCTTGAAACGGATGGCGTTGACGAAACAACAGCCGGGATCATAGCCCTAATGGCCAGGGGAAGTCTTGGAAAAGCGCTATCCGTAGACTCGGGACAGTGGTTGGCCTGGAGAAAGGATCTCATTGAACAGATTAAAGACCTTCGTCATACATCCTTGCAGACACTTTTTGGCTTTGCGCAATCTCTTGCTCATGATAAAGATAGGTTGGGTGATGCATTGGAAATAATCATGCTCTGGTTGAGAGATCTCTTGATGAGCAAAGTTCATCCCGAAAAGGTCCTCAACCAAGACTGGGCGCAAGAGATTCAACGCAAAGCACAGGAATGCACCGTTAAAGATCTGTTGACCAAAATAACGACGGTATCTTCCACGCAAAGGGCTGTTTCCAGCAACGTCAATCGTCAACTCGCTTTGGAAGTCATGGCTCTGAAGTTGGCTGCGCCGGGCGGCAATCCAGTCGCTTCCTGTCGCGAGGAAAGGCTGCCGTAAAAGATAATGAGCAAAATAGTAGGCATAAGGTTTAAACCCCAGGGCAAAATCTATGATTTTGATGTCGGTCATTTCGTCCTGTCCCCGGGAAATCATGTGATTGTAGAAACCGAACAAGGCATGGCCCTTGGATTCGTCGCGTCCGCCCCAAAGCCTGTTGGTGATAGACAAGACAAGCCCCCTTTAAAAAAAGTATATCGTCTCGCAAACGAGGAAGACCTTGACCATTACAAGAAGAATGTGGATTGTGAAAAAACCGCCCACGCGTATTGCCTGGAATGTATCTCCAAGCTGAGCCTTGCGATGAATCTTGTGTCGGTTGAAAGCCTGTTTGACGGGACAAAATTGACGTTTTTCTACACGGCTGACGGCCGCGTGGATTTTCGAGAGCTTGTCAAGATGCTTGTAAAAAGATATCGGGTTCGCATCGAGATGCGGCATATTGGAGTCCGAAACAGGGCTAAAATGTGCGGCGGTTTGGGACGCTGCGGCCTCGAACTGTGCTGTTGCACTTTTATGGACAGCTTTCAGCCCGTATCTGTCCGGATGGCCAAAGAACAGGGGCTGTCCTTAAACCCCGGCAAGATTTCAGGCCTGTGCGGTCGGCTCATGTGTTGTCTGGCCTTCGAGCACAAGACTTACTGCAGCATGAAGTCACGCTTTCCCAAATGGGGCAAGATGGTTGACACGAAAAAGGGACGAGGGAAAGTCGTTCGTCAGAACATTCTCCACGAATCCATCACCGTACAGCTTGACGAAGGTCACGAGGTGGACGTGGGACTTGACGATATTTTAAAAAACGCCAAGAGCCGGCCCGCCTGAAACCATGGAGAGGAGAGTGGTATGTCACAGCGTTTTTACATAACAACGCCGATCTATTACGTGAATGCAAGACCGCACCTCGGACATGCCTACACGACGATTGTCGCTGATACCGCACGTCGATTTCACCGTATGTCCGGTCGGGACACGTACTTTTTGACAGGCACCGATGAACATGGGGACAAAATCGTGGTTGCCGCCAAGGAAGAAGGGCTAAGCCCTTTGGCCTACGTCGACAAAATCAGCGCTCTTTTCAAAGACCTGTGGCCTGAACTGGAAATAGAATACGACCAATTCGTTCGTACAACAAACAGCTTCCATATTGCGGTTGTCAGACAAGTGCTTCAGAAGATCTACGATTCAGGCGACATTTACTTCAGCGAATATGAAGGCGCTTACTGCTTTGGCTGTGAGCGATTCTACACGGAACGCGAACTGTTGGACGGAAGGTGCCCCGACCACAAGACGGTGCCCGAAGTGATTACGGAATCCAACTATTTTTTCAAGATGAGCAAATACCAGAAATGGCTCGTCGACCACATAAACAAAAACCCGGACTTTATCAGTCCGGAACGTTATAGAAACGAAGTACTGGCGTTTCTGAGAGAACCCTTAGAAGACCTGTGTATTTCCCGTCCCAAAAGCCGCCTGCAATGGGGAATCACCCTGCCTTTTGATGATCAGTACGTGACTTACGTCTGGTTCGACGCACTGCTCAACTACGTTTCAGCCCTGGGGTATCCGGATGGCGATAACTTCAATAAGTTCTGGCCGGTTGTCCATCATGTGGTGGCCAAAGACATCCTCAAGCCCCACGGCATCTATTGGCCCATTATGTTGAAAGCAGCCGGCATGAACCTGTTTCGACAACTCCGTGTGCATGGATACTGGAATGTCGATGAGAGCAAGATGTCTAAAAGCCTGGGCAACGTGGTTGACCCTTTGGAATTGAAAACCACATACGGCGCCGATGCTTTCCGGTATTTCCTGTTACGCGAGATGGTATTCGGCCTTGACTCCAACTTCAGCGAAAAGGCCCTGGTTTTACGCATTAATTCCGACCTGGCGAACGATCTTGGAAATCTTTTCAGCCGAAGCTTGACCATGGTTCATAAATACTTTGAAGGCATTGTACCAAAGGGAGATAAATCGCCGCGGAGTGATCTGGATCAGGATCTTCAAGTCAACGCCTTTAAGACTGTAGAAGCATACTGTGAGGCCATGCAAGACTTCGCTTTTCATAAGGCACTGATAGCCGTATGGGGATTCATCAACAACATCAACAAATACATCGATGTCACGGCTCCATGGGAACTCGCCAAGAAAAAATCCCAGCGGGAACTCTTGGGCGTTGTGCTATATAACACTTTGGAGAGTCTGCGCGTGGTCGCAGGACTGCTGTACCCGGTCATGCCTAAGACCTCTCAGATGATGACACAACACCTGGGAATGACATCGCCGGCAAAGTCGCAGACACTGGATGCACTCAAGGTCTGGGGGAAAATACCACCGGGGACGGAGTTGCCCAAGACCGTAAGCCTTTTTCCGCGCATTGATTTGGATGGACGCGAACCAAAAGGCGAAGTCCCCACAAAAGAGGGGGATTCAGATTTGGTGAAGACACACATCGCATTGGATACGTTCCAGCAGGCCGATCTCCGCATCGCCACGATATTGCAGGCAGAGCCTGTACCAAGGTCGAATAATCTTTTGAAGCTCAAAGTCGACGTGGGTGAGGAGCGAACAGTGGTTGCCGGAATCGCCAAGAGTTATCGGCCGGAAGAACTCATCGGAAAACAAGTGGTAATCGTGGCAAACCTCAAACCCATAAAACTCATGGGTATTCTATCACAAGGTATGGTGCTGACGGCTGCAGAAGACAAAGAGCATTGTCGACTGATTACCGCCGACAGCCCCGTACAAGCTGGAACGGCCTTAAAGTAAGATCCCCCTCTGCCCGGAAAAAGCCCCCTGCCGGACGGCAGGGGGCTTTTTGTTTTTCGAAAACACGTTTTTCCATGAATCATCGTGTGATCAAAAGACAGAATCTGTTAGATGGCATCCTTCAAGGCTTTTCCCGGTTTGAAACGGACAGCATTTCGTGCCTTAATTTTGATTTTTTCGCCCGTCGCCGGGTTCATGCCTTTGCGCGCCTTACGCCGCACCTTGGCAAAAGTGCCGAAGCCGACCAGAGTAAGCTTCCCGTCTTTTTTTTTCAGGGCCTTTTTGACGCTTTCAATAAAAGTGTTCAGGGCCTTGTTCGCCGCGGCCTTTGAAATGCCCGCATCTTTTGCCATTGCCTCCACCAGTTCTGCTTTTGTCATAGCGCTTTCCTCCCTTGTTGTAGTGAAATATTGATTCGATAGAAGTTATTGCAGCCTTATTAAACACAGCATTTCTAAAAGTCAAGCGCAATTTTGTCCGGCCGGTTGAATCCGACATAGATCTGATGCGTTTCAACGCCATGTTGCAAGCAGAAAGATCGATGGCAGGCTCATTTGCCGGCGCAAAACCGATCAAAAAAAGTTTCATCCGGTTAAAGTGTACTCCTTCAATCCTCCACAAAGTCGGGTGTTTTGGTGTCAACCGGCAAACTGTCTGAGCGAATTAGAGCGCGTTGGGGCGGGCCCAATCAATGCTTACGGCAACAGGGTAAACGGGTCGTTCTTGTGAGTCCTTTGTTTTTACCGGCTTGGATCAGCTTCGCCCCTACGCGCACTTATGAGCGAGTTTTTGCCTGTTGATACCAAAATAGCCGGCTGTTGACACACACGGCTATCCCTCAAGTGCTTTAACCGGATGAACCAAAAATATGAC
>CAYSGJ010000048.1:0-10575 GCA_964430705.1 uncultured Desulfobacterales bacterium | reverse complement strand
TGATGGTTTGTAAGCCCTCCGGAAAGGCTGAGCAGCGGCACCCCCAACTCGGCCTAAGCGGCTCAGACAGTTGCCCGGCCTTGCGGCCCCATACCCATAGGCCTCTGGAACTTGAGCTTTTTGGATAACCGCTTTATTTTATGTCGACAATCCGACAACACATGACGCGGTTTTTTTCTGAAACAGGACTGTTATGATTGACATCATCGAAATGACGGTGCTCATCGCCGATGATATGCCGAACATGATCACCACCATCCGCGGGATGATGAAGTATCTGAATTACGGCAGCAAATTTCTGCCTGCAGCCAACGGCGAGGAAGCGTGGAACATACTGAAAAAAGAGCCCGTGGACCTGGCCATTCTGGACTACAACATGCCTGTGATCAATGGTGGAGAGCTGCTGAATCGGATCCGAGAAAGCGAGGATTTAAGAGACCTGCCTGTACTCATGGTCACAGCTCAGGCCAACATGGAATTCGTAGCCGAAGCCGCTGAATCGGAGATTGATGCCTATATATTAAAACCCGCCACCGTCAAGGTGTTGGGCGACAAGATTCTCAGCGTGGTGGAAAAAGCCAATCATCCATCGCCCATGGTTTTTCATCTCAAGGAAGCAAGAAGATATGACAAGGCCGGGGATATGGACGGCGCCATTGAGGAGGCCCAGTTGGCCGCGGAAGCCAACCCGACATCGTCACGGCCTCTGCGCGAGCTGGGCTATTATTACATGAGAAAAGATGACCTTAAATCAGCGGAAAAGTGCCTCCGGAAAGCCGTGGAAATGAATTCCATGGACGTGGTCGCCTTTCACCATCTGGGCACACTGCATGTCAAACGCAACGATATGGAGACGGCATCCGGCTATTTCGAAAAAGCAATGAGCATCAGCCCACGTCATGTGCCCAGGGCGGTTTATTTCGGAACCACGTTGCTTGAAAGAAACATGGTCGAAGATGCCGTGCAGGTGTTCGAAAAAGCCCTTAACCTGTCCGGAAACAACGCCGAACTCCAAGAAGAGATAGCAGGATATTGTATTGAAAAAGGGGCCAAAACCTACGGCGCCAAACTGCTGGAATCCATACTCAGAAAAAAACCCGACCGGGATGATCTGACCCCTGTTCTGGGCAGCACATTCCAGGAACTGGGCGAATACTCCAAAGCCCTGACCTATTTAAACCGGGCCGAAAAACATGACGGTCGGAATGCCGACGTGAAGCTGCACCTCGCCGAGGTCTATCTGGCACTGGGCAAATCAATCCGAGCCGAAAAGCCACTGAAGGACATATTGGAAGTGGACCCGGAAAACGAAAAAGCCTTGAAACTCTTAAAACAGTGTATTTAGAACACGAAAAAACCGATTCCCGGTCGCAACGGCCTCCCCCAGGCGACAGCCATGCACGAAAGAAGGCCCCTTTTTGCCGATTTGCCGATCCCCTTGCCGCGTGAGGACAACCCTATGACCCAAGAAACCCTTCTCTTAAAGATACTGCTGTCTATTACGGCCATCTCGAACGACAACAAACTGGCCTTTGACGAAAAGCTTGATGGGATCCTGAAAGAAATCGTGTCCTGCATGCAAGCCCGTCGAGGCTCTATTATGCTGTTGAAAGGGCGAAAAACGCTCGAAGTGACCGCCTCAACCAATCCCGCCATTGTCGGCATGAAACAATCCCTGGACACCCAATCGCCTTCCGGATGGGTGTTAAAAAACAAAAAACCCCTGTATGTGGAACGAAAAACGCAGCACGGTGTTTTTGGTGCAAAAACAGAAAATTACGAAAAATCCGCCTTTCTTGTCGTACCGATCATCAACAATAACAAGGCAATCGGGGTTCTCAGCGTAACCGATAAGATCGGCGAGGATCTTTTTAAAAAAGCAGAACAGGAAATCCTGCTGGAAGTCACGGGAGCGGTCATCAGTGCGTTGGAAACACAGCATCTGTCCCAGTCAGTAAGAAAAAGCAAGCGGGCGCTGGAAAAGAAAAACCGCCGATTGAAAAAGCTGGAGAAGCTCCGGACGGATCTTTTCAACATGTTGATTCACGATCTGAAGGGACCCCTTTCGGAAGTCGTGGCGAATCTCGACATCCTTTCCTATACCGTAGATGAAGAAAATCGTCAGTTCGTGGATTCAGCACAGATCGGTTGCGACACCCTGCAGACCATGGTGTCCAATCTTCTTGATATTGCACGCTTCGAAGATCACCGACTGCCACTGGTTTACGAAAGAATAGACCCTGAAGACCTGGTGCGTGAAGCCTTGGCTCGACTCGTTATGGTGGGCAAGACAAGGGAACTGGTTTTCATAACAAAATTTCCCCCCTCCGACAGAAAAGAGCTGTTTTCGGCAGATCGGGGTATCTTGCTCCGGGTATTGCAAAACCTGCTGAGCAATGCCATTCAATATTCTCCCCCGGCAGAGAGGATTTACGTGGGGATTGAGTATGTGACACCTGGAAAAATCAGGTTCTTCGTGGCAGACCGTGGCCCGGGCATTCCGCCGGAACATCAAAAGATTATATTTGAAAAATTCAAACAACTCGACAAGAAAACGGACGGCCGATTGTATACGACGGGTATGGGGCTGACTTTTTGTAAAATGGCCGTCCAAGCCCACCGCGGAAAGATCGGCGTTTCCCCTGAAGTCCCGACGGGAAGTCGTTTCTGGTTTGTTTTGCCTTCCCACGCACCGTAACGGCGTCATGATACTTGAAAAAATACGCTCGACGTCTCTTTTTAGATCGACCACCCCGGGCGATTCAAAACTCGAAGGCGCTCCGGATGCAAGGCGTCAGGGGGTAACGCTGTCGGGGTTTTACCCAAATCCACCGCCATTTTTGATTTGCCTAATAGTCTTTTATTAGATATCATATTGATGATTAAGGCTTTTTCAATCATTTTCAAACTATTAGCCGGAAACCATCCAATCGCTTGCAAGGCGTTGTTTAACCGCGCCTGCGTCAGTGCGAGCAATGCTTGACGGGATGACTATGCGACAACAATATTATCCGGTCAATTTGGCCGTCAAAGAAAAACCGTGCCTGGTGGTAGGTGGCGGTCAAGTCGCTGAACGAAAGGTCAAGGGGCTTCTTGATTGCGGCGCGCAGCTGTTTGTGGTCAGTCCAAAAGCTACCGAATACATTCAGAATTTGGCGTCAAACGGCTTGGTTGATCTGGCGCTGAGACACTACAAACCCGCCGATTTGGATGGGAAGTTTCTGGTCATCGGCGCCACGGACGACGAAAACACGAACCAACACGTTAGTCGGGACGCCTCCCGGCAAGGCATCCTGTGCAACATCGCAGACCGTCCTGATGCATGCAGCTTTGTCCTTCCGGCCGTCGTTCGTCAGGGCGACTTGGTTATTGCCGTTTCCACATCAAATCAAAGCCCGGCGGTGGCCAAAAGGATACGAAAGTCCCTGGAAAAGGAGTTTGGCCCCGAATATGCAGTGTTAATCGCATTAATGGGCGCCATCCGTCGCAAGCTGTTGGACGACGGAAAGAGTCCGGAAGCCCACAAAAAAGACTTTGAACGGTTGTTGGACGACGGTCTTTTGGACATGGTTCGCGATAAGCGTATTGATGACGTGGATACCAGCCTTTCAGAGGTGCTGGGCAAAGAATACTCCTGGAATACCTTGATGGCGTGATCATGGTTGTCAACGGGCAGGCCGGTCTTGTTGCCCTATTGGTTGGAGAGGACACACTATGAGCGTGTTTTTTGGTTTGACAATAGCTTGCTACCTTGGAAGCTCGTTGGGTTATCAGGCATATATCCTCTTTCAAAAAAGGACCTTTTACCGAGTTTCCAACGCCGTTCTCTTGTTCGGATTCCTGTGCCATACGGGAGCCGTCGTTATCCAATACATGGAAAGCGGCCGATTTCCCGTTCACAGTCTCCACGAAACGCTGTCCGCCTTCGGATGGGCCGTGGTGGGTGTTTTTCTCCTGCTTCAGCTCCGGTTTCATCTGATGGTTTTGGGTGCCCTTGTGGCGCCATTGGCCTCTTTGGCGGTCATTATCGCATCCATTCTGCCAAGCCCACAAGTACAGTTGGCGCCTTTTCTTGAAAGGCTTTGGCGGACGCTCCACATGGGCACCTTGGTGTTGGGAAACGCGGCGCTGGCTATTGCGTGCTTGGTGGGGATTCTTTATCTGATCCAGGAAAAAGCGATCAAAGATAAGAGACGAGGATTTTTCTTCAGCCGACTGCCCTCTCTCAAACTATTGGACACCACGGGTTACGCAAGTCTTGTTGTTGGATTCCCGTTACTTACCTTCGGTATTATTTCGGGTGTTATTTACGCTCAGATCGTCCGAAGGCAATTTTGGACATGGGATCCGAGAGAAATCTTCGCTGCGATCACCTGGCTGGTTTACGCGGTTTTGCTTCACCAAAGGCTGGCGGTCGGATGGCGGGGCAGAAGTGCCGCTATCATGACTATTGCAGGCTTTCTGATATTGCTTTTTACGTTTTTCTTATATTTCGCAAGATAGGTTCCGATGGGACGGTTACCGCGACCTCTCACAGGGGCGGTTTCTCGATGGATTTTACCGGACGCAAACAGGATGGTTGAAACAAGGCAAATTGTGGCCATAGGGCTGAATCACAAAACAGCCCCGGTGGAAGTGCGGGAACGCTTGGCCTTCTCTAAAGAAGACACGGCGACAGTGCTCGAAACCATGAGCCAACACGCCACAGTGGAAGAAATGGCGCTTTTTTCCACCTGCAACCGTGTAGAGTTTCTTGTGGCCTCCAGAGAACCCTCGAAGGCCGTAGAAGCGATTAAGGACTTTTTGGCAACATTTAAAGACACCCCTCGCTCGGTATTTGAGCAAGCCCTTTATGTTCATATTGGGGACGATGCGGTAACCCACATCTTTCGAGTCGCAGCCAGCTTGGACTCCATGGTGGTAGGCGAAGCCCAGATTTTGGGACAAATTAAAGACTCTTACAGGGAAGCCTGCGAACACGGCACGTGTGGCGTGATACTGAACCGCCTGATGCACCGGTCGTTTTCCGTAGCCAAACGGATTCGCACGGAGACCGGCATCGGCGATCACGCCGTATCGATAAGCTATGCGGCCGTAGAGCTCGGGAGAAAGATATTCGGCGAACTCGACGGCAAGGCCGTTTTGCTTCTGGGCGCCGGAGAAATGGCGGAACTGGCCGTGGAACATCTTGTCAACAACCGGGCCAGGCCCATCTTTGTGGCCAACAGAACCTTTGAGCGAGGCCTTGAGCTTGCCGAAAGGTTCAAAGGCACGGCCATCCGGTTTGAAGAGATCTCTAATTACCTCAAAATGGTGGATATCGTTATCAGCTCAACAGGTGCGCCACACTATGTACTGGTAAAGAATGATTTCAAGGGGTTGATGCGGACCCGTAAAAACCGTCCCCTCTTTTTCATTGACATTGCGGTGCCTCGGGATATAGATCCGGAGATTAATCGAATCAGCAACGTTTATGTCTATGACATTGACGATCTGAAAAATGCTATTCAAGAAAACATTGAAGAGCGAAGACAGGAGGCCGTCAGAGGAGAGCGGATCGTCGACGAAGCAGTCATTCAGTTTCGCAGGTGGTTCCATGGGCTGGACGTCGTGCCGACCATCGTCAGCCTCAGGGATAAGATGGAAACGATTCGTCGGCGTGAACTGAAGAAGACCTTTGGATATCTCCACGCCATGTCCGAGGAGGATAAGGCCGCCATTGAAAGGTTGACCGCGGCGCTGGTGAACAAGATCCTGCACGATCCTACTGTTTTTCTAAAGCAGAGAGGGCACGACGAACAAAAGTCCCTCTGTCTGGACATTACGCGCAGACTCTTCAACTTGGATGCATTCGAAGAAAAAGAACTCGAACCCAAAGAGTGATCAAAAACCTTGCACATAGCCAAAGGCTTGACGGATGTTCCAGGCAAGGACCACATTGAGCGTCACCGCCACGCCGTGTAGCATACAATCGACATAACGGGAGGTTTGCCTTGGATAAAAAAATTGCATTTCTCTTTCCGGGACAGGGCTCACAAGCAGTAGGAATGGGGCGCGATCTGTATGAAGAATACGATTTTGTCCGTGAAGTTTTCGATATGGCGGACGAAACAACCAAAAGCCACATATCGAAGCTGTGCCTGAAAGGACCCATGGAGGAACTCACCCTCACGGTAAATCTGCAGCCCGCCATGACGGCCGTCAATCTGGCATGTCTTGCCGTTCTGGAAAAAGAAGGCATTCAACCCGCCGTATCGGCAGGACACAGCCTCGGGGAATACAGCGCTCTTCGAGCCGCACACGTCACATCACTAGAAGATACGATGAAACTGGTCTTCAAAAGAGGTCGGTTGATGCATCGGGAGGCCACCCAAAACCAGGGTGCAATGCATGCCATTTTGGGGCTTGACATCGAAACGGTGGGCGACATTGTCGAGAGAGCAAAAGAAAAGGGCATTGTGGCTGTGGCAAACCACAATGCGGCCCTGCAAATCGTCACCACCGGTTCTCCCGAAGCCGTGGAATACGCCTCGGAATTGGCGTCGGCCCAGGGAGCCAAGACGATTCCGTTAAAGGTGAGCGGAGCCTGGCATAGCGAACTAATCCGGGGGGCCGAAGAAGATTTCAAGGCCTTTTTGGCACAGATTGTTTTTGAATCCCCCAAAACGCCCGTGATCTTTAACGTGTCCGCTGATTATGAATCGGATCCCGATCAGATCCCAAAGCTCATGGCGAGCCAGCTGTGCAGCCCTGTTAAGTGGTATGACTCCATGTGTAAGATGGTGGAAGAAGGGGTTGAGGTGTTTGCCGAAGTCGGCCCGAAACGGGTATTGACGGGCCTGCTTCGAAAGATTATTCCCGGCGATTATGAGCATCAGACCTTCAACGTGGATAGCATGAAAGGTCTGGAAACATTTTTCAAAGCGGTTCAGTAACGTCACCATGCCGTTGGCAGGCAGTGTCTTGATTTTTTCATGTCGTACTTGTTTGTTGGAATGCTGAAAACCTGCCACAGGCCGTCTTTAAAATAAAAAACCCAAAACACCGATCGGTTTTTCCGGCTTTTTGTTTCCGGCAGACCCGACTTGGTGTTGCCGGACAACAACCGGACACACAAAAAGGGCTACAAAAAGGGCTTATAATGGACAACGGAAAAGCAGACGCCTATAAAGACTTCTTGCAGGACATCGGCTCATTCTCTTCAGAGGCCTCGGAGAAGATCAAATCCTCCCAAGAAACGCCGGAAAACATCGCCCCAATTTCATTGGGACAACGGGTTCGTATGCTCCGCGAAAAAAGAGGGCTGACCGATCAAGATGTTTGTCAGAGAACCGGCCTGGACCCGGAAGAACTCACACGCATTGAGACCGACGCCGCATCACCTCCTCTTGGAGTGTTGATCAGAATTGCCAAGGCCCTGGATATGAAGCTGGGCCGATTTTTATCGAGCGGGGCGACAAGGCCTTTTACAATCGTGCGGAAAGAAGACCGGCGCGTGGTTGCCAGGTTTACTTCCGCCAAAGACAATGCATATGGATACGCTTACGAATCGCTTGCGCCCGACAAGAAAGACCGCCACATGGAACCCTTTATGGTGACCCTCATGCCTTCTTCGGGGAAAAAGGAACTGTCTTCCCATGCGGGACAAGAATTTATCTATGTATTGGAAGGAGACATGGAAGTCGCGTTGGATGATCAAACACAGATCCTCCGCCCCGGCGACAGTATCTATTATGACTCTACAATTCCCCACCTGGTACGATGCCGCGGCGACAAAGAAACCGTTATTCTGGCGGTGCTGTACACGGAAAACGACTAGCAGGACCAGCCCGGTCGGTTCCCGACGGCTCAAAGCCGTTTATATAGAATCCGTGTGGACCGACGATTCGCGGAACTTTCAGGCCCGGTACCAATAAAAATCCGTGAATTTCCCGCAGCAGCCATTGACGCTTATGTGCTGAAATCCTCGGATGTATCCACCTTGACAAAACAAGACCATGAGAGGGGGCCGAGCCAATGGAGACTTACACGGAATATCCCAGAAAACGCACGTTTTACAACCCGGAACCCGATTACACCAGACCCCTGTACGAGATCCCCCCGGACATGCGCAAGCGCATGTGCAATCGGCTCCGCTTTTTATACGGTCAAAAGCGCGCCGACACGTACATGCTCGAACTGGAGCGCATTCTCAGAGTACACCATGCCCACAAACCTCTTGAGATGATCGAAAAAGAAAAAAGCTATGATCCCACAGAGCGGTTTTCGGAAAAAGACATGGTTCTAATCACCTACGGCGATATGGTCAAAGGCCCGGGACAAACGCCTCTTTCCACGCTTTTTCACTTCATCAACACATACCATCGCGGCGCCATCAACACACTCCACATCCTTCCCTTTTTCCCCTATTCTTCGGATAGGGGCTTTTCCGTCGTGGACTTCAGGCTCGTCGATCCGAAACTGGGAACATGGGCCGATATCCGTGAGAAAAAGCAGCGGTACGACTTAATGTTTGACGCCGTCCTCAACCACGTATCATCGCGCAGTGAGGTCTTCAGGGAATTCCTGGATGGAAATCCTCGACACCTGGATTTCTTTATTGCCTATGATTCTCCTGATGATCTCACCCCTGATCAGCGAAGAAAAATTTTCCGACCAAGGACATCGGACATCCTCACGAGATTCGATACCATCCGCGGCCCCAAATGGGTATGGACCACCTTTTCGGAAGATCAAATCGATTTTAACTTCCGGAATGTCGAGGTCCTTCTGCAGGTAATGGACAGTTTGCTTTTCTACATACGCAATGGAGCGGATTTGCTCCGCCTCGATGCAGTCACCTACATCTGGGCCGAGCCCGGCACGGAGAGCGTCCACATGCCGGAAACCCACGAAGTGGTAAAGCTGCTTCGTGATGTGGTGGACAGCGTGGGTTCGGGGGTGGCGTTGTTGACGGAAACCAACGTGCCCCATGAAAAGAATATATCCTATTTCGGCAACGGCGGTGATGAAGCGCACATGGTCTATAATTTTGCCTTGCCCGCCCTTGTACTGCACACGTTTTACCGGGAAGACAGCCGCGTTATTTCCCAATGGGCCGAAGGCATCACCCCGCCGTCGGATACGGCGACGTTTTTCAATATTCTCGACACCCATGACGGCATCGGCCTGATGGGCGCAAAAGAGATTCTTCCCGGAAAGGACATTGCTTTCATCATCAAAACGGCAAACGATCGGGGCGCCTATATTTCCTACAAGATGGCCGAAGACCGATCGGAAGAACCCTATGAAATCAACACCACATGGTGGAGCGCCGTCAATGACGACAACGACCGGGAAGGCATAGAACGAAAAGTACGGCGATACGTAGCTTCCCGGAGCATCGCTTTTGTCATTCAGGGGGTTCCGGGCATTTATGTGCATGGATTCATGGGAACAGCCAATGACCATGCGCGGGTGGAAGAAACAGGCGTAAAACGGGATGTAAATCGTGGATTCATTATCAGCGAAGAGGTCGAACAGGAATTGGCCGATCCCAAATCCAAGCTGTCCCTTATCCGCCTTTACAACGGCAGACTCTGTCGTGCACGGGTGCAGAACAGGGCTTTTCATCCCAGGGGCCTTCAGAAGGTCTTGCATCTTTCGCCTGATGTCTTTGCCGTCGTTCGGCGCTCGCCTGAAGAAGATGAACATATTCTCACCGTAACCAATGTGACGGGCAGGAAAACCCGGTTGGAAGTGCCGTTGTCCGAAGTGGGTGTACAGAAGCAACAGTGGCAGGATTTGCTGAGCGACAAACCGTGGGAAGCCCGGGGAGACGCCCTGAAGATCACGCTTGAACCCTACGGCGTTATGTGGCTCAAACCCCCCATTTAGGTGCGGCAGCGATTGACAAGACCGTTTTTCTGTGGGACAAACAGTTCAGATGGAATCCACAGAATCAATGCATGCAGCGATCTGATTGAATGTACAGAATATTTTGTTAAAACAAACAGGCGCCCTCAGGACAACGCGGACCATGCGGAAACACAGCGGGCTCGCCCCGCTCAAAAACACCTGTACGGCAAGACGTCTTTTTAGACAAGCGCCCCGGCCAAAACCCGCACAAAAACCCGCATCGGTTCCCCAAATTCTCAGGGAGCACCCTCGCCCCGCGTTGGCGCTCTGAGCCACAACGTCAATGCCCAAGCAATCGACTACGCCGCCACCGCTCAAATCGATACAGGCGTAGCACTTACGAATGGCTCGCCTGTTCCCACGGGTTCCTTGATGGCTTTCGGCTATTATCCTACCGCCCTCTCAGGCCCTCTCACCGGCGTCAGCTCAATGTCAGACATCCTTAATCCTGGAGGCTCAAACGCCTTTGTGACCATCTTCTCTGGCACAATGGGTCTGGATGACGGAGCAGGCGGTTTCTACGAAGGCCTGTTTGCTGCTGGTGTTCAGTCAACCAGCGCAACTCCTGTAGGTAACCAGTTTTATTACATCATTGGTAACAATCCGATTTCTCTTTCGGATGCAACCGAAGCGGGCGTTTTCACTTCCTCGTCTTGGATCATCCCTAGCCTCGGAGAT
>CAYSGJ010000047.1:0-5352 GCA_964430705.1 uncultured Desulfobacterales bacterium | reverse complement strand
GCAGTCAGCATTGCCGTAAGGCGGGGGGGAAAACTCGCTGAAGATCTGAATTTGAAATTGATTGAAGGATAATATTTTATAATTTAACCTACGTCCCCGATACCCCCCAAAGAAGTTCGGTCAAAGTGCTTTTACCTGAGATCCAGATCCAGCACGCGAAGCTCCCTGATCTGGTCCCGGAGCCTGGCCGCCCTCTCAAAAGCCAGGTCCTTGGCCGCTTGCACCATCTCTTGTTCAAGCTCTTGGATAATGCGCTCGAGTTCATCCAATGACTTAAAATCGGCCTTAGGTTCGGACACTGACGGAGGGGCCGTATAATCCGCCTCATAGACCGATGTCAGCACATTGGAAATTTCCTTTTGAATACTCTCCGGCGTAATGCCGTGCGCCGTGTTGTATGCCGTTTGAAGGCTTCGCCTGCGATTCGTTTCTTCCAGTGCTCTTTGGATCGAATGGGTTACTCGGTCGGCATATAGAATCACTGTGCCAAACACATTCCTGGCAGCCCTGCCGCATGTCTGTATCAAAGACCGCTCTGAACGAAGGAAGCCTTCTTTGTCGGCATCCAAAATGGCTACCAAACTCACCTCAGGCAAATCCAGACCCTCCCTGAGCAGGTTGATTCCCACAAGAACATCAAAAACGCCCAGGCGCAGATCGCGAATGATTTCGATACGCTCCATGGTACTGATGTCGGAATGCAGATAGCGGACCCGGATTCCCAGGTCACTCATATAGTCCGTGAGGTCCTCTGCCATCCGTTTGGTCAGGGTGGTAACCAGAACCCTTTCTTTTCTTTCCTCTCTGAGCCGAATCTCCTCCAACAGGTCGTCCACCTGGTTCTTGGCCGGTCGGACGATCGCTTTCGGATCAATGAGACCGGTGGGACGAATGATCTGTTCCACCACCCGACCATTTGCCGTCTGCAACTCATAGTCTCCCGGAGTAGCCGATACGAACACGAGTTGAGAAACCCTTTCGGAGAACTCATCAAAGCTCAGCGGTCTGTTGTCCAAAGCAGAGGGCAGCCTAAACCCGTATTCCACCAGTGTTTCCTTTCGAGATCGATCCCCGCGATACATACCACGAAGTTGAGGAATGGAAACATGGCTTTCATCCACAAACAGGAGATAGTCTTTCGGAAAATAGGAAAGCAGGGTCGGAGGAGGCTCCCCGGGATTTCTTCCGGTCAGGTGCCGAGAATAGTTCTCAATGCCATGACAATAGCCCAGCTCACGGATCATCTCCAAGTCAAAATTCGTCCGTTCTTCAATGCGTTGGGCCTCGATCCATTTCTTGGCACTGCGAAAATGCTCCATGCGTTCTTTGAGTTCCGATTCGATCGATCGGACCGCATGCTTCAGCGTAACCCGTGTGGCAACATAATGACTGGCCGGGAAGATCACCATCTGCTCAACAGACTTCAAGGTCTTGCCCAAAAGAGGATCTATTTCATGGATACCATCGATCGAATCCCCGAAAAACTCAATCCGTATCGCTTTCTCATCTTCGTAGCTTGGAAATACCTCTACACGGTCGCCTCTAACCCGAAATGTATCCCGATGGAAGTCATAATCGTTGCGGTTGTATTGCATGGCCACCAGCCTGGCAAGCATTGTGTCTCGCTCTATGGTCATTCCCTTTTTCAGCTCGAGACACATCTCCAGATAGTCTTCCGGAGCTCCAAGGCCGAAAATACACGACACGCTGGCCACAACAATCACGTCCCGTCGGGCAATAACCGAACGCGTAGCCGAGTGTCGTAATCGATCGATGGCCTCATTGATGGATGCATCCTTCTCGATATAGGTGTCTGCTGCGGGCAGATAGGCTTCCGGCTGATAATAATCGTAATAACTCACAAAAAATTCAACGGCATTTTCGGGAAAAAGTGTTTTGAATTCACAGAAAAGCTGTGCCGCCAGCGTTTTATTCGGGGCAATAATCAAGGCAGGTTTTTGAACCCCGGCAATCACATGGGCCATGGTAAAGGTCTTGCCCGAACCGGTCACCCCAAGCAGCACCTGACACGAATCGCCTTTTTCAATGCCTTGCCTGAGCGCTTCAATGGCCTTGGGCTGATCACCCGTGGGCACGAATTCTGAAACAAGCTTGAAAGTCGACAAAAAATGACTCCTCAATAACACCCGGCACACAAAAAGGTTCGGGATGATACGCCCGGTTCATACAAGCGGTTCGGAAAAAGCGAGAAAAAGATAGGATGGCGCCGGAAAGCCTAAAACAGGGTAATGACAATATACACGAGGGCCCCTAGCCCTTTGTTTTCCAAACGGTCCCCTCTGGACGATCTTCCAACACAACGTTCATGGATTCAAGCTGATCCCGAATCCGATCAGCCTTGGACCAGTCTTTGTCCCTTCGGGCCTGCGTTCGTTCACCGATGAGTTTTTCCACCAAAGCCTCTTCAACCGTCTCTTTTGCGAGCGTCTTGGATTTCTTCTCCTGAAAATATGAAGCCGGATCTTCCGTTCCGATCCCAAGGATTTTCCCCGCCATGACAACATCGGCAAAAACAGATTCAAGTTTTTTCCCGTTTCTTTGATTGCCGTCTTCAGCCATATCGTCCAGAAGGCGATTAGCTTGCCTCATCGCCTCGAAAATATGTCCAATGGCCTTTGCCGTGTTGAAGTCATCGTTCATGGCTTCACGGAACTTTTCCCAAAGTTCGTCTGAACCGCCGTTGCCGCTGTTTTCCTCGATCGGACCGGCAACTCGCGCTATGCGATCCAGAAACGTATATATCTTCTCCAAACCGGTTTCCGCTTCTCTCATCGCTTGGTCCGTAAAGTCCACGGGACTTCTGTAGTGATTGGACAGGAGGAATAAACGCACGGCTTCCGGATGAAACCGTCTCAAGATATCTTTGATCAGCAGAAAATTGCCAAGAGACTTTGACATCTTTTCATGGTCTATCTGAACAAAACCGTTGTGCACCCAATAGGTCACGAAAGATTTCCCAAAGGCGCCTTCTGACTGGGCAATCTCATTTTCGTGATGGGGAAACCGCAGGTCCTCGCCGCCGCCATGGATGTCGATTTGTTCCCCTAAAAAATGCGTGCTCATAGCTGAGCACTCAATATGCCAGCCTGGACGGCCTTTGCCCCATGGACTGTCCCACGTGGGTTCACCAGGCTTGGCTCGCTTCCAGAGGACAAAATCAAAAGGATTCCTTTTCCTTTTATCGATCTCAACCCTGGCTCCCGCTTGCATATCCTCCAGTCGTCGGCCCGAAAGCTTTCCGTAATCAGCAAATGTGTCCACCGAAAAAAAAACGTCGCCGTCCACTTCATAAGCATGCCCTTGCTCAAAAAGACGTTGAACCACACGGATGATTTCGGGAATATGCTCCGTGGCCCTTGGTTCTTTGGTAGCCCGCTGCACCTTCAGCGCGTCCATATCGTCGTAGAATTCCCGAATGTATTTTTCTGCCAATTGCCGGGTGGTAAGGCCCTTTTCCTTTGCTCTATGAATAATCTTGTCATCAATGTCGGTAAAATTTCGAACATAGTTTACGGTATATCCAACAGCCCGAAGATAACGAACAATGACGTCAAATACGACCACGGAACGGGCATGACCGATATGACAGGCATCATAGACAGTTGGTCCGCACACATATATCTTAACGATTCCCGACTCCACGGTCCGGAAGGGTTCTTTCTTTTTGGTAAGACTATTGTAAATCCTGAGCATGAATAATACTCTCCCAGTAAGCCTTCATTTCCGGCCCAATACCACTGCTCGTCGATGCAATGGCATCCTTTAGGTTCTTTTCCATGTTCAGTGGTGTAAACTTCACGGATCCACTCACCGGCCTGGCAACGGATACGCCGGAGGCCATGTCTACCGATCGGACAGAGAATGTCGCCGTGACCATCTCCTGCACCCGGCCATAGTATTTCAAAGGCATGGATCCGGTTTTTTGCACCTCAGCCAGCATAAGCAGATGGGCCTTTCCTTTGGGAATCAGCGGTTCTATGACATGCCAGGTAATGGGTGTTGTCCCAAATTGTATCTTTTCGCGGAGCATCGGTATTTCGGAAATGGATGCAACCCTCAATCCGCTGGCCATGACAATCGATTCCAGGTGGCCACGGGTCAGGGAAGTCATGGTCTCATCACCGGACACCACCAGAAGAACCGTAGGAACCCGGGGCAACACCTCTTTTTTGGGAGCCGAGGCCACTGCAGCCGCCATAGGCCTCTTTTCCTCATCGGCCGCAGTCTGTAAATCCGCTTCGCCTTTCGGCACGGCTGGAGCAGGCACATGGGCGGTGGCGGACTCGACAGGTATTTCTTCAGAGACCTGATCGGGCAGGTCAATGGACGTCTTTGGTTCAACGGTTTCTCTTTGTTTCAAAAAGCCGCCCTCCACAAGCCAAACAATGAGTAAAACCGCCAAGGCCACACCTGCCACGCCTCCCCAGAATTTGGCGCCGAACTTTCGCCCCGGCGGGGATGTTGGAACGGGTTTGGCCATTGCAGGGCGTCGCTTGGCCGACGGAACATTTCCTTCCATGGTATCGATGCTGTCGATGCACCGATCTATAGCGGTTAAAACTTCTTCCGGCGTTTGAAATCGATCGGTGGCTTCTTTTGCCATCATCCTCTCTATCAATTCGCAAACCCGCTTCGGCAATGCCGTATTGACCTGCCCGATGGGCGTAACGGGTTCGGTGGCGATTTTTGTCACAACGGCCAGAGGAGATTCGCCGGTGATAGGCGGTTTCCCGGACAGCATCCTGTACAAAACCGCACCCAAGGCATAGATATCGCTTCTCACATCCAACGGGCGACCGGTGGCTTGTTCCGGGGACGCATATTCCGGAGTCCCCAAAAACAGCCCCGTCTGTGTCAACTTGGCCCCTGAATCCTGAAAGTGAGCCACTCCAAAATCGGTAACCTTCACCCGTCCCAATTCATCCACCATAATATTGGACGGCTTCAGGTCTCTGTGCACAACCCCTCGGGAACCGGCCTCGGATAAGGCGCCGGCAATCTGCGACGCCATACTAAGGGCTTCCTGAACAGGGATGGAGCGCCTCTCCTTGAGTATCCGGCCAAGATCTTTACCCGAAAGATATTCCATGGCAAAATAGTAACGACCGTGTTCTTCCCCGTAAGATAAAATATGGACGATGTTGGGATGGTTCAAGGCCGCGATCACCCTGGCTTCCCTTTTGAAACGTTCGATGAATTCCTTGTCGGAACACAGTCGTTGAGACAGAACCTTTAAGGCGACCTTGCGATTAAGAGAAAGCTCATGCCCCTTGTAAACGACGCCCATTCCGCCCTTGCCAAGCACTTTCTCAATCTTGAATCCGCCCAGAA
>CAYSGJ010000046.1:0-40652 GCA_964430705.1 uncultured Desulfobacterales bacterium | reverse complement strand
TGTTCTCAAGGCGCAGCCGCAAAGCACGAAAGCAAAGACCGTGGACGTGATGCGTGGCCGTGTGCGTGGTGCGTGACCGTGAGGCAAAGGTCCGAAATGACGAATAATGAATAACGAATAACGAAGGGGCAAAGGGCAAAGGGCAAACCCCGAATAACGAATAAGTGTCTCCTGGCAACTGACAACCGGCAGGCCGTGTGCGTGGTGCGTGTACGTGTGCGTGAGGCAAGAGACAAGGGGCGTGGTGCGAGGGGCAAGGGGAAAAGAGCGTGTACGTGGACGTGAGGCAAAGGGCAAACCCCGAATAACGAATGAGTGTCTCCTGGCAACTGACAACCGGAAACTGACAACCGGAAACTGGAAACTGGAAACTTCATTGTCAGGTAACGCCGTTGGCGCAACCTGACCTACGGACTATGAGGATCTTAGTTGGATCATGATGGCCCCCAGAGACCGGGCATCGTATTCATGGAAGTCGGCCGGGACAGGCTGCTCGATCCGGTCGGCGACAATCTGAAACGGAAGCCGTATTTCTTCGCTGGCCCGATCCGCCCTGTCGTAGATCTTACACCGCAGTTCCAAGGTGATAAACAGAAGAGCCAAACCGCTGTCCGGGGAGATCTTGGGAGTGTTGAGGTAAAAATAGCCCGAAAACCCGCCTGCCAAATCGCGATCGAGTTTTTTCCAGTGGGCCCGATAAAGGCCTTTTCCGGGTTGCTTGATTTCGAAGCGGATCTGCCCCATATCGCCGTCCGGATCCCGGGCCGCCACAAAAACGCGCCAAGGTTGTCCCGCAGTGACCTTTTCCGAGGCGCCGTACTTTACGATCACCGGAGGGTTGGAATCCTGTTTTTTCCGCCCGCGGTCTTTCTGCTTGCCCCTGAACCAGCTCAAAAGGACAAGGCCGCCCAGCCCGAACACAACAAAGACAAAAACAGGATCCATAAGGCCTCCAGCTTGCGGGATCTGTTGTTCAAAAGCCGCAACGCTACGGCTGGAATCCGGTCCCTGTCATGTTTGGTTCCGATCTCAACCGGATCATGATGGGCCCTAAAGACCGCGCCTCATCTTCGTCAAAACCCGCCGGCACGGACTGGCGAATCCGGCTGGTCACCAATTCAAACGGAACCGTTATCTCTTCACTGGCATGGCCGGCTTTGTCATAGATCTTACAACGAAGTTCCAGGGTAATGAATAGCAAATCCAAGCCGGTGCTGGGAGTCACGGCAGGAGTGTTCAGGTAGAAATAGCCTGAAAAGATCTTCGCCATATCCGGTGCGAGTTTTTTCCAGTGGACCGGATAAAGGCCCTTCCCGGGCTGCTTGATTTCAAAGCGGATCTGCGCCATATCGCCGTCCGGATCCCGAGCGGCCACAAAAACGCGCCAGGGTTGTCCTGCGGCGACCTTTTCCGAGGCGCCGTACTTCACGACCACAGGAGAATGAGGGCCGTATTTTTTCTCCAGCTGGTCCCGGGTCATCCTCGGCGCACAGCTCAAGACAAGTAGCCCGGTCATTGAGAGGGTCAGCAATAGTCTTGGTGCTTTCATGGCTCTACCTCCGATTTTTGCCGCAAAAAAACATGAATGAATGGCGCCCCACCGCAAAGCCCTTAGCATTATCCAAAGCGGATAAAAAACCGTCCGTCTTCCTATTTCCATTGAAGCCATGGGGTTGCCTGTATGGCTTTATGATAGCCTCTCTTCTACGCAGTGTCCACCCCCCTCACCCTACCCCTCTCCCCTGGCTGTGATCGAAGTCCCAAGTCCACATCCTTATCAGGGGGAGAGGGAATAGACCGAGCCGGCTCGCCGGGTTGTCCGCCAATGCCCCTGCCGGTGATCTTCCAGCATGGCGATTCAAAACCAAACAAGGAAAGAACGGCCTATTATAAATCCCTGGATCCGAAAAAGGATTATACAGGCCGGCTGCAGTGTAAACAGCCATCAGGCAAAAACGCCATCTTCATGTCGGCAATCATCTCCAAAAGATCCCGCTTGAGAAATGCCATCCCCCGTTGTCAAAAACGATATCCCACGCTCAACCCGATCAGATGGGCATGGCCGCCTTCGAACCTGGATTCCAGCACCCCCTCGGCCGGTCGCGCCGCCACCCATCTGCTTTTTACATGAAGGTAGCTGCAGGACAGATCCAACACCCACGAATCCCACTGCAATCCCAGGCCGACGGTGAAAAGGCGGCGATCATTGGCCGGAAGGCAATAATTCGCCCTCTCGTCCGGAACGGGAGACACATCGAACACATAACCCAGACGCAGATCCAGCCACGGCAATACATGGTACTCCACTCCCACATGCGTGCGCCAAGCGTCTTTCCAGTTCTCTTGTCGGGTAGTGCGAACCACACCAGGCGCGATAGGATCCAGGATCGGCCTCCCGTAATGAATGGTAAGCTGTTCGTAACAACTCCACCCCGTCCGGACGCCTCCGATTTCCACGCTCCATACCACAGAAGGTTGAATCAGCATGCCCACGGAGAGCATGTCCGGCAGCACTATCTCCCCTGACGCGGTGGTATCATTAAAAATAGAGGGGAACACAGCCTGAACCGCGGGGGGTTTTGAAAAGTCTACATCGCCTTTGACTTTCTGCGTCACCTTGCTTCGATACCCCACGCCAAAAGTCAGCCAATCGCAAGCCTCGTAGTGCAGCGCCATGTTAAAGCCGAAGCCACTGCTGTCGCCCTTAAGAGACTGGTCCACATCCGTTCCGTAGGTATCCGGATCGGGCGTAAAGAGATTGGCCGCATCGATTTTCTGTTTCAGGGTCAGATCAAATTGCACCCAGGAAAGACCCAGTGCCAAAGAAAGATTTTCAGTGGCCCTGAAGGCCACATTGGGATTCACCGACAATGTTTCAATCACTGCCTTGTAGGTGTTGTACCGGCCCGGCCAGTTCTGGTCGTACTCGGTCCCAAGGCCGAAAGGAGAAAACACCCCGAGGCCGAACCAGGTCGTGTCTGAAAGCTGGTGCGTGGCATAGAGATGGGGAACAACCCAGACGTTTTGCTCCGTCGCCGACATAGTCTGCTCCCGGCCGCTGACGGTGATAACGTCTGTTCCGGGCACAATGGCGGTAGCACCGGACATGACGTGAAACCCGGGCAAGCGTGTGATGCCCGCCGGATTGTAGTAAAGCGCCGACGGATCATCCGCCCTCCCTATAAGGCCGCCGCCCAGGGCATTGCCTCGGGCGCTGCCTTCAAAAAGGGCAAATCCCCCGGCCGCAGCCGGACCTGTTCCCTGATAAAACACACACAAGACCAGCCCAACCCGAACGAAAACGGATATTGCACCCATCTGTCTCCTCTGCTTTCTTCCCGCAGATGATGGCTCTACAATCGAATCAATTTTTTATTGGAACGGCGGGAAACATGTTTTTATTCTATTTCCAAAAAGCCCGCGTCCTTCAAACAGCGTCAAAGGAAGCGACCCTCTTTGTCTTGCCCATTCAAGCAAGTTATGGCGATGTATCGTATTGAGCGTCTAAAGTCAAATTAGTCACTCCAGCTCACTTTAGCTCACTTTAGTCACTTTAGCTCACTCTAGTCGCCAACACCTGGATCTTCGAAACTGGACATCGCTATTCTTCCAATACCCGTTTCAAAATTTCATTAACCATCGCCGGGTTGGCCTTGCCCCGCGTCGCTTTCATCACTTGCCCTACGAAAAAGCCCAGCAGCTTCGTCTTGCCGGCCCTGTACGCAGCCGCCTCCTTGGGGTTTTCACTCAACACCGCTTCCACAATGTCGGCGATCGCACTGTCATCGGTTATCTGAACCAGACCTTTTTCCTCTACAATGGCCCTCGGGTCTTTGCCGGAAGACGCCATCTCGTCGAAAACGGTCTTGGCTATCTTGCCGCTGATCACCCCCGAGTCGACGAGCTTCAACAGTGCCGCCAACCTTTCGGGAGGAATCGGGGATTGTTCGATGGTTTTGTTTTCCGCATTCAACACGGCCAAAAGACTTCCCATGATCCAGTTGGCGGCCGCTTTTGGATCGACCGATTGTCCGGCACAGGCCTCGTAATAATCCGCCAGGGCCACAGAACCGGTGAGCAGTTCCGCATCGGAAGCAGGCAGGCCGTAAGCTTGCATAAACCGGGTCTTTTTGGCATGGGGCAGTTCCGGGAGATGCTTTCGGATCGACTCCACCCATGAATCATCGATCACAATGGGCAGCAAATCCGGATCCGGAAAATACCGGTAGTCGTGTGCCTCTTCCTTTCCGCGCATAGACACGGTAATCCCTTTGTCCAAGTTCCAAAGCCGGGTCTCCTGTACCACCGCCTTGCCGTCCTCCAGCAGGGATTGTTGTCTTTTAATCTCATAGACAAGAGCATTTTCAACATGTTTGAAGGAATTCATGTTCTTCAATTCCGTCCGTGTCCCCAAGGCCGCCGCGCCCACAGGACGGACGGACACATTGGCGTCGCACCGGAAACTGCCCTCTTCCATATTTCCATCACAAATGTCCAGGTATCTGAGAATCGCTCGCAGTTGTCGAAGATAGGCCCCGGCTTGTTCCGGCGTGCGGATATCGGGTTCGCTCACGATCTCAATAAGCGGCACCCCGGTTCTATTAAAATCCACCTTGCTCACAGGCCGATAGGGATCATGAATGAGTTTGCCGGCGTCTTCTTCCATGTGGATCCTGGTAATGCCGACGTATTTGGTCTGTCCGTTGACTTCGATGGGAACTCGCCCGTGCTCTGCTATGGGAAGTTCATATTGGGATATCTGGTATCCCTTGGGAAGGTCCGGGTAGAAATAGTTTTTCCGGGCAAAACGGCTCTCAGAGGCAATCGTGCAGTCCGTGGCCAATGCCATACGCAGGGCGTATTCGACGACTTTGCGGTTCAAAACCGGCAACACTCCGGGCATGCCAAGGCACACCGGGCATGTGTGGGTGTTTGGCGGCGCACCAAATTCCGTGGAACAACCGCAGAATATTTTGGTGTTGGTCAGGAGCTGCGCATGGACCTCAAGGCCTATGACGGCTTCGTATGTCACGTTTCTGCAATTCCTTTCTCTTTGGAAGCAAAGTCAAGCTCCTAACGAGGTGCACGCTGCGCCGATGTCAATAGTCATTGGTCACTAGTCACTGGAATTGATGGCGTCGAATCTTTCCCCTAATGACCAGTGACTACTGACCAGTAACCAACGCAACTCTTGTAAAAATATCGGCTATGGGCAGCCGCGCCAACGGTTATACTTGGTTAACCGGTATGTACTCCAACGCGCCCGGATTCTCCACGGACGCCAGATCCCCGGGGTCTTGCCCAAGATATTTTTTTCGTATGGCCTTTCGCACAATCTTCATCGACCTGGTTCTGGGAAGATCCGGCACAAACGCAACCGCCCTGGGCCTCAGATTCTTTCCCATAATCCTGGCGACATGGTCAATCATGGCCGTTTCCAACGCCGCTGTCGGTTCATACCCCTGCCGCAAAATAACGAAACAAACGATATCAGAGCCTTTCAGTGCGTCCGGCACCCCAATGACCGCCGACTCGCGCACTGCCTCATGGTCCATGAGTGCGGATTCAATTTCACCGGCGCCCGTACGAACCCCGGCTATGTTGATGGTGTCGTCCGACCGGCCATGAAGGGTCAGTTGCCCGGTTTTGTCCTTTTTAATAAAGTCGCCATGGTACCAGACATGAGGGTTCTTGTCCCAAGAGAAATAGGTTTCTATATACCTTTGCCAGTCCCCGAGAAAGCCCCGGGTCAAAGACGGCGCCGGCTTTTGGAGCACCAGGTGGCCCGTTCCGACATCCATGAGGTTGCCGTTGTCGTCGGCAATGCCGATAGCCATGCCCAAGCCCGGCATTCCCACAGAACACGGCTTCAGAGGCGTAAGCGGCGCAGGGGACACCAGGCAACCGCACATCTCGGTGCCGCCGCTGATGTTGATGATGGGCACGCGTTCTCCGCCGATATGCCGAAAGACCCACATATAGCTTTCCGGGTCAAAGGGCTCGCCGGTGGAGCCGAGAAACTTCAACGATGTCAGGTCGTACTTGGCAATCCACTCTTTTCCCTTGGTTTTCAAGCCGCGACTGTAAGTCGGGGAAAGCCCCAGATGGGTCAACCTGTGACGGGAGACCATGTCCAGAACCCGTTCGTGATTGGGATACAACGGATTGCCCTCGTAAATCAGATAACATCCCCCAAAATGCTGCACGCCCATCACCTGCCAGGGTCCCATCATCCAGCCGATATTGGTGATCCAATAGAACCGGCTGTCCGGTTTCACGTCAAAATGAAAGCCCAGCTCTTTGACTACCTGAGCAAATACGCCGCCCACACGATGCAGGGTCCCCTTGGGTTTTCCCGTAGTTCCCGAGGAGTAAAGAACCATGGCCAGGTCTTCGGCATCCGGCACCACCGTCGAAAACTCGGCGGACTGCCCCGGCACCAGGTCGTGCCACCAGATATCCCGACCTTTTGTCCAGGCAATCTCGCCATTTTCCTGTCTTCGGACAACCACCACATGCTTCAGGGTGGGCACCTGGTCGGCCGCCTGGTCGCAAGTTTTTTTTAACGGAACAGCTTTATTTTTGTAAAACCCCACGTCGGCCGTCAGAAGAATTCTTGCCTTGGCATCGGCAAGCCGCACGCCTAGGGGCTTTGCCCCGAATCCCGAAAAAATCGGTATCAGCGGCGCCCCAAGCTTCATGCACGCCCAGAAAGCCACAATGAGTTCCGGAATCATGGGCATGTACAACCCCACGGTCACGCCTTTTTTCACGCCGAGGGATTGCAAGGCATTGGCGCACTGGTTGGCCGCCCGATACAGATCCAGGTAGGTCCACTTCTCCACGCTGCCGTCCTCAGCCTCCCAAATAAAGGCCAACCGGTTCTTAGCCCCGGCATCCAGAGCATGGCGGTCCAGGCAGTTGTAGACGATACTCAACTTGCCCCCCACGAACCACCGGGCCCTTTCAAAAGACTCGGACCCGTTCAAGTCCAGGACCGTGTCGTATCGTCTGTGCCAGTGCACACCCAGAAAATCCATGGCCGCCGGCCAGAACCATGTGATGTCTTTTACGGAACGCTTGTAAAGGGCCTTGTAGGTCTTGATCCCCCACTGATCCATAAAGCCCTTCACGTGGGACCCTTCCACATAAGCCCTGTTGGGCCTCCAGATGATCTTTGATGTTGTCATGGTTTTCACCCCGCCATAAAAGATCCCAAATCCACTGTCGGAAAAACGAAGAACGAGTCGTTTTTTGATGATTCCAGCGCCTTCACCGAAACGGCGCAAGCAGCTCCAACAGCCTGGGCTGCACCTTGGCCCCCAATGCCACAGCGGCATCGCAATGGGCAATGGCCTTTGAATAATCCATTTTTTCCACATAAGCGACAGCCAGGTTTTGGTGTGCCTTCACATAGTCAGGCTCGATTTCCACGGCCGCGGAAAATCGGTCCACCGCTTCGTCAATTCGCCCCAATTGCACCAAAGCAACCCCCAGGTTATACTGGGCGGTGGCATCCCGGGGATGCCGACTCACGTGTTCGCCGATCAACTTTGCCTGAATCTCTGCACATTCGGTTTGCATGGCCTTGTCAGAAATAATGTCGTAATTTGTCACCAGCTCCTCGCTGCAGTACCGGCCGGCAATTCTGGCATATCGCTCCTTTTGAGACGGGCTCAGATCGGTAAAGGCAGGAATTGTAAAAAAACCGGATCCCACGGACGCGAAAAATTCAGCCATGTCAAGAAAGCCGTCCACGCCCCGACCGGCGATGACAATCTCCTGGGTTTGGGGGGACAGCCAGCGCTTTTTCATCAGGTTCTCTTCAATTGAAAAATCATTCGTGTTGAGCTGCTTGGGCGCTGCAAATTCAAGACGCGGCCAATCATCGGTGTGAATCGGACCAGGACCGAAAAGCCGTCCCAGATTTTCCGTGACAACCATTTGGAAAAGCAATGCCGCGCTGGGAAGGGAAACAATCTGCGATCGCTGTGCATACGCAATATTCTCGCTGGCAATTGCCGGCACAAGGCCGTTTTGTCCCGAAAAACCAACAAAAAGATAATCCGCCGGAGACGTCTTCATCAACAACCCTTCAGGGAAGACCTCCGCAAACGCCCTGCCCGCCAAGGCAAAGGTCGGCCAGTCCATTTCATAGGACTGCATCCACTGTACGAAGATCCCCGGTTTACGCAGATGGTCCTTTGCCGCCTGGAAATACTCCAGAGTGAACAAATTGGCCAGGCCGGCCATCCACGGATTGGACGGGCCCGAAATAATCACGTCATATCTTTCTCCGGACAAGGCCAGATGATTTCTCCCGTCCTGGATGATAAGACGGGTTCTCGGGTCGCTTAAGCACCCATTGTTCCACGGCCGGAAGATCTCCGAAGCCTTCACCACCTGTTCACTGATTTCCACCACGTCCAATTTTTTGACGGGATAATGGAGCACTTCCCCGACCGTCATCCCGCTGGCGAGCCCCACCACCAAGACGTTCTCCGCCCGGGGATGAAACAGAAGGGGAATATGGGCAAGCAGCGCTTGATTCGACCTGTCTCCGTGAGACGAAGCGTCCGGCTTGCCGCTGTTCACCATGGTGTACTTGACGGTACCCAAGCTGCCGATCACCTTTTCAACCGTGGTAAAACCGGCAATGCCGTCTCCATAAAAGACGATTTCTCTTTTTGGTTCATTGCGTTTCAGAATCGCCGCGCCATGCACCAGCGCGTCAGGCCAAGAGGTTGAAGAAAGGAATTTTTCCATGTCCGCAAGATTGCGGTACCGCCCACTGGACAACAGAACCCTATCCCATGAGGGATAATGTAGAAAAAGAGCCAGGCCGACCAAAGCCAGGGTGGCAAGGGAAACCCATTGTTTGGTATTTCTTTTTTTCTTTGCGACCAACACTGCCGCCGCCGTCATAGGAACGATGAACTGCAACGCCGTGACGAGCCTTAAACCGTTTTCCTTGCCCAAAAAAGGAATAAGCACAAAGCCCGCCACCACCGAGCCGAGAATCGCCCCTACGGTGTTTAACGCATAGGCCGTACCTACAGATTTGCCGAGGGTGGACAAAGAGCGGGCATAAATACGATTGACCAGCGGAAAGGTGGCCCCGAGAAAGATGGTGGGGCAAAGTAAGATCAAAAAAACAACAACGAATTGAACCACCACCATCTCTTCAAATCGGCCCTGAAACGCGTAGATAATTTTAGCAAAAAAAAGCTGACTGTTTCCCAAAAACTGGCTGACCAACAAGACCAAACATGCAGCGCATACCTGCGTTGCGGCTAACAAAAAAAAGACGCCCTTGACCCGATCGCCCAACCAGCCGAAAAAAAGGCTCCCCAGAGCAAGTCCGATGATAAACGTGGCCACCACCAGGGTAAAAGAATACGTTGTTGGACCAATGATCAAGCCGAGCAAACGCGTCCATATTACTTCGTACGCCATCGCGCAAAAGCCAGAAACCGCAAAGATCCAAAGGGCCCACGCCACGGCGGAATCATTGACTTTTCGCGGGAAAAACGGCTCGGCGGGCGATTCGTCCGGGCCCTTGCTTTTGCCCTTGCGCGCGGACGGCACCGGAGGGGAAACGGACATGGGCATTCGAGCCAGGTAAATGCACAAAAAACCCACCAAAAAGTTGATTCCGGCAGCCACGAACAGAGCGCCCCAAACCCCAAGGGCATTGATGAGAAAAAAGCCGCAGAGCAAAGCCCCCACAGCCGCGCCTATTGTGTTTAAGCCATAGAGACGGCCGGTACGAGTTCCCAGATGATCCAACTGGGTCACATAAAAGCGGCAAAGCACCGGAAGGGTAATCCCCATCAGTACTGTTGGAAACATCAGAAGTAGTGCACACCCCAAAAAATTAAAAAGCTGATAGATCCAAAAGTACTGGAAAAGATGGCTGTAGGCATACACATAAAGGGGTTTAGCCGTTATCACCAAGAAGGGAAGCAGCAACCCGTATGCACCGATGATTATTTCAACCTTGCCGTACAACGACAACAGGCTATTCTTAGACGTGATTCGGTCAATGGTTTTTCCGGCAAGATAACTCCCCACGGCAAGGCCGCCCATAAAAACCGCCAAAACGGTCGCCACGGCGAACGGCGCACTGCCGACCACCTTATCGATCATGCGGATCCACAAGACCTGGTAAATAAGGCCGGCGGCACCGGAAAAGAAAAAGCAGGAAAGGACCAGCGCAGAAAGCATTGAAACGCCTTTTTCTTGGCTTTTGGAATGGGGTGTTTTCCTGGTCTGTTTTTTGCCCATGAACGTTCCCTTACATGATTTGGATGTGATTTTCCAGATCCAACGAAGAATTGGGGGGGCATGATAGCATCATGGGCCTGTAACTTGTCAAGTTGCCCGATGACATCAAAATCGGCCGTTGCCGATCTTGCTGGCGATTGAACCTGTCCGACTTCTGATTTTGGATGTTTGGGGTCTTAATGTCACCGCGTTGGCACATCGCAGGCAGCCATCGGATCCGAAACACCCCGGCTGGTTTTCTTTTGACAAAGCAAAGGGGCCGATACTATAAAAAGGTTTCCGAATTTGGTCGAGCCGAAATCAAAAACCGCCTGGAGGCCCTTGATTTTTGTCTTGGCGCGGGCAGTCGGCCTTGGGACTGCAACAAAACGACGGGCTTGTCTTCGTGTGGGAAAAGGCCATGTTTTGCATATTTGGGCGCCATACCCTCGACGATTCAGCGGAACGGATTGCAACAACACCATGGAATATTTTCTTTGCGTCATCGGTATGGTCATGATTGTAGAAGGTCTCCCCTACTTCGCCGCTCCTTCAAAAATGAAAGAGTGGATCGGCAGGCTCTTGGAAATGCCCGATGCAACACTCCGAGTGATGGGCTTTGTCCTCATGATGATCGGGCTGGTGTTGGTCTACTTGGCAAAAGGGTGATGCCGCTCCGTATTGTCGCCCCGTCAACGGTGATGGATCACGGATCATGGGTTGACATACGATACCGGGTTCCGCGGGCCGGTCCGCCGATCGGCCCTCGCTCACTTTAGGCACTTTAGCTCACTTTAGTCACTTTAGACACTTTCTTTTCATGTACTCTCTCACAGACTATGACTACCAACTCCCGGAAGATTTGATCGCCCAGGTTCCTTGTCACCGCCGGGATCGATCACGCCTAATGGTTCTGGAAAGAAAAGCGAGCCGGGTCAAGCACCGGCATTTTGAAGACCTTTCTCGTCTGTTGCTTCCAGGGGATCTGCTGGTGGTGAACAACACCCGCGTCATACGGGGTCGGCTTTTCGGAAAAAAGGAAACGGGCGGACAAGTCGAGGTACTGCTTCTGGACTATCCGGGAGAAAACCAAAGACAAAACGCTGTTTGCCGGTGTCTGGTAAAGGCATCCAACCCTGTGCTCCAGGGAATGACGATATACTTTGACGGGGGCGTCAAGGCATTGGTACTTGAAGGCGACAGCGGGCAATACCGCATGGCATTTCATTTTACGGGCGATTTTGATGCCGTCTTGAAAACCATCGGCCACATGCCGTTGCCGCCCTACATCAAAAGAAACGGCCACCGTTCGGCCCGTGTCAATGATCAAAAAGCCTACCAGACGATCTATGCAAAAAGGAACGGCGCGGTGGCCGCGCCCACGGCGGGGCTACACTTTTCCTCTGATCTGCTTGAAACACTTTGCCGAAAAGGCATTGCCGTTGTATCCATTACACTTCATGTGGGATACGGAACATTTCTTCCCGTTCGGGTATCCGACATCAGAGAACACAAGATCCATTCCGAGACCTACGAATTGACGCAAAAGGCGGCCTCAGCCATTAACGAGGCAAAGGCCCAAGGACGACGCATCGTCGCCGTGGGCACTACGTCTGTGCGGGTCCTTGAATACTCGGCTGTCGGCGATGGGCGCGTGGAGGCGGGATCCGGGCAGTGTGATCTTTTCATCTATTCCGGTTTTGATTTCAAGGTCATCGACGCCATGATCACCAATTTCCACCTCCCCCAAAGCACCCTGTTGATGCTGGTTTCGGCCTTTGCAGGCCGGCACTTTATACTGGACGCCTATGAGCAAGCCATTGCTCAAAGATATCGCTTCTACAGCTACGGAGACGCCATGCTCATCGTGTAGACCGCTTTGGCGGTTCAACCGGCTTAACGGCCAAAAAAGGCTAAAACAGGCTAAACCAAAGATGATCCCTTTTTCTTTCGAACTATTGCATGAATCGACTGAAAACTACGCCCGTGTCGGCAGGATCCACACCTCCCACGGATCCGTGGACACGCCGGTGTTCATGCCCGTCGGCACTCAGGCCACAATCAAATCCCTGACGCCCGAAGAACTCACTGATTTGGACGTTCAGATCATCCTGGGCAACACCTACCATCTGTATCTGCGTCCCGGACACGACACGATTTCCGCTCTCGGAGGGCTGCACAAGTTCATGCACTGGGACAGGCCCATCTTGACGGACAGCGGCGGATACCAGGTCTTCAGCCTGGCCAAGCTCAGGAAGATCTCCACTGAAGGGGTCACATTTCAATCCCATTTGGATGGATCAACGCACCTGCTCACACCGGAAAAAGCCATAAAAATCCAGGAGGCGCTGGGCTCAGACATCATGATGTGCCTGGATGAATGCACCCCCTTTCCGGCAACGCATGAAGAAGCCGAAAAATCTCTGGCCCTAAGCATGGACTGGGCAAAGCGATGCCGGGAAAGTCGAACGGTCGGGGCAAACGCCCTTTTCGGCATCGTTCAAGGAGGCATGTATCGTGACCTTCGGGCACAGGGGGTGGAGACCCTGGTAAACATGGACTTTGATGGATATGCCCTTGGGGGTCTGAGCGTCGGAGAACCCAAAGAAGCCATGCTCGACGTGGCCTCTTTCACGCTGCCGCTTCTTCCCGAACGACTTCCGCGATATGTTATGGGCATCGGCACGCCCGAGGACCTGGTGCAACTGGTTTCTCTGGGCGCCGACATGTTCGACTGCGTCATCCCGACGCGCAATGCCAGAAACGGCCAGCTTTTCGTAAAAACAGGCACGCTGAATATCTGCAACGCCCGCCACCGGCATGACGCAGGCCCGGTGCAAGAAGATTGCGGCTGTTATACCTGCACACACTATTCAAGGGCCTACCTGCGCCATCTTTTCATGGCAAAAGAGATCCTTGCCCACCGCCTGAACACTATCCACAATATCCACTATTTCATGCATCTGATGAAGGACATGCGGGAAGCGATCCATAAAGGGCGTTTTACGGATTTCAAGACCGCGTTCCGGAAGCTAAGAAACCCATGAGACTTCGGTTATCCTACTTTTCCAATAGACGTTGTCAAAATCATTCTTTGGGTTTATGATATCCCGCAATCGGGTTGGAAAGGACGGTCTCGTTTGGCCGTTCCGTCCACACCTTCTTTTCGGGCGGCCGGATCCAGACCATCGATCTGTGCACTTGACATATATGGCTATGGTCTACGCCCATTTTACGGCCACCTAATCTGTGGCCGGCCGGAATTCCGTGAAGCGGTGCGCCCAACCTGAATATTTCGAGGAGGACGTTAGAAATGCAGAAAAAAGTCCAAGAAGCCATTGAAAAGGTCCGACCGGCCCTACAGAGGGACGGCGGAGATGTGGAACTGGTAAGCGTGGAAGACGGTGTGGTGAAAGTGCGTCTCCAGGGCGCCTGCAAGGGCTGCCCCATGTCTCAGATGACGCTGAAAAACGGCATCGAAAAGTTTCTACAGAAGGAAATCCCGGAAGTCGTCCGCGTGGAAGGGGTGGACTAGGGTTGCTCCGCAACAGGGCTTAGACGATGCCGATCGGCAAGATTCCCCCAAAAGTCCCTCTTGAAAAAGAGGGACTTCTCGTCACAGGCGGAAATTCAGGTGGAGATCACGGCGTCTTGTGGGTTTCTCGCAGGATGCGGCGCCGATACTCTTCCTTCTAAAAGGACCACTTGACAATCGACGCCCCCCAGGTCAACCCCGCCCCAAAGGTGACCAATAGGACATGGTCGCCCTTTTTGAGCAATCCCTCCCGATTGGCCTCATCCAGGGCAATGGGTATGGAGGCCGAAGATGTGTTTCCGTACCGATCGACGTTCGTGTAGACCTTCTCCATGGGAATGGACAATTTGTCCGCCGTGGCGCGAATGATCCTCAGGTTGGCCTGATGGGGCACCATCAACACAATGTCGTCATGCGCAAGGCCATGGGCTCCCATAGCGGCCACCGCCACATCGGCAAGACAGGACACCGCCTTTTTGAAAAGCTTGTTGCCTTCCATTTTCAGTAAAAACGGTCGGCCCTCCACCGTGTCGAGGATCTCCGGCACCTCTGGTGCGCCCCCCCGGTCAGAGGCATAAAGGAGTTCCCAGAAATTCCCGTCAGATCCCAGATGCGTCGACAGGATGCCGTCACCGTCAGTCCCGGATGTCACGACAACGGCCCCGGCGCCGTCACCAAGGAGCACACAGGTGCTTCGATCCTGCCAGTCGGCAATGGCCGAAAGCCGCTCCGCACCGATCACCAGGGCGTTACGGCAGCTTCCAGTGGCGATGGCGTTGTTCGAAATGGACAAGGCATAGAGAAAACCCGAACACCCGGCAGACACGTCAAAAGCCAGGGCATTGACCGCCTTAAGGTCTTTTTGAACCAGGCAGGCCGCCGAGGGGAACTGACGATCCGGCGTAACGGTGCCCACAATAATCATGTCCAGGTTTTCCGGGACAATACCCGCCATTTCCAGCGCCCTTTGCCCCGCCCTGGTAGCCATCTCCGACGTATTTTCGGCCAGTGTCTTTGATGAAATGCGTCGTTCCTTGATGCCGGTGCGTCGCGTTATCCACTCATCGGTAGTGTCTACGATGGTCTCCAAATCCTTGTTTGTCAGTATTCTTTTCGGGGTCGTAGAACCCGTGCCGACAATGCGTGCTCGTATCATATCAATCGACATACCTCTTGGCGCTGAAAGATGTTGCCGGAAAAAACCCTTTTGCCGGGATTTTGCCTGCCGGATTTATGAATTTGAGCAGCATCTCTATCATGAAAAAAAATCAGTGTCATGTTTTTTTCCCAATATCCACCAACACCCTGACAAGCAGCTTCGGTTTTATTGGTCGTTTTAAAACCTGGTCCTCAGGGCCAGGTCAGAGTTGTTAAGGCTTTGCCGAAGTTAAGCCCAAGATAAATTCGAAATTAGATATTCGGATTTAAGCAGAACCGCTAGGTCAGCTCCCTTTAAGGGGGTCACAAAAAACCGGGCCCTCTGGACCCGGATCTTTATCCCCTCCCCATGGCGCTTTCGCCGTTTTTGTGATAAACAGATCCCATCAGGGGCCTTTCGGGCGCCAAAAAACCTAGACAAGGAGTGGTCATGTCTATTGCCGATAGCATTCAGGCTATTTTGAAACGGGCTTCTTGGATAAGAAAGATGTTTGAGGAAGGGGCACGGCTGAAGGCCGAGCACGGAGCCCAAAATGTCTTTGACTTTAGTCTGGGCAATCCGAACCTGGAACCCCCGGCCTCCTTTAAGGAAACCCTGGTGGCTTTGGCAAAGGCGCCGGACAACGGGCACCACGCCTACATGCCCAACACAGGGTATCCCTTCGTAAGACAGAACGTCGCCGAGTTTCTTTCAAAGGAACAGGCGGTGAATCTCTCATCCGAAGACATTATCATGACCTGCGGTGCCGCCGGCGCCCTGAACGTGATCCTGAAGGCGATACTGGATCCGGACGATGAGGTGATTACGCCGACGCCCTATTTCGTCGAATACGGCTTTTACGTGAACAACCACGGCGGAGTCCTTAGGGCCGTGCCGTCCACGGCCGACTTCGACCTGGACCTTAAAGCGATCAAGGCCGCAATTTCACCGAAAACCAAAGCGATTCTCATTAATTCCCCCAACAATCCCTCCGGCCAGGTCTATGCTGAAGAACGTCTAAAGGCCCTCGGTCTCCTGCTGGAAAATGAAAGCAGGCGATTACACCGGACCTTATATCTCATTTCCGACGAACCATACCGCAAGATCGTTTTTGACGGCATTCAAGTACCCTCGTTGTTTTCAGTCTACCCGGAGAGCATCATTGCCACCTCCTATTCAAAGGACCTGTCCATTCCAGGAGAACGGATCGGGTTTCTGGCAGTCAACCCGCAGGCAACCTACAAAGAGGATCTTTTGGCCGGGATGGCCCTTGCCAACCGTATTCTCGGTTATGTGAATGCCCCGGCTTTCATGCAGCGGGCGGTGGGAGCCCAGCAGGGTGCCTCGGTAGATCCGGCAATTTATCAGGCCAAGAGGGATCTTTTGTGCGATGGTCTGTTGCGCTGCGGATACCGCTTTATCAGGCCGAAAGGAGCCTTTTACTTATTTCCCCAAACGCCTATCCCGGACGATGTCGCCTTTGTCCGAGCGTTGCAAAAAGAGCTGATTCTGACCGTACCCGGACGAGGTTTTGGATCTCCGGGATATTTTCGCATCGCCTTTTGCGTGAACAACGATACCATAAAAAAGGCCTTGCCCGGCTTTGAAAGGGTTCTAAAACAGTTTTAGGCACTTGACAAAAAGGCCTTTTTCTTCTAGAGAAACGAATTGCTCGATGGCTTTTTTTTGAGATTTCGCTACCTTTTGGGTCACAAACATCTGGCCTGGTCGGGACACCGGACCATCCAACAACCGCGGCGATGCGGATTTTGTTCCCGAAAAACGTCGGGATAAATGCAGTCCGGTTCATTAACCGTTACAGCCTTTGATATAGTTGGAGCATTGACGACGCACCATCACCGGCTTGGTATATCGACTTCTTTTTTGCCTGAAGGAACCTGAAGGTCTTGGAGACACTGAAACAACAAAAAGGCGGCGCCCCTCTTCTGGAACTCAAGGACGTCCACATGTATTTTGGGCGGGTCGGCGCCTTGGTGGGCATCGATTTGCAGGTCAAAAAAGGCCAAATTCATTCCATTATCGGACCCAACGGTGCCGGCAAGACCGTCATGATGAACTGCATCAACGGGCTTTATCGCCCTCAACAGGGAGACATCTACTTCAAGGGACAAAAGATCAACAACCTGAAACCGCATACCCGTGCAACACTGGGCATTGCCAGGACTTTTCAAAAGGTGGAAGTCTTTGGCGGCATGACGGTGCTGGACAATATTCGTCTGGGCCGTCACATTCATTTAAAGACCGGCATCGCCAGCGGGGCCGTCTACCTTGGCAAGACGGCCAGGGAAGAGATTGAGCACCGCAGATTCATTGAAGAGGAAATCATTGATCTTTTAGAAGTGGAACACATTCGGGATAAACCCGTGGGAATGCTGCCCTACGGCCTTCAAAAGCGTGTCGAACTGGGCCGGGCCCTTGCGCTGCAACCGGAACTCCTCATCTTGGACGAACCCCTGGCCGGCCTCAACCTGGAAGAGGTGGAAGACATGGCCCGTTTCATATTGGATATCAACGAAGAAAAGCGATGGAAAGTGACCTGCATTCTGGTGGAGCACGACATGGGAGTCGTGATGGACCTTTCCGACGAGGTATTCGTCCTTAATTTCGGCAACAGAATCATGGACGGTACGCCCGAGGAGGTCCAAAACAACCCTGAGGTTGTTAAAGCCTATCTTGGAGAAGAGGATCTGTATGCCACCAGGCGGTAAAACAGGACGTTCCGACGTGGACATTACCAAAGATCTGACCATACCCAAGCTGTTCCTGCAAAGGGCCGGCATATACGGCAAGAGCCGCATCGCCATGCGGGAAAAGGAATTCGGGATCTGGAGGCCTATTACTTGGCATCAATATCTGGAAAACGTCAAGTATCTTGCCCTGGGCCTTATTCGCCTTGGCCTCGAGGATGGAGACAAGGTTTCCATGATCGGCGACAACCGCCCTGAAGGACTCTGGGCGGAAATGGCGACCCTGTGTGCCAGGGGCGTCGGGGTCTGGTTATTTCAAGACTGCCTCATGGAGGAAGTCAAGTATATCATCGATCATTCAGACACCAGGTTCCTGTTTGGCGAAGGCCAGGAAGAAGTGGACAAAGCGCTGTCCATCTTTGATGCGTGTCCCAAGCTGGAAAAAATCATCTGGGATGACCCCAAGGGAATGCGCAACTACCATCAAGACTGCCTGATCAGCCTGCACGAAGTGCAAGCGCTTGGCAAAGAGCTGGACAAGGAAAAACCCGGCCTTTTCAAGGAAATAATCCGGAAAGGCCACGGCGATGAAGTGGCTCTTCTGTTTTATACCTCCGGCACCACGGCCCTGCCCAAAGGGGCGTTGTTGTCGCACTGGAACCTGTTGAGCATGGGCAAAAACCTGATGTCCATCGACCCGTGCCGCGAAACAGACGACTTTGTCTCGTACCTTCCCTTTGCCTGGATCGGCGAGCAGATGATGTCCATTTCTTGCGGACTTCAGATCGGTTTTACCATCAATTTTCCGGAAGAGCCTGAGACGGCCCAGGAAAATATCCGTGAAATCGGCCCCCACGTCATGTTCGCCCCCCCCCGCCTTTACGAGCAAATGACGCGAACAGTCCAGGTAAAGCATCTTGACTCCACCTGGATTAAACGGAAGTGCTACGAACTATCGACCAAGATCGGTTATCACACAGCCGATTTGAAATTCGCCAAAAAACCCGTACCGTGGTACTGGGCTATGCTGGGATGGATGGCCTATTGGCTTGTTCAGAAAAAACTGAAAGACCACCTTGGCTTGTCTCGCGTCCGTTACGCCTACTCCGGAGGGGCGGCGATGGGCCCCGATCATTTTCGTTTCTTCCATGCATTGGGGGTAAACCTGAAACAGATCTACGGCCAGACGGAAATCGCAGGCATTTCCGTGGTGCATCAGGACGGAGACATCAAATTCGATACCGTTGGCGTTCCCTTGCCCGAAACACAGGTGAAGATTACCGATGAGGGAGAAATCATTTCCAAAAGCCCCTCCGTTTTTCTCGGCTATTACAAAAACCCGGAAGCCACCAGCGACACGCTGCGCAACGGATGGCTTTATTCCGGTGACAGAGGGTTTATTGACGAAGACGGACACCTGGTCGTCTTTGACCGTTCCAAGGACGTCATGACACTGAAAGACGGCAGGCCCTTTTCGCCCCAGTATCTGGAAACCCGTTTGAAATTCAGCCCCTATGTGAAAGATTCCTGGGTTGTCGGCAACAAACGCGACTATGTGACCGCCGTTCTTTGTATCGACTACGCGGTGGTGGGAAAATGGGCGGACGAGAACAAAATCACCTATACAAGCTACCCGGAACTGTCGCAAAAGCCGCAGGTCTATGACCTGATTGAGACACAAATTCGACAGGCCAACAATGATCTTCCTGGTGTGGCCAAAATCCATAAATTCGTCAACCTTTACAAGGAGTTCGATCCTGATGACGATGAGCTGACCAGGACCAGGAAACTACGGCGCGCCTTTGTGGAAAAGCGGTATGCCGGAATTCTGGAGGCCCTATACCAAAACACGGATACGGTGCATATAGACACCACCATTCAATATGAAGACGGGAGAAAAGCCCATATCAATACCGATCTTCATATCAGGAAAATCACCGGTCATTAGTGTTGATCCAAGCCCTCCTCCTCTGGTGGAGGACCCGGATAGGTTTTACCGATATCGAACAATGACCAGTGACTATTAGCCCAAAGGAGACTGCCAAGTGGAACTTTTCCTCATGACCATCACCACAGGAATCATGGTGGGAGGCATTTACGCCCTTATCGCTCTGGGATGGGTCATCATTTATAAATGCTCAGGCGTGCTGAATCTGGCCATGGGCGAGTTGACTCTTATCGGAGCCTACGTTTCGTTGACTTTTTATTCCATGGGAGTCCCTTTTTTGCTGGCCCTGCTCTTTTCCCTTATGATCGGATTTGTCCTTGGCATTTTGACGGAACGGATCTTTCTGGACAAACTGATCGGCGAACCGGTCCTGGCGGTCATCATGGTCACGGTTGGGCTCTCATTTTTCTTTAAGGGCGTAGTCGAATTCATCTGGGGCACGGACACCAGGGTATTCAGCCCGCCGGTGTTTCCGTTGGAACCCATACGTGTCGGTCCGTTAATCGTGGGTCAAGTGTATCTTTGGAGCTTTCTGGCGGCCATCGTGCTCCTGTGCGGCTTTGTGGGTTTTTTCAAGTACACCCGTTGGGGACTTGCCATGCAGGCCACAGCGGACGACGAAATGGCGGCGCTGTCTATCGGGGTCAGCGCCAGGTTCGTCTATGCGTCGGCCTGGGCCATCGCTTTCATGGCTGCAGGTGTCGGCGGCACCCTGTTGGGAAACATTAACGGCCTTAATATTTCGGTGGGATATCTGGGATTGCTGGTCCTGCCGGCTGTCGTACTCGGAGGACTCAACTCCGTGCCGGGAGCCATTGTGGGCGGTATCATTATCGGGATCCTTCAGAATCTCTGCGGGGCCTATCTGGATCAGTACTTCCCCGGCGGCGTCAAAGAGGTAGCCCCTTTTGCCTTCATGGCCGTTTTTTTGCTCTTCAAACCTTACGGGCTATGGGGCTGGGAGCGGATTGAAAGGGTATAGTCATCAGTCACTGGTCATTAGTCATTGGTCATTGGTTGTCATGAAGGGGTCTGTGGGCATTCATCAAGCAATTCCGTACTAGTCAACAAGACCCATCGGATATCCCCTATCGGGTCTCCGACATCAAGCTTTTACCAATGACTATTGACTAATGACCAGTGACCAGATAAGCGGAGCGTATCTATGTCCACAACCTTTCTGCCTTGCGGTGATTATCACCAAAATTATACGCAGGATCATGCCTGGTGGCAGACAAAATTCCTTAAAGCCAAAATGGCGTTGCTTTTTCTGATCGTCTTGGTAGCCATCCCGCTTCTTGCGGATTCCTACTGGCTCAGCGTATGGAATCAAGTGGGCTACACGGTCCTCGGAGCACTGGGAGTCCAGTTGCTCATCGGTTTTTGCGGGCAAGTCACCCTGGGCCACGCGGCTTTTCTTGCCGTGGGAGCCTATACGAGCACCCTTCTCGTATTGGAGTTCCCATGGCCCGACTTCATGACCGAATGGGGACTTTCTTATCCTATCAGTATCTTCATTGCGGCTATTGTTGCCGGAATTTGGAGCGTGCTCTTCGGGCTGCCTTCAGCCAGGGTCAAAGGGTTTTACCTGATCTTGACCACCATGGCCGCCCAGTTCATCACCGTGGATTTTATCCTCACCCAATATGTAAGCCAGATCGGAGGCCGGGGCCAGGCCTTTTCCTTGCCGCCGGGCACCATCAAAGTAGGGCCGTGGACTATTGACAGCGACCTGAAGGTCTATTTCATGATGCTTGTCCTGGTCGTGCTGTGCGTGTGTGCCGTCGCCAACCTGATGCGCTCCAGGGTGGGAAGGGCGTGGATAGCCATCAGAGACAATGACATTTCCGCCGAAGTGATGGGAATCAACATTGTCAAGTACAAGCTTTTTGCCTTTTTTGTCGCCGGATTTATCGGGGGCATTGCCGGGGCCTTCTGGATCAGCAACCTGGCGGCTATCAGCCCGGAGCATTTTCCATGGTTCTGGTCGCTGTGGCTCGTGGGGGTCATTCTCATCGGAGGCGTGGGGTCCATACACGGGGCCATTTTTGGCTCCGTGTTCATGGTTGTCGTCATGGAGCTTCTGCAATTGGCGATCATTCCCTTGGCAGCCACCTACCCAAAGCTTTTGATGGACTTCCTGTTTATCAAGGAGGCGGCTTTTGGCCTGGCCATTTGCGGATTTCTGATTTTTGAGCCCAACGGCCTGGCCTATCGGTGGTGGCAGGTGAAGAACTATTTTAACCTTTGGCCGTTTTCGTATTAGAACATACTAGAAAGGGGGAGGTGATCCGCTGGTTTTGATCTGCAGACAGTAAAAAAAAGCTTTCGTTTTACAAAAAAGGGAGGAGACTATGAGATTGAAGAGTTTGTGGTTTAAGATGTTGATCCCGATGCTCGCGCTTGCGATTCTTTCGGGCTTTTCCGTCACGTCGGGGGCTCAAACGATCAACGTTGGCGCTCTCAATGACATGACGGGAGCCACCTCGGATGTGGGAAAAGACTATGCTTTGGGAATTGCCGAAGCGATCCACTATGTGAACGACACCGGCGGAATCAACGGCAAGAAGATCAAGCTTTATCAGTTCGATTATGGCTACCGTGTGCCTGAAGCCCTGACCAAATACAACCTGTTCAAACGGCTCAAATGCGTCGCCGTGCTGGGGTGGGGTACAGGCGATACGGAGGCCCTGTCCCCCACAGTGACCAAGGACAAGATGCCCTATGTATCGGCGTCATACTCCGGGCACCTGACCGATCCCAAAAAGACCCCTTACAATCTGTTTTTTGCCACCGATTATTCCACCAATGCCCGGGCGGCCATCACAGCCTGGTTTAACAATAAATGGCCCAACCATGAGGACTATGGCAAAAGAAACCCGCGGTTTGCGTGTTCCTACATGTTCGCCTCGCCCTACTGCAGCGCCCCGATCAAGGCCATTAAAGATCAGGCCACGATTTTGGGTTTTGATATAGGCGCCGACCAGGACGTATCGCTGTTCGCCATTGACACCAAGAGCCAGGTTCTGGCGCTGAAAGAATTCAAGCCGGATCTCGTCTGGCACGGCAACACCACCATGTCCGTGGCCGCCACCCTTCGGGACGCCTATTCGCTGGGCCTCAAAGCAGACCACATTATCAACAACTGGGGTTTTGATGAGAATTTGCCCCGCTTGGCCGGTCAGGCGGCTGAAGGCGCCATGGGAATTGCCCCGGTTGCATTTTTCGGCGAAGACGTAGCCGGTATGGATAACGTCGTCGCTTATGCAAAAAAATACAACCCCGGCGTACCTCGGGAGAAAAGGCTGATTCGCACCGTGCAGGCATGGACCAATGTGTTGGGACTGGCTGAAGCGTTGAAACGGGCCGATAAGGTCGGCGACCTGAGTGGTGAAAGCATTTTAAAGAATGGGTTTGAGACCCTCAAAGACTTTGACGTGAGCTTGGGATTGTCCCCGGTCACATTCACAAGCACCGACCATCGCGTAGGAGGACAAGTGGCCATCTACGAATGGAAAAATGGTTCTTTTAGTCTGGTTGAAAGAGTCGACCTGGAAAGCCGTTGGCCCGACAAATGGGCGAATGAATGGATAGGCTGGTAGGTCGGGAAAAATACCGCTGAGGAGGTTTGCGGTTTGCCTGAAAACGATCTAATTCTGAAAATCAACAATATCGAGGTTAAGTATCACGAAGTCATCCTGGTGCTCAAAGGGGTTTCCATCGAAATTCCCAAGGGCAAGATTGTCGCCCTGCTGGGAGCAAACGGCGCAGGCAAAAGCACAACCTTAAAGGCCGTCTCGGGCCTGTTGAAACATGAGAACGGGCAGGTGACCGATGGATCCATCGAGTTTGCAGGCGAACGTATCGACAGGCTCGCCGCCGAGAAAATTGCCAAGAGGGGTATCGTCCAGGTCATTGAAGGACGCAGGGTCTTTGAACACCTGACGGTGGAGCAGAACCTTAAGGTCGGCGCCCACCTGAGAGGTGGGGGGAGCTCTATTAAAGACGGATTGGAAATGGTTTACAACTATTTCCCTCGGCTCAGAGAAAAACGCAACGAAACCGCGGGATTCATCAGCGGTGGAGAGCAGCAGATGACGGTTGTCGGCCGGGCCCTGATGACCAACCCCAAACTGATTCTGTTGGACGAACCCTCCATGGGGTTGGCCCCACTGTTGATCCATGAGATATTCAACATCATCACGAGACTCAATCGGGAAGAGAATATCTCGATCCTCTTGGTGGAACAGAATGCCAAGCTTGCCTTGAACGTGGCGCCCCATGCCTATGTCATGGAAAATGGTCGGATCGTGATGGACGATTCGGCGGAAAAACTCCGAGAGAACCCGGACATCAAGGATTTCTATTTGGGACTTACCGATGTGGGAGGACGCAAGAGTTTTCGAGACGTGAAACACTACAAGCGAAGAAAACGCTGGCTTACATAACCCTCAAGACCGCAGCAGGGAGGTACGACATGCGCAAAAGATCAACCATAACCAAGGTCCTTATCGTAATAATGTTTGCCGCGCTTGCGGCAGGCTGTGTTACGGCGCCCAAACCGACGGAACAAAACATCCAGGTGCCCACCGTGACATTGACCTCCGTGGAGCTGCCCTATTACACGGGGTGGTGGTATTTCTCGAACAAAGTGGAGCCTACTAAGGGCAGTGCAGGAGACTATGGCGCCCCGCTGGGACTCGCGTTTATTTTTGACATTGAAAACCCCAATCCTTACCCCGTTCGGATGGAAGACCTCAAGTTCACCATAGCCTTTGAAGGATTCGAGCTGAACACGGTGAGCGCTCCTGAAACACAGTGGATTCCTGCGGGCAAAACGAACCAGCTCCGGGTGACCGCCATGTTTGACGCCAGAGCATCGCTGTTGAGCCTGTTGGTTACGGGAGGCTTCAAACTCAAAGAACAGGGCATCTCCCCTTGGGACGCCCTGGAAAAATGGTGGACATCAGCGGCGGCGTTTACTTTGCCCATCAATGTCAAGGAAGGTTCGGCCATCTTCAAGGCTGACGGCATGGTAAAGGTAGCGGCCTTTACCGGCGCGTTCCCCTAGAAAGGTCCACAAAAAGACGTGGACCCACCAGGCCGTGCGGTCCACGTCTTTCTTGCCGACAGCGGCGTTCGGAAAAATCCCGTGGGCTACAGCAAGCCCGAGGACCACGCCGCCGGCCCGGCAGTGATATGCTCCACACCAAATATGCGGAACAGCCCCTCAGCGAAGCCGTGACACGGCCCTTCAACAAACCATCTACGGAGACCGACAATCATGACTGCAAAAAGTGATCGTACAACGGGATACTTCAATGAAAAAATGGAGACCCTGTCCAACGCACAACGGGCCGAATATCAGAACGACGCACTTCGTAAAATCGTCCGACATGCCTATAAAAATGCACCTGCCATCCGGACGAAATTCGATGCAAGCCATACCCGGCCTGAGGACGTCACTACGGTCAAGGACCTTGAAAGGCTTCCGATCACCCACAAGCACGAGCTAACGGCCCTCCAGGAAAAGGCCCCCCCTTTCGGCGGCTTTCTTGGTCTGCCGCTGGAGCAGGTTAAAAGAATCTGCATGTCGCCGGGGCCTATCTACGAACCTGAAGCAATTTACAGCGAAAACGACCGCTGGACCCAGGCTTTCTTTGCAGCCGGATTCCGGAAAGGCGACATAGGTCAGGTGACATTCAGTTATCATCTTGTTCCGCCGGCCTTCTGGTTCGAAGATTCTCTCCGAGCCTTGGGATGCATCGCCGTGCCGGGCGGTGTGGGCAATACGGACCAGCAACTGCGATTGATGCACGATGTAAAAGTGACCGGATATGTTGGGACCCCGAGTTTTCTCGCAACCATCAAGGAAAAAGCCCAAGCAGCCGGCTATGCGCCGGACACGGACCTGGCCTTGGAAGTAGGGTTTGTGGCCGGAGAGATGCTTCCCGAGTCGCTGCGCAATGCACTGGAGGCGTCTTTGGGCATGTTGGTGCGGCAGGGTTACGGAACCGCTGACGTGGGATGCCTGGCATACGAGTGCTTCGAAAAAAACGGCATGCACATCCCTTATAACTGCATCGTGGAAATCGTGGATCCGGACACGGGACGACAACTGAAGCCGGGCGAAACCGGGGCCGTGGTTGCAACCGTGTTTGACGAAGTCTATCCCATGATTCGATTCGGAACCGGAGACTTGTCTTATATCACGGATGAGCCCTGTCCGTGTGGTCGAACGGCAGACCGTTTGGTGAAAATTGTGGGGCGCCTGGATCAGGTGACCAAAGTCAAGGGCATGTTCATTCATCCCGGCAATGCCGATGACGTAGCTGCCGGGTTTCCGGAAATCGACAGGTATCAGGTCGTGGTGGAACGACAAGGCCATGTAGACGAAATGACCTTTGTCGTTGAACTCAAAGCAGGCGTTGCAATGTCCGAAGACCTGTTGGGCCGCATTGAAGCAGCTATCCCACAGGCCATGCGGGTCCGCGGCAAAGTTCGATGTGTCGCCGGAGGCACGTTGCCCAAAGATTTGAAAAAAATTGACGACCGGCGACAATGGGAATAGGTTTTTCTCCGGTCGTTCCCATTAAACACGTTGGACGACCCACCAAAAGGCATAGGTTTTGCATACCTTTTCTTAGCAAGACGGAATACGTATCAAGGATGCCTGACAACCTTATTTTTTGGGAAAACAGGAATTCCTCCTCTTGTTTAAAGAGTTTTTGGAAGAGATTGTAAAACAGGGTATGCTATTTTAAGACAATGAATAAGACTGTAAGATATTTTCCGGGACGGGTTTGGTGATGTCTTTGCGGTTAAAGCTGCTTCTTTTTCCTTTCTGTTTTACCTTTCTGCTGGTTCATTCCCCGGCTTGGGGCAACCATAGCGTTGCGGCCGATATCGCAGACAAGTCACCTATTCCGGCCTGCCTGATCGGACTCAACTGGGAAGAAGGTCCGGCCTATGCCATCGTGGTTGAAAAATCGTCTCAAACGCTTAGCGTGTATGAATGGAACCAAGGCTTCGCCCTGAAGCACCGATTCCCCTGTTCGACCGGCGAGTCTCCGGGAAAAAAGGAAAAAATCGGTGATCGAAAGACCCCCGAAGGCGTGTACTTTTTCACCAATGCCTTCGAGAAAAAATACCTGAGCGCCACCTATGGCAACGGGGCCTTTGTGATGGACTACCCGAACCTGGTGGACCAACTCGAAAACCGAGAGGGTTACAACATTTGGCTCCATGGCACAAACAAACGCCTCAAACCCCGGGACTCAAACGGTTGCATTACCGTGGAAAACGGCAACATCGACATACTGGCCCGATACATTCGCCTGAACCGCACCCCCATCATTGTCAGAGAAAAACTGAACATGGTATCTCCGGATATCGTTAAAGCGGACAAAGAAAGACTCTTGGATCTGCTCCAAGGCTGGAAGGCGGCTTTCGAGTCAGGCGATAACGACGTATTGGCCTCTTTTTACAGGGCCCCTGCGGAGACACATCGCGATCTTTGGCAGACATGGGATAGCATGCGAAAGTCCTGGGAAAACGACGGCATACCCTTTCAGATGACGTTGAAAAACGTCACGTTGGCAAGGGGCAATCCTTGTGTGGTGGCCCTTTTCGATCAATACATGGAGCTGGACGCACATGTAACCAAAGTGGGAACCAAGAAGATTTTTTTGGAACCTTATGAAGATACATGGAAAATCCTAGGCGAGGAATACCAGCCCGGCACATTCCACGACAAGGACGCCTCACCGGCAATGGCGGCCTTGCACCGTTTGGACCGTATCCGGAAAGAGTACAAAAACGTGGCGGAACTCGTGGCGGAATGGGCTGATGCCTGGAGCGCAAAGGACCTCGACCGTTACCAAGCCTGTTATGCACCCGATTTTTATGCTCGAAAAATGGACAAAAAAGCCTGGATTCGTTACAAGCAACAATTGAATAAACGATATGCCTGGATTAAGGTTACTGTTGAAGATTTGGAGGTTGTTCAGGGCGTGGACCAGAGCACGGCAACATTCCTGCAAAGGTACCGTTCAAGCGGTAACCACTCCGTCGGCATCAAGCGCCTGCGCTTGAAACGTGTTGGTGGATTATGGAAAATCTATCGAGAGACGTGGCACAAGATTTAAAAAAGACAGGCCGCAAACATAAGCCCGAATCGTCCAAGTCGTGGACACTGCTTTTGGTGGGCGAGTTGGGCAACATCATCTCACTTCGTTTGTCCAAGATCTCCCTGGTTTGTGTTTTGTTCCTTTTTTCGCTCGTATGTACCTTTGCGATCATTTCGAGCTTCACGTATTTCCGTCTTCAGATGGAAAATAAGGGACTGCGGGACAACCTCAATGATGCAACAGCAGAACTCTTGGCGGCCAATAAGGCCGCAGAAGCCTACCAGGTTCGGCTCATGCTGCTTGAGGGCAAAGGCAAGCCCGGGAGTAACACAGCGTCTGAGAAACCACTGTTGGCAGCCAAAAAGAACCTTGCTTCGGACACCAAAAATGACGCGCCGGCTGCCGAAAAAAAGCCCCGTTCCGCTTTTGTGACCGCGGAAGCCGCCAAACCAAAGGCCGCAGTCCCAGAACAAACAGAGCGCGGCGCCACCGGCCCCGACCGGCAAGACAGCACAAAAGACATTCCGGCTGCAGGCTCCGGCAGGGAAACATTGCCGGATAAAGACGGCAACGACGAAGATGCCTCGGTCGCCCCGGTCTCTGCAGAAGATCTTTTGGTGGACAACCTGGAAATTTGGAAACAGGAGGAAGGCCGTGCCATCAAATTTCAGTTCATCCTCAAAAACGCGGGCGCTTCAGAAAGTAAAATTCAAGGGTACACCTTTCTTGTATTCAAACCGGAAGAAGGGTCGTCAGAAGTGCCCAGGGGATCTCCGTGGACACCCTTAAAAGATGGACAACCAACGATCTATAAAAAAGGGCAGTATTTTTCCATCGCCAGGTTCAAGTATGTTCGGGGGACGGTCCCCCAGATCCAAGATGTGGAACGCTTTCGAACAGCAACCATTTTTGTCTATACGGAATCCGGAGACCTGCTCATCGAAAAGGTTTTCAATATTGACGACGTTTTAAGGGCCTAGGGATGTTGCCCTTTGGAAAGTGAGCCTCTCAACCATGACCGACACCTTCCTGCATGTGCGATCCATGACCATTCGACGTGTAGGGCTTTGTTGCCTCGGCATCATCCTTTGGCTGGCGCCGGCTTCCGGGTGGGCCAAACGCACCCACGATATCTTTTTTAAAGGCACCGACCACGAACTCCATGTCTACCGTCGATACGGTCACGAGCCGGGAAAGACACTGCTGCTCATCGGAGGCATTCAAGGGGATGAGCCCGGCAGTTTTCTGTCGGCCGACCTGTACGCGGATATGGCGTTGGCCAAAGGCAACCTGATCGTTGTCCCCAGGGCGAATTTCTACTCGATCGTGCTCAATCAACGCCAGGTCAATGAAGATATGAACCGAAAGTTCGGGCGCGACACCAAGCGCAATTATGAAGCCAAAATTGTAGATATTCTCAAACAGCTCACCTCTGAGAGCGACTGTTTGTTGAATCTTCATGACGGCTCCGGATTTTATTCTCCCAAGTGGGAAAACGCCATGAGGAACCCGCAACGCTACGGTCAGTCTATTATTGCCGATGCCGAAAACTACACCGTTCCGGGCGCAGACAAGACAATCCATTTGGCCGACATGGCGCAAAACGTTATCGAAAAGATGAACATGCACATCAAAGAACCCGACCACCGGTTTCATTTCAATAACCATCGAACGCAAGACCCTGACACCCTGCATCCGGAACAACGCAAATCAGCCACCTATTACGCACTTTTTGAGTGCGGTATTCCGGCATTCGGTATTGAAACGAGCAAGTCATTGCCCATCGAGTCGAAGGTTCGCCATCACCATCTTGCCATTAACGCGTTCATGGAATTGTTGGATATTGTCCCGGAAACGCCCGGGATTTACCTCGACCCGCCGGTCATGCAATACGTCGTGATGGCGGTCAACAACAACATCCCGTTCGCCATCCCCAACGGACACACCCTCAACATCAGGGAAGGCGATGTGGTAAGGATTTCCCACGTGGAAACCAACTACAAGCGGGGCATCAGCGCAGACATCCAGGGCCATGGCACGTTCAATGACATGGGCAAACCGATCCAAATCACCCGCCCGACGCAGATTGTCGTGCGCAAGGATCATCATCCCTGCGGCATGGTCAACATCACCTTGGACACAGGCAAATCACCCGCCCGCACCCACACGGTATCCGCCCTGCCCGGAGTCCTGTTCTTTGAAACGCGGATCAATGGAGAAAACCGGCTTTTTATGAACAATGCCGTAGCCGGATTGGTCAAAGGAGATCGATTCGAGTTGGTGGACGTGACCACCAACCTGGCCGATTCTTCGCAAGTGGTGGTCAATTTCAAGGGATTTGTGGGCAACTGGATAAACAACACGGGCGAGGACCGGGGTTATGTGATCCATACAGCCCGAGACTTGTTGAAGCGCTATTCTCTGAACCACAACGGGGAAAAATATCAGGTGGTGGTCACCCATGACGAGATAGTGGTGGGCCACCTTTTTGTTGAGCTGATGGAACCTAAGCTGGAATATGTCATCCTTCAGGTCAACGGCGGCCTGAAACAGTGTTTTTATCCGGGAGATTTGCTTTCGCTTAATCCCAAAGACACGATCAACGTCCTGGACATCAAAACAAACATTCCGGAAAACAAAGGCGTTCAGGCTTTTTTAAAGGGCTCTCACACGAAAGTGTCCCTGTTTTCCAATGCCGAGGCCGTACCGCGAAAGATCGCCTTGGAAACATACGAAAAGGGCGACACATACAAAATAGAGGTGGAACGGGAACTAAGCACTCTGGGCGCCATCCCGCTTGATCTTGAAAAAAGGAGCGTGCAACATGGCAGTTAGATCAAAAAGCCTGTCCATCATAGACGACGGCCTCAAAGTAAAGGGCACGGTGAATGCGGAGGGCAAACTCGTCATTGCCGGAGACGTGGAGGGAACCTTGGTAGGCAAAAACGTGGTCACCGCACAAGGAAGCCATATTGTGGCCCGGGCGGAAGTTGAGGACATCGTCATCGCAGGAAACTTTGAAGGCGACATAACAGCGCGTAACAGCTTAAGAATAATGCGGACCGGCAATTTTTCGGGAAACATTGTCTGCAAAACGTTGAGCCTGGAAGCCGGAGGCAAACTCAACGGACATGTTGAGCCCCTTGATGTACACCAAACGGTGTCGGCAGCCGGCGCCGAAATAGCCGGTACCGAGAAGACGCCCTGATTCCGTTTGCATTTTTTCCTATACGCCCCCCACCTCCCACCCTTCTTTTTTGACCCCCCGCTCCACAATTGCACACGCAACGGCGGCCGATACGCTACTTGCCACATTGGCCCTTGTGAAAAACAGGGCGCCATGTTAAGTATAACAGCGAATGCGCGTAGGAAGACAGGGTTTATAGGCTAGAGGCTTGGGGGTACGCCTGTGCGTTCGAAGCTCATGCTGCAAACCCTTTTTTTGGTTCAATGGCGCCCCGCACCAAGAGGTTGCTGAAAACCGATTCTAAAATCCACACGTAGCCCTCGAAAAACAAGGGTTCGGTTTGAATTTTTGAGAACGAACCATGGCGACACCTGATAATTATTACATGGGCATCGATCTGGGTTCAGTCAGTTTGAACGTGGTCGTCATCGACGAAAAAAATAACGTCCAAACGGCCAGGTACAGCCGCACCGAAGGACGCCCTTTGCCCGTGCTTGTGGAGTGTTTGCAGGACTTGGCGGCAGAATGTAAGGCATTTAAGGGAATCGTTGCAACGGGAAGCGGCCGAAAGCTGGTGGGCAGGGTCCTGGATATACCGGACGTGAACGAAATCGTTACCCAGGCTAAGGCTGCCTGCCATTGCCGTCCTGATGTTCGCACGGTTATTGAAATCGGGGGACAGGACTCCAAACTTATCTTTGTCGATCGCGACGACGTGACAGACGAACCGGTGGTTGTGGACCACGTCTTGAATGAGGTCTGTGCCGCCGGCACCGGCTCATTTCTGGATTTGCAGGCCCACCGTTTGGGCATCAGGGTGGAAAGCATGGGCTCGCTGGCCCTGAGCGCCCAACATCCGGCCAGAATTTCAGGAAGGTGCAGTGTATTCGCCAAGAGCGACATGGTGCATTTGCTCCAGGAAGGTACCCCAAAACCCGACATCGTTGCAGGCCTCTGCAATGCCTTGGCGCTGAATTTCATCACAAACCTCGCAAAGGGCAAGCCGTTTTCCCAACCCATCGTGTTCCAAGGTGGGGTGGCTGCCAACTCGGGCGTGGTAAAGGCCTTCGAGGGACACCTGCGTCTGCCATCTGGAAGCCTCATCATTCCGGAGAATTTTCTCGTCATGGGCGCTTTTGGCTCAGCACTGATGGCCCGAAACGGCCGTCGTGGGCCGGCCGTCTCTATAAATCGTCTGATCGAAAAAGCGAACCAGGCCGTCAATGCAGGCCAACGCAGCGGATCTGTTGCCCACCTCAAGCGCCTTGCCCCCCGCAAAGAAACACAAACGACGGACACGTATTACCGACCCGAAGACAAACCCGTTATAGATACCTTCCTCGGTGTGGATGTAGGCGCTGTGAGTACCAATATTGTACTCATTGACACCCAAGGAGACCTGGTCGCCAAGCAGTACTGGTTCACCCAAGGCGAACTGGCGGCTACCGTACGCAACGGCTTAAAGGAAATGGGCAAGCGGATGGAAGGCCGGGTGCGGGTTTGTGGCGTGGGAGTTACGGGCAGCGGTCGCTACTTTGTCGGCGACTTTGTAGGCGCTGATGTAGTGATCAATGAGATTTCGGCTCAGGCCCGGGCAGCGCTGCACTGTGACCCTGATGTCGATACAATCATTGAAATAGGAGGCCAGGACTCCAAATTCATTCGGTGCGAAAAAGGCCGGGTGACTGATTTTGAAATGAACAAGGTATGCGCCGCCGGCACAGGATCATTCCTGGAAGAACAGGCCGCTCGTCTTAAGATTCCCATCCGAAAATCCTTCAGCAACATGGCTTTTTCTTCCGACACCCCGGTAGATCTCGGCACCCGATGTACGGTCTTTATGGAATCAGACCTTGTCCATCACCAGCAGACCGGAAAGACGGTTCGTGACCTTACGGCAGGATTGGCCTACGCCATCGCATCCAATTATCAAGAAAAGGTGGTGGGCGGCAAAAAGATTGGGCGGCACGTTCTCTTTCAAGGGGGTGTAGCTGGGAACGAAAGCGTTGCCGCCGCGTTTGAAAATCTTTTCGGGCAGCCTATCAACACGCCGGAACATCATAATGTCATGGGCGCCATAGGCGCCGCGCTGGCGGCAACGGCCCGCAATGGAAACACTACCCGATTTGCAGGGTTCGATCTCAAGGACCGTCCTTATGCCGTCAAGACCTTTATGTGCCGGAAGTGTCCCAACCGATGTCGCATCCATGGAATCTACATCCAAGACAGGCTCACATCCTACACCGGCAGCCTTTGTGGACGGTATGATAAATCGGCCGACCGCAGCAACCATTCCCGCCTGCCGGACCTGTTCCGGGAACGCGTGGAGCGTCTTACCGGAGACTTCACGGACATGGCTGCGTGCCGTGGCCGGAGTCCCGGCGCCCTTATCGGCATCCCAAAGGTGCTGGGATTTTATGATCATTTCCCGTTTTGGAGCACCTTCTTCAGGGCCCTGGGCCATCCTGTGGCACTTTCAGAAAATACCACCAAAACGTTGGTTCAACAGGGCCAACCCTATGTGCCTTCAGAAACCTGTTTTCCCATCAAAGCCGTTTACGGCCACGTGGTCGACCTGATTTCAAAGGGGGCACAACACATTTTGCTTCCTTGCGAAATAGACCATCCACTCACGGGAAACCACGGTCGCCGCACGTTCAACTGCCCTTATGTGCAATCCATACCCTACATGGTCACCTCCGCCATGGGCGAAAACGTGTCTTTGTTGGCCCCTGTTATCAAATGGAGCCGGCCGAAAACCGAGCTTGCCCCCGGTTTTCTGGCATTAGGGAAATCCCTGGGACATAATCCGAAAAAAATCACAATAGCCGTTAAAAAAGCATGGCAGGCCCAAAAAGGCTTCGAGATTTGGCGCCGCGATCGCGGCAAAGCAATTCTGGCCTCTGTGGGTTCTGAGCAGCGCTGTCTCGTTCTGCTGGGAAAGACCCACAACATTTTCGATCCGGGGCTCAACCAGCATCTTGCAAAAAAACTGAGGCGTCTGGCCCGCCACGTCATCCCCTTTGATATGCTTCCTCTGGAAGATATCACGCTCCCGGAAAAGTATGACAACGTGGTATGGAAAAACAGCCGTGATCTTTTGAAAGCCTTGTTGTGGATCAAAGACCGACAATCCTTTTTCCCCGTGTTACTGACCAACTTCGGCTGCGGCCCTGATTCCTTTCTCATGAAGTACATGGAATCCGAACTTGCCGACAAACCCCGCCTCATCCTTGAAGTGGACGACCATACCGGCGACGCCGGCATGATCACGCGGATCGAAGCCTTTTTAGACACCCTGGATGTACCCCAAAAGCCGGGGACAACGCCGTCGAGCCCTTTCAATCTGGTTATCAAGGGAAGACAAAAAATCGTCGATCCATGGAATCCGGACCCGAGGTTACTACAAAAACTTGAGGGGCGAACACTCTACTTCCCGTATGTTTCCAGGGCCTTTTGCCATGTCGTACAAGCTGCCTTCGAATCCGTCGATATTGAGGCACAGGTGCTCCCGGAGCCTGATCACGACAGTGAGTATTTCGGCCGCCTGGTCACCTCGGGCAGGGAATGCCACCCTTTTATTGTAACAAGCGGGGAGTTTGTGAAACTGACCCGGAAAGCTGATTTCGATCCCGACAGGACTGCCGTTTTGATGCAGAATTACGACGGCGCCTGCAGGTTTTCTCAATACGGCATAGGACACGCCGATCTATTGCAAAGGCTGGGTTTTCCCCAGGTCCCGGTAATAGCCCCACTCACCTCTTCCCGCTTTGACGAGTTTTCGGGACTCTTCGGCCTTCGCTTCACCAAGGCATTGTGGCAGGGTTGGCTGGCTGCCGAGGTCCTGGAAAGAATCCGTCTGCACACACGACCCTATGAGCAAACACCGGGACACACGGATCGCTTGTATGACCAGGGAATTCAAGCCATTGCGGATGCCGTTGCCCGATCGAACGATGGGCCCTCGCTGTGGAGCCGGGCCACCATGGCCGCCTTGCGAAAAGCCGCCGAAGCCATGGCGAGCGTGCCTGTGGATCGTTCCAAAAAGCGCCCTGTCGTGGGTATCGTGGGCGAATTTTATACGGTCCTCAATCGTTGGGCCAACCACGATCTCGTGCAAACGCTTGAAAGCCTGGGCGCCGAGGTGGCGCTGCACGGACTGACCGTATCGAATTTCTACTCCCTGTTTTCAGAGCATTATTATCCCCGAGGCTGCCTGAACGACGGAAGGCTTTTTTCAGCGCTATATTACTTTCTCAGAGGTCAGTGGATGATGTCGTGGATTAGACAGGTGGAAGCCTGCCTGCCGGAAGCCCTCCGGCCTTTTGGCAATCTTAGGGCTGATGCCGTCATTCAAGAGGCCGAGCCGTTCGTGCATCATGACATCGATCCGGTGTTGGCCACCTTTACGGCCCGTGTAAGGCAATTCGCCGCGGCCGGCGCCTCCGGGATCTGCAACCTGTTCGTTCTAAACTGTATGCTGGGCAACATAAGTGTGCCGGTCTTTAAAAACGCCCTAAGAACCTTTAAAAACCTGCCTGTATTGCATGCGATCTATGACGCGCAAGAGCAGACCAATATGCTTACCCGCATTGAGGCCTTTATGCATCAGGTCAGCCTGTATGAAAAACGACACCGGCAGGAACAATGACGCTTACCAGAACGGTTAAATTAACCAACCCGCTGGGCCTGCATGCCAGGGCTGCAGCCAAGATCGCCAAGCTGGCCGAAAATGCCCGCTGTGCCGTGTTTATTGCCAAGGACGGCGAAGAAGCCGATGCCGCGAGCATCCTGGATGTCATAGGCCTTTACTGTCCCTGCGGCTCTGAGATCACCGTAAGAATCACCGACCCGAAAGATATTGATATATTGAACGGTATCGTTCAAATGATTGGAGCCGGATTCGGAGAGATGTAGATATGCCCGATACTATTGCAAGAAATGTCATCATTAAGGGAATCGGTGCATCCATGGGCATTGCTATCGGCAAGGCCTATCTTTTGGAACAAGACAATGCCGATGTGGTTGAAGAGCGCTTTGTTCCCCCTGAGGAGATAGAAGCCGAGGTCATCCGCTTCAAAGAAGCCGTAAGCAAGGCCCGAGAACACCTTCGAACCATCATTGAGGACGTCCCGGACGAATACAGGGACCACGTCTACATTCTTGACACGCACAGGATGCTTCTAAAAGACAGAATACTCTATGAAGGCACGATTGAGAAGATAAGGGAGAAAAAAGTCAACGCCGAGCAGGCCCTGAAAAAAACAGTGGACAAGGTAAAGGGCAATTTCAAGAAAATGCCCGACCCCTATTTTCGTGACAGGGCCTCGGATATCGTCCACGCCTCCAATCTTATCCTGGAACATCTCCTTGGCACCGGCCCGTCCAAGATTGCCGATATTGACAAACGCGTCATCATCGTTGCGCATGACCTGTCACCGGCGGAAACCTCTCAAATCCAGCTGGAAAAGGTCAAGGCCTTCATCACCGATCTGGGAAGCCACACATCCCACACGGGAATTATTGCCCGATCACTGGAAATCCCGGCAGTGCTTGGACTGAAAAACGCTTCGCAGGTCATAGAAACGGGCGACTTCATTATTGTGGATGGCAATGCCGGCGTGGTGGTCATCGATCCCGACGAAGAAACCCTTTCCCGGTATCACGACCGTAAGGAACGATTTGAAGATTTTCAGGCCCAGGTCACACGAACGAGTGGTCTGCCGGCCACGACCACGGACCAACACCACGTATCCATATGCGCCAACATTTCTTTGCTGGAAGAAGTCGTTTCAGCCATGGATCACGGCAGCGATGGCGTAGGCCTTTATCGCACGGAGTTTTTGTATCTCAACAGGCACAGCCTGCCCTCGGAACAGGATCTCTTTGAAAACTACAAGGATCTGGCCGAGATCATGGAAGAGCGTGAAGTCACTATTCGAACCCTGGATCTGGGAGGAGACAAGTTCGCCACAAGTATTCCATGGGGCGAGGAAATGAATCCGGCCTTGGGACTTCGGGCCATTCGATTCTGCCTGCAATCGCCGGAAATTTTTACCACGCAGCTAAGGGCCATACTCCGGGCCGCCCGTTTTGGCAACATCCGGATCATGTTTCCCATGATCTCGCAAATCGAAGAAATTGCTGCGGCAAAGCGCATGCTGGAAGAGGCCGCCGAGTCCCTGGAAAAAGACGGCATCCCGTTCAAGGCAGACATCCCGGTAGGAGCAATGATCGAGGTGCCCTCTGCGGTTTTCATGGCGGATATCCTGGCCAAGGAAGTAGACTTTTTCAGTGTGGGAACCAATGATCTCATTCAGTATTCCTTTGCCATTGATCGGGTCAACAAACAAGTCGCCGGCATCTATCAACCGCTCCACCCCGTTGTGCTCAGAATGATCGATCGTGTCGTGAGGGCCGCCAAGGCCCAGGGCATCGGAACGGCCCTTTGCGGCGAGATGGGCGCAGATCCGGTCAACCTGCCCGTTTTACTCGGCCTGGAACTGGATACCATTAGCATGAACCCCATGTCCATCCCCGCAATCAAGAATCTGGTTCGCATGCTCTCCTTTGAGGAGGCCAAGACCTTTGCCCAGGGGGTTCTTAACAGGGCGACGGCTTCGGAAGTAAAACAAATGATCCTGGACACCTACGGAGACTCACTGGAAATGGCCACGTATTTCCAGTCAAACGGGCCCAATGGGCGTGCGCCGGAAGCGTAAGCAGCGGCACAGAGACTTGTCGTAGAGGGGCATACCCCTTCCTCGGCCAGAGACACTAAGGACGTATCTTATCACGGCAATATGAGCAAAATAGTTTGTCAAAACCGCAAGGCCCGTTTCAATTACTTCATCCTGGACAAGTTCGAGGCCGGAATCGTGCTGGTAGGCACGGAGGTCAAATCCTTGCGATCCGGCCAAGGCAACCTCAAGGACAGTTACGGCAAGATCACAAACGGCGAGGTGTATCTCCACAATATGCACATCAGCCCGTACCCTTTTGCCGCCCGTGGGAATCACGACCCCTTGCGGCCCCGCAAGCTGTTGTTGCATAAGCAGGAAATCAAACGCCTGATCGGCAAGGTCGAGGAAAAAGGCCAGTCCCTCATACCGCTTGCGGTCTATTTCAATAAAAAGGGCAAAGCCAAGGTCACGCTGGCCCTGGCCAAGGGCAAACGCAAATACGATAAACGGGAAACGATTCGCAAACGCGACGAAGACCGCGAGCTTCAGCGGGTCAAGCGGGATTTGCAGAAGGGGAATAACCGGGACGAATAACCGGGACGTTCCGTAAATAAGTAAATAACTCAGCCGAAAAGCTTCAATCGTCTATCTTGGGCGATCTTCCCGCCGGGCCTTACCTGGAGGGTGCGTCGACCTGGTGCAAAACAGTCTCCACCTTCAATTTGCCATATAAGTTATTGATGTGAAATGAGAAATCATGCTCGCCGTCATCGGGCGGCAGTTCATGTCAAAGGAAGCGTTTTTCTCCCCCGATGTCCCGGCACCGGATGAAATCGACATAGGTGTGTTCGGCATCGGTCGGCCAGTACTTCTGAAAGTCATCCAGAAAGATCGGCCAGTCCGGTTCCAGGTGGTGAACCTCGAAATACCGCAGGGGAAAGGAAAAGCCGTGGTCGATACTGACGATACGTGGTCGATACCGACGATAGTCGGGACATCCTCGGACAACCGCTCCGCCAGCCATTCCGCCAAGCCGCGCCGTGTCCAGTACTTGCGGGGACTGGGCGGCGGCTCGACTTCCACCGGCAGGGATTCGCGGCTGGCTTTGTACAATCGAAGCCCCTTCAGGCTGGAATCCGGGGTTTCCGCGCCGGAGTAGTCGATCCCGATGTAACGGTTGAAAGAAAGCTTGATACGCTCTGGCATTTTTACGATCACCATGCCCTTGCACCTCGCTTGTTCATTTGCGTGGACAAAACTCTATCCACTCGACCACGGAGTTCCGCTGCAATGCCGCCGATCATGGTTGCCGTGATTCCTTCCTCATTATCAAGGTCCCAATAGTCGACATACTTGGCAGGGTCTTCGAAGATTCCCACCAGATGAGCACGAACCGCTCGAAGCCATTCATCCTCGGTTTTGAAACGGCTGGCCATTGCACCAAGTTCGGCTTTCAGGGTATCCGAGACGTGGGCAGCGCCGACAATGACGCCCCAGGCCATTTCAGTCAGATCGTCGGTGTCCATGGAGGCAATTCCTTGATACTCAATCCCTGAATGGGTTTGAACCTACTTGATCGGTTACTTGGTCGGCACTTGATCGGTGAGGCGGGGCATGTCGCAAGTCGTGTCGTGAGCCTGTCACAAGTTTTGTCCCGATTTTGTCGTAAGTTACCCCCAAGTCACCCCTCAAGTGACCCCCCAAGTGGGCCGCCTTATTCTTTATCCGGTTTTTCATCTCCGGCTGATTCGATCTGCTTCACTATCCGGTCAAAGTCGCTTTCAAACAGCCGATCCTGCACGATGCGGTATTTCTCAAACTCGCTTTCGGCATAGGCCTTGGCCAGTTCTGCCGTTACCCTGCCTGCATCCTGAAGAATTTCCCGATCCCAGAGTTTCAGAAACCTGCTCAACCGTTCTTCCCAGTCCGCCATAGTCATAGGGATTTTTCGCATGGCCTGCATTTCCGCCATATCCAGATAGTAAAAGGGGGACGTTCTTCACTTCACAACTTTCTCAGCCGTCCCGAAGCACATACCCGTTTTGTTCAGCTACGCCTTTTCCACGGATCACCGATTTGGAGACGGCAGGAGGAGAGAGGCGAAGCCTTCGGGCCAAGGATGCCATGCTCACCCCCAGTTCCTTGACGGCCCAATAACATAGCAGACTCCTAGCTTTGACGATTTGAGAATATTTACCGCCCGACCATACCTCATCAACGGTCATCTCCAGTAGTTCCGCCACCCGATAGGCAACCCTATCCAGATCCATTCCCGACAGCGCTGTTTTGTACTTTTCATCAAGCCGTTCATCCGCCTTTGCCAGGACGGAATCCACGAAGTCGCTGTCGCCCAGTATCCGTTCGTCTCCTTTCAGGTACGCCCGTTCCTTGCGCATGGCCTTCACCTCCGACCAACCTCCCATACTTCGAACGAGTCCTCCACCGATCAGATCCTCCCTTTTCCCTTGCTCAAGTCCTTTTTCCACGAATGCGCGATATTGGGAGCGAGCCCCTTCAAAAAATCCAAGAACATAGTTGGTATCCTGCCAGTTATACCTTCTTCTGCCGATCAACGCGCAATGGCCTGCATAGGGATATTCGTCCAGATCTTCCAGATTTCGAACCAAAATTGCCCGCAAAGGATTCAGATGGATATACCGAACCAACTCCAAAAGATAAGGCTCTTCTTGGCACAGAATGGATCTGTACCGGTTTTGAAAAAGATGTCCCCAGCGCCGGTGACGTTTATTGAAAGTAATCGCATACCCGGTCAACAATCGGCACATCACGTTGGCAATTGGCACCGAACCGGTCTGGAGCAAAAGATGAATGTGATTGGGAATTAAAGCCCACGCGAAACGGCGAGTTTGCGTTTTCTTCAAGAAGATCGCCGAGACGATTCAAAAACCGTTTCCGGTCCGTATCGTCGCGAAAAATCTTCCTTCGGGCAATCCCTCGAGCGATCACATGATGCAACGCACCCGGAGCATCTATCCTTCCTTGGCGGGGCATACACGCATGTGTATCAAAATCCAACCAGCCAAACAAGTCCAGAGGC
>CAYSGJ010000045.1:0-10767 GCA_964430705.1 uncultured Desulfobacterales bacterium | reverse complement strand
CCGAGAGTGTATTCTACGATACCACCTCGGATGCCAACAAGTAATTGTTATTGTCGCTTTTTACAACTATCTGCCATATTGTTTATGCAACTATAGGGTAAACAAGGACGGCTGGAGGATGGCATTCAATAAGGCGTAGAATGTTCTTGTGTGCGCTTTTTGTTACCATCGCTGTGCAGAGATCATCGTGTAAGGATTTCATCTGCCAGCGCCAAGTAATCCTGTGCTCCCGAGCTGGAGGGTTTAAAAAAAACCACAGGCTTTTTGTGCTGGGCGCTTTCGGCTATGGTGGTATTGATCCGGATCACTGTTTCGAGAAGCGTGTTTTTCAAACGTTCGTCTGCGCCCAACGCATCGAGAATCTGATTGGATATCTTGGTTCGGCAATCGAAGAAGGTGGGCACAACGCCCAACACCTCTAAGCGGGAATTGATTTCTTCCTTGATGATGGTGATGGTCTCCAGGAGTTCGTCGATAGCTGCGTATGCGTAAGGATGGGTTTGACAGGGGATCAAAACCTCCCTGGCACAAGAAAGCACGTTGACCGTCAGAAGCGATAGGCTGGGCGGGGTATCCAGCAGCACGAAGTCGTACCGATCGATAACGGGCTCCAAGGCCTTCTTGAGGCGGTTTTCCCTGCCGATTTTTGTCGCCAGTTCAATTTCAATACCTGACAGGTCTACATGCGAAGGCAGGAGATCCAGGTGTTTCCAGGGTGTGCGCGAAATGGCCGAGTCGGCTGAAACGGGACTTCCGAGTTTGATGACATCGTACACCGACAGGGTGTTTTCGCCGGAGTCGTGGCCTAACCCTTTGGTGGCGTTGAGTTGAGGGTCCATGTCGACCACTAAGACGTTTTTACCTCGCAGGGTAAGGCCCGCCGCCAAATTGATAACCGTTACGGTTTTTCCAACGCCCCCTTTTTCATTGACTACCGAGATAATCCGAGTGTTTTCTTCGGCCATCAGGACCTCCTTGTGAATTATCCGGCTTGCCGGGTCTTGATTGAGGATTTTCCACGACGCGCCGCACAACTTTCTCGGCCGTGGGAAATGCGGCCTCCTGGTTTACGTGTTAACCCCGCAGTAATGTAAAGGCAATGCGCCGCCGGCCTCGCCGTTCAGGCTGGGTGCGCATGTATTGTCGGCCTTTCTATCTCGCTGATCTTTTCCCACACAGCATCAACAGATTGTTGCATGGCGGCAAATTGCTCGGATAAACGGTCCCTGGCCAGCCGTTCATTGTCAATAACGTTTTTCATGTCGGACAGGTTGCCCGTCAAGGCCATCATGCGACCTGTAAGGGTCTCATATAGCCTGCCGGACATGGCATCCACGAGCATGAATACATATTGATACTTCATGTTTTCTTTGTAATCCATAAAATGGTCCGCTATGGATTCCCGCATTTCGTCCTTCATCCGCTGTACACTGTCTTGAAGGGATCGGATGGCGGTGTCCGGTCCTTGTCCAACCGGTTTTTTGAGCAGCTTTCTTGCCTTCTTGAGGGTGTTGTAGAACCCGAGTCTCAAAATGGCCTCCGTCTTGATACGTACGCTATAGCGCATGGTGCTGGCAAGCCGGGGCATGGTTAATCGAGCATCCGTCTTGGTTGACAGAACCTCAGGGGGGCGGATGGCGCTGGGGTCCCGTTGTATTGTTTTGATGCCCAGTTTTTCCATCATCCGCCGGTGTTGTTCAACGGCGTCTTGAATCATGAGGCTGTAAGGCCCGGTCACCCGGCTGAATATCTGCTCAATTCTTTGTTCCTCGCTACCTATGAACGTAACGAGTTTAGGGTTGATAGACTCTGCAATAAAGCGGTTCACGGCCTGCTGCAAACCTTGAAAGACGCGGTACAGAGTGGGTAGGAACCCCGATTTTTCAAGTTCTTTCGAATAGTCTTCCGTATTGAGGTCGTAGCTGTCGATAAAACCAAAAATGGCCTGTCCGATGTCTCCGAACTTCACATCAAAAAAACGGTCTATCTCACTTCCCAGGTCTTTTTTTAATTTGCGAGTTGTTCCGTCAAGCGTGTCTTTGATGACTTGCGTGACCTGCTCGGAAGTCTGTCGCCTGCGGTGCATTTCGTCAAAGGCTTCCTTGACCTTCTCGCCATTTTGTTGGAGCAAATTCCGCCCCATCAGGACCCACTCCCGGGTTCCCGATGCAATGTTTGACAAACGCTCCAGATTGCTTTCCAGCAGCAACGCAAACCGGTCTGTCGAGGTGGTCTTAATGACTTCTTCAAGAAACCGTTTTTTTTCTTGATCGGAGAATGCCACCATATCGGTTTCTTCACGCCAGTGTTCCAGTCGAAGCATGTCTTTCCGCGCCAACTCTTTTTCGTCCTTGTCTGCACGGTCCATGGCGGTAAACAGGGTGTATAAGGCGGAAAAGGCAAAAACACGGGGGGCCGGCACAATCATACCCACTTCTTCTTCAGCCCGGACCATCAATCTTTTCAGGTCGTCAAGGTTTTCATGTTCACTGAAATCGCAGTTGAGCACAAAAAAAATGTTTTTGGTCAGTCCCATTTTTTTGATCAACGTCAGGAACTTGATGTCTGCCTGTCGGACACCCGTCCGACTACTCAAAACGTATACGATCAGGTGGGTTTGAAGCAGATAGTCCTGAATCATGGCAAGATGCAACGGGTTTGGCGAGTCGCTGCCCTGGCAGTCTGCGATTTCCAAATTTTCTCCAAAACCCTCCGGCGCATTCAGAGTCAGACACACATCCTTCAAATAAACGGCCAGCGATTCCTGCCCGACAAAATCTTTCTGTTTTTCAAATTCTTCGGACTCGAATATGTGGGTGACCGGCTCAAAGGAGACATAGGCTCTGGCCCGGTCGTATCCCTTGAGGTATTCCGTCAACAGGACACTGTTGGCATCGCGGGCGTTCTCGGCAATGAGTTGCTCTGCGCCGAGTTTCGACAGATCTTCCTGGAGTTTTCGGCGATCTTGTTCGCGGTTGATGTCAAATGCATGGCCGTGGTTTTCCGAATCCAAAGAGGCAAACAGGACCAGGGCTTGGTTGATCTCGGCATTGACTTCGTCCCATGTCTTAAATGCCAGCCGGGCTTTCACGTCGCCGTCCGGTCGCACTCTTGTGATGATGGACGTGACAACGCCCGCTCCCCGTTTCACAAAGTCGCCGCCAAACAGAGAATTGGTAAGCGTGCTTTTCCCGGATTTGATAGAACCCACCAGGGCGACACGGATCGTTTCTTCGGCCAATTGCTTGTCGATGCGATCGGTTGTTGCCTTCCATGCCTCAAGAGATGGCGCCGCCAGACTATCTGCGGCCAGAGCCGTACGGATAATCGAGCGCAAGTCTCTATTGATTTCCAGCACCCTATTTTTCAAATCCGTATATGTCTTCATGACGAGCGTTTTTTCAAATCCAACGTAAGATCTAAAAAAAACGGGATGATGGAAGGGCCACCATCCCTTCGAGGCGTAACCGGCCGAATTGGGCTTTAATACCGTAGGCCGATGCAAGGGGCGACAAATCACGCAAAAAAGACCGATCCCCCAAACGTCCGGTCGGCAAACCTATACACGAGAGCATGTTGTTTGTCAATCCCGGCCCGGCGATCATTTCACAGCATTCGTCCAGGACGTCTCGAAAGTGGGGTCCGCCGCGCTGATCCGGAGGCCTTCGGCGGTTGGAAACGGCGTCTTTTTCAACACGTGCGGTGCGATCCGCAAGTACGATCCCGAATTTCCATGGCGCAAGCGCTGGTCCCGGTGACGGCAACGGCCTGTCCCGTTACCCGAGTGTGGATGCTACCGAAACGGTTTGGTCCGCAAGCATATGGGAATAGCCTCCCATCTCATTGTCATACCAACCGTATACCACGATCTTGGTTACGGGAATGTCGATGATACTGGTGCCCAGACACGATCCGACTTCGTCGGAATAGCCCTTGAGGCGCTTCAAGTCAAAAGAGACAGAGGCTGTGCGGGTGTGGGTCTCTTGTCCCTCGATCACGGCGGCGGCCAGGGGACGGCCAATGATGTCGCAAGACACATTTTGCTCATCGGAGTACTGAAGATACCCTTTTTTGTTTCTTGCCGCAGCGTCTTGATAGATCTGGTTGACTTGTTCCCGGTTGATGGGATCGGGATCGTCTTGGATATCGATAACCAAGATAATCAGAGATCCCGTGCTGGTTGGCACGCGCACGGACTCTGCCATGAAACCGATTCGTTTCATCTCGGGGATAACCAATCCCAGTGCTTTTGCGGCTCCCGTGGTTGTTAGAATGATGTTGTTGAAAACACTCCGATTTCGTCGAAGATCACTCGTCCCGGCCTTGGGTGCTCGATCAAGCACCAGCTGGGATCCGGTGACCGCATGGACCGTGGCCATGGAGGCGGTCAGGATTCTTTGTACGCCAAAATAGTCCAATAGCGGTTTTATCATGTGGGCCAGGCAGTTTGTGGTGCACGAAGCATTGGAAAGGCATGCGTGTTTGGCGGGATCATAGTCTCCTTCGTTGATGCCCAATACCGTGGTGACGGCATCTTCGGGCATGGAGGCTGTTTTATCCTTTATTTTAAATGGGGCCGATACAAGCACCTTCCGGGCTCCGGCATCCAGGTGTCCTCGCAAGGCGCCGCCGGGTGTGTCCGAGGGCAAGGTGGGATCGGTGAACTTGCCCGTTGATTCAATGACTACTTGGGCGCCGAACGACTTCCAGGGAATATCCTTGGGGTTACGTGTTTTTCGGAGGATTGTGACACGGGTTCCGTCTATGGTCATGGAGCCGGTCTTTTCATCCAAATTCTCGATGAGTCGTGTGGCTTTGTACCCATAAAGGTAGTTATGCAAAGTGCCGTATGTGGAATCTTTTTCGATGAAGCCGGCCACATCGTCAAGGCTTGAGCCCACGTTGCGGCCTATATTTACAACGATTTCCGAAAAGCTTTTTCTCCCAACATGTTGCCAGATAGACAGTTTTGCAATTCGCCCCAGCCCATTGATTCCCAACGTTCCTTGCTTCATGCCGGCATCCCTCCCGAGTCCATAGTTATTTTGTGTTTTCCTTCATAAACAAAACCGTTTCGCCCGTCTATACTTAAAAAATCGCCGGATTCTATCGTGCGTTCGTTCGCTGTGCCCCGGCCTGCTTTTTCATCAACCACAAGATTGGAACAACCGACAACGCAGGTTTTTGCCAGTTGGTGCGCTACAATCGATGCATGAGAGGTTGCGCCGCCCCGGCTCGTTAAGAGCCCGTCTGCGGCGGAGATCTCTCGAATGTCATCGGGAACCGTGTCAAAACGAATCAGAATAAGGGACGTATCCGGTTCCAGTCTCCGAAACCGGCTGATTTCCTCCAGTGTAAAAACGGCTCTGCCGCAAAGGGCTCCGCCGCTGACACCAATGCCTTTGGCCAGAATGGAGGCTTTGAGTCTGGAAGAGGGCTCAAAAATGGGGTGTGATTTTCCGTGGCTTACGACCATGTCCCGAGATTGAAGAAGAAAGAGCTTGTCCGCCGTTTCCCCTTCAAAAGTGAACTCGATTTCCTGGGGTCCCCAACCCTCTTCATAGACAAGGGCCTTGGCGATATCCCGAAGTGCTCGGAAGATTTCGGGAAAGTTATCTTCCATGGCCTCATCTTGGTCCCGCCCTTCCACCATCTTTTGTTCCCGAGAAATCGCATGGGTTCGCACCAGACCGGACACCACGTCTTCGCCCTGGTTGCCCGTAGTGTAGTCGCCCCAAAGTGACACCTTGTCGAGAGGAGCGTGGGGGTTGTGGGTGAATACCACCCCGGAGCCCGCTCTTTCGTGAAGGTTGCCGAAAACCATGTTTTGAACGATGACCGCAGTGCCCCAATCGTTGGAGATGCCCATGATGCCGCGGTAGGTTTCAGCCTTGTCGGAATCCCACGAATAAAAAACCTGGCGTATGGCTTGAAACAATTGCTCATAGGGATTGTCTTTGAGTTTTATCCCGGCGCCAAACAGGGCATCGCGATATGACAAGGCGACTTTTCGCATTTGCTCCGGAGAGAATTCTCTTTTATGGGCTATGCCATATTTATCCTTATAGGCGTTCATCACCGCGTCAAACACGTCCCGGTTCATGTTGTAAGACATGCCCCAGGATTGCAGAAACCGCCGATAGTTGTCCCAGGCAAACCATGGCTTGTTTGTCCGTGCGACCAGGCCCTCGGTGATTTTCTCATTGAGTCCCACATTGAGGAAGGTGGTCATCATGCCGGGAAGTGAAATCGCCGCCCCGCTGCGGACGGACAACAGCAAAGGGTTGTCGGCACGGCCGAACTGTCTGTTGGTCCGTTTTTCCAGTTGCCTGATATGAACAAGAATTTTTTCTTTCAAATCGTCATCGGCTTTGCCGAAAGCACTGATGGCCCTGAGACAACGGAACACCTCCGTCGTGATGATGAAGCCGTCCGGTGCGGGTATCTGCAATGCAGCAAGGCGGACCAGATTGTATCCTTTGGTGCCGAGGGTAATGGGGTCTTTGGTGGTATTTTGAGGTTTTTGCACACCCGAAACGACCTTGCCCGGGTCATAGCTCAGAAGGAGATCCAGGTTGTCTCCACTGAGTTCTTCGGATTGGCGCCATAAGGTGTGAATGATCTTGCTGACGAAATTGTCCAAATATTGAAAGCCGAAAGTGGTGGTTACCACATCCCTGAAAAATGTTTCGGATACTTTGCTGACGATTTCCTGAGAGATTTCTTCATCCTTCTTGATGCCGTATTTTGGCAGGAGCCTTTCCGGGCCGACCATTTTGATGATCGGGCCCAGGTTTTTTTCGTGGATGCTGGTATAATGAGCATTGAGAATGTGGTTCTCGGCTCGTGAGAATTCCCCGAAAATGTCAAGGTACTGTGTAAAAGAAAAACGTCTCACTTCAATGGCATGGGCCAGTAAATTCAAACAATGTCTTAAAGGTTTGACCACGATGCCGTCGAGTTCCATGGCTTGAAAAAGCAGGTGCATACAGTCGACAATTTGTATGATCGTTGTTCGAGTCAAGAAGTTCAGGTTGATGGATCCGATGAGCTCCTCGAAAAGGACGTTGGCGAGATTTTCCAGGCGAAAAGAAAAACCAAGGGCATCAAACTTGCGTTCTTGATAGGTGCCGTACATGGACGGGATGTCGGCGGCGATATGCCGTTTGCGATAGATGTCTTCGGTGATTTCAAATTGTTCCGGCGACAAAATGATCTGTTTCAACAGCTTCAGGTAGTCCAGGATTGCTTGGAGGCATGTTGCGGCACTGGAGCTGCCAAGAGCCATTTCAAGGTGTTTTGTCGGCGGCAACCCTTTGGCGGCCGCTTCTTTGACCAGGCTGTTCGTTTCAAAGTGAATGAGGTTATATTTTTGGTCAAGTAGCTCTAGAAAGCGCAACAACAGGAAGACCCGCTTGGCATCCACGGCCAGTTGTTCCGGCACGGCGGACAGGTGCTCCATCAATGAGGCCATCTCAAGGTCAAGGATTTCCCGCGCTTCCTGAATACCGGCCTTTTGAAACATGACGGCAATAACTTCGTGGAGTCCGTTGAAAAAAGGGCCTGTCGTCTGAACGGTATCCAGGATTTCCAACGGAACGTAGGGCGCCAGAAACGCTTTATCTTTCGTGTGCCAGAAGTCAATGATGGCTACGGCAAAGCCCAAGAGGAGGTTGTTGCTTTCTACGTGCGACTGCTTGCGAAGAAAATGGATCAGAACATCCTGGCGACCGGAAAGCTCATCGATTTCCGTGGAGACGTCCCTTAATTCGCCTTCGGCATTAATTTCATTGAAATAGACCGGAAACAGCTTGGCCAATTGTTTTGCCAGATTATAGACAGGTGAAATATCGCTGTTGAGAAAAAAACTGATTTCTTTTTGGAACAGATCCGTATCTTTGATATAGAGTCCTGCGAGTTTCAGGTGGATAATCAAGGCGGAAATCAGCTTTTTGCACCACTTGGGGTTGTTCTCAATAAGGTGGAGCCATGCTTTGATATTACTCAGGTGCGCCGGATTAACCTCTACCTTCCATTCCGTCGTGGTTCCCTTGATTTCGGGATATTGGAATCCTGAGTCGATGGTGTATTGAATAAACAGATCCGCAAGATCGCTGTCGTTGCCCTTGAATATCTCCTGCCCGATATTTTCCAGAGCCTGCAGCGCGGCTTCGGGGAACTTTTGCATATTTTGACGAAGGGCGACAAAGGTTCTGGCCAGGAGATCATCTATCTTGTTGTTATCCTTTTGGGAATGAATGATGGCTGCCAGGCAGCGATTGAGGCGACCCAGAGCATCTTCGTGAATAGATGCCAGCCCCTTCGTTTCCATAATCTTTAACAGAAGGTGCAACGTCTTGTTGAGGGCTTCGTGAGGATCCGTTTCCACATCCTTAATTCTGTCGGGCAGTTCTTTGTAGCATTGAACGATATCGCCGTAATCCGGAAGTGCCAGGAGTTCCTCCAGCAAAGCCATCGGAGGCGTTTTTGTGTCGATATCGGCCAGCCTTGCGGCACACCGGCGAAGGTGATGGTGGGATATTTGGGCGAACAACCCTCTTGGTTGCACCTTTTGATGGGGTTCAAGCGTGCTTGCCAACCACTCGTGCGGGTCTTCCTGGGCCAGCCAATAGGCATAGGATGTCTGGAGCGCCCTGTGAAGTAAAAGATTGAGGCGGGGGAAGTCCAATAGCTTGTTGCCGGATTCGAGGGCGATTTTGCCTACCTGTTTAATTTGATAATAGCCACTGGCAAGAAGAAAAAACTGGTCGTCCGGCAGGTGGAAAAGCTGATCGAACAGCTCAGACAGGATAGGCCCGCATTCTGCGAGACGATCCGCTCCTTCGAGCAGAATTTTTTCGGCAAAGTACACAATGTTGTCCAGAGCGCCGGCATGAACCGAGGGGTCCGGCGATGAATTAAGCGCATCCAGCCACTCATCAAAGATGACTTGTACAACCTGAGGCCCTTGCGGGGTCCCGTAATAGACGGAAAAGTTTCTCAGGGCATAGTCACGCATTTCCCGGATGACGTATTCCCAGTTTTTGAACGGATGATTCAACTCACACAGAAAGTTTCTGGTTTGTGCCAGGAGGCCTGGAAGCGTTTCAACCACTTGTTCCAAAGGCAAGTACCTGGGGTCAATGGTGACGGCCCGGTCTGTCATTTCCAGGTTGACCTGGAGGGCCTTGGACCGGAGTCCCGCGGTCAGGGAATTTCTGGTGGAACACGCGTATTTTTCGACTGCGCTTTTCATTTCCGCTGAGACATACTGAATTCTTCGGGTGTGATATCGTTTCGAATGTCGTTTGTTCGGATTTAGAATTTTTGTCCCGGACGTATTGCGTTCGCCCCTGTCCGGGGGGCTTGATGATACCACCTGCTTTGCGGGTGGAGATTTATTTAGGGTCGGCGTCAGATAAAATCTTCGGGATGGGACGCGATTATGTGCATTTGCGACATAGCGCTTCCCCCTTTGGCAATGTAAGAGCGCGTTTTTCTTTTTGTCAAGGAAAAACAATCCAACCTGTTTTGACCTTGATCTTTCAACATGTTGCGAATATTTATTGGATTGGCGCCGCCCAAAGGTAAATGTATCATGAAAATACTTGGAATAGAAACCTCTTGTGATGAGACCGCTGCGGCTGTTGTATCCAACGGGCGCAAGATCTTGTCCAATGTAGTCTGGTCGCAGGTGGCCACCCATCATCCTTATGGAGGGGTTGTCCCCGAGCTGGCTTCCCGACAGCATGTCGAAAAGATCGTTCCCGTTGTCAGCGAGGCCCTCACTGTCGCCAAGACAGCTCCGAACGAGCTCGATGGCGTGGCGGTGACACGCGGCCCCGGTTTGGTCGGCGCCCTGCTTGTCGGGTTGTCTTTTGCCAAGGCCTTTGCCTACGCCCTGAATCTGCCCTTGATCGGGGTTGACCATTTGGAAGGCCATGTGGCCGCGCTTTGCCTGGAATCCGATCCGCCTCCCTTTCCTTTTGTGGCACTTTTGGTTTCGGGAGGACATACCAATCTCGAGTATGTGCTGGACCAAACCCATTTCGAGCACATGGGGCAGACCAGAGACGATGCTGCCGGCGAGGCCTTTGACAAGGTGGCCAAGCTGTTGGGGCTTGGATATCCGGGGGGGCGGCTGATCGAAGACCTGGCCCGCAATGCAGGTCCCGAACGCGTTCGGTTCCCCAGGGCCATGCTTGACAAGGATACTTTCGACTTCAGTTTCAGTGGATTAAAGACAGCTGTGGCTCGGTATGTCAAAACACAACGGACAGAAGGTCTCCTGGATATAGAGAGTACTGCGTTTGCATTTCAGGAGGCGGTGGTGGACGTTCTCGTTCAAAAGGCCCTGTCGGCGGCCCGCGCCAAAGGGTGTGTGCATCTGGCTGTCGTCGGCGGCGTGGCGTCCAATACCCGGTTGCGGACTCGTATGGTTGAAGCGGCGATGCCGTTGGGCATATCGGTCCATATTCCCAGCCCGGTTCTTTGCACAGACAACGGGGCAATGGTTGCGGCCATGGGATATTGGTATCTATCTAAAGGCAAAACCCTGCCCCTTGGTCTTGATGCGTACTCCAAGCTGCCCCGATTCTAATCTTATTTTTCGTTTCATCCGGTTAAAGCGTACTCCTTCAATCCTCCACGAAGTCGGGTGTTTTGGTATCAACCGGCAAACTGTCTGAGCGAATTAGAGCGCGTTGGGGCGGGCCCAATCCATGCGTACGGTAACAGGGTAAACGGGTCGTTCTTGTCAGTCCTTTG
>CAYSGJ010000044.1:0-6013 GCA_964430705.1 uncultured Desulfobacterales bacterium | reverse complement strand
GTTGTCGGTGGTCATTCGAGGCGCGTTCACCCTGTATCCTTTGCTCTATGCTCTTTGCCACAGGCGCTACGCGCTTAGCCTCTTGCCCCTAGCCTCACGTTTTACGGTTTGCGGTCCAACTGTTTACTATTCACTTGAAATCTCGCGCCAAGAGCCGCCAAGAGCGCCACGCAAATTCGAGAGGGCATAAAGCCCTCCCCTACTTCCTGTCTTACTCTTTGCCCTAAGCCCTTCGCCTCTTGCCCCTTACCTATTATCTCACTGTTCACGTCGCCGAAGGCACTCTGCGGCTTCCTTGGCAAAGTAAGTCAGAATCAGGTCGGCGCCGGCCCGCTTGATAGCCGTCAGACATTCCATCATGGTTTTTGGACCGTCAAGCCACCCCGCTTTTTCAGCCGCCTTGATCATGGAAAATTCGCCGCTCACCTGATAGGCGGCCACCGGCAAATCGATTTCTTCCCGAACTCTGTATATGATATCCAGATACGGCATGGCCGGTTTCACCATGATGATATCGGCGCCCTCTTCCACATCCATACTTACTTCCCGTATGGCTTCCAGGCTGTTTGCGGGATCCATCTGATAGCTCCGCCTATCTCCGAACCGGGGGGCGGACTCCGCGGCCTCTCGAAAAGGGCCGTAAAAGGCGGAACAATATTTTGCCGCATAAGACATGATAGGGATATTTTCGAAGCCGTCCTCATCGAGGGCCTGGCGTATCTCCCCGACGCGACCGTCCATCATGTCTGAAGGCGCGACGATATCGGCTCCCGCCTTGGCATGGGATACGGCGGTCCTGGCCAGCAGGTCCAACGAGGCGTCATTGAGAACCACTTCGTCCTGAACCATTCCGCAGTGCCCGTGATCCGTATATTCGCAAAGACACACATCGGTGATCACCATGAGTTCAGGAATGCTGTCTTTGAGCGCCTTGAGCGTTTTTTGAACGATGCCGTCCTTGGCATAAGCCCCGGTGCCCAAGGGGTCCTTCTTGTCCGGAATGCCGAATAAAATGACTGCCGGAATTCCCAGGCTATGGGCGGTCCGAGCTTCTTTCACCACATGGTCCCTGGACAGCTGATCGTGTCCCGGCATGGAGGCAATGGGGTTTCGAATTCCTTTTCCCTCAACGGCAAACAGGGGTAGAATCAAATCGTCCACTGAAAGTCGCGTCTCTCGAACCATTCTTCGCAAAGTCTCATTCTGTCGCAATCGCCTCGGTCTGTAGTCTGGAAAAAGCATGGCCAACCCCTTTTCTTCTCAGTGCAGTTTTTGATTCCGTTTTATTGCCGCCGTCGCCGGGGCTACATCGTCCTCACGATCAGGCGCATATTCCTCCGCGCAAACATCCCGCACCAGGCTGTTGAGATAGGCTTCAGGATCATCCAACGCCTTTTTGGTGATGATAAAATCATTTTTTCCGGTTCTATCACAAACCAGCTTGAGGCCATATTGGAAATCCGAGGACATTTTCTTGTAAAAGTCCCCGGGAGTCGTCCGGGCCGAGCAGATATCCAGCATAACCGCATCCATGGCGTCCTCATGAAGACTCACCTTCAGTTCATGGCTTCTTCGAAAGTAAGCAAGCATTTCTTTGATCTGATCATAAGCAGCCCGGATTTTTTTCATAACCCCGCTGATATCGCACGTCCTCAGCACATAGACCTCAGCAATCAAACCGGCACGAGACTCCGTGATCATCATGTCGTATTTTCCCGTAAGCGAAGGCCCATTGTCTTTCACGTACTGCTTAATGAAGGCCTTTTCTTGCTGAACGAGTCTTTCGTAAGTCCGCTCCAGCTCGGCCTCGTACCGTTTCGATACGATCTTGTCGAGTGCCTTCTCCGGGTTCCGCACCACATTTTCCGTAACGGCAAGCCTGGTCACATCCGTGGACGGAAGCCCCTTTTCGAGCTTGAGCAATGCTTTTTCAATGACGCTGACCAATGCACGCGCTCCCGTGCCTTCCTCGAAGGCAAGCCCCGCCACAACTTTCAATGCCTTGTCATCAAATTTGACGTCGATGCCGTAGGCCTTGAAATCCAGTTTTTTACTCAAGATGACAGGGTTGTTGGGATTTTTTAATATGGCGTAAAGGTCCTCTTCGGTCAGTTTTTGAAACACCGTCAAGACCGGCAGCCGCCCCATAAACTCCGTCTCAAAACCGAATTGAATCAGATCTTCGGGTTTTGCCGATTTCTGGTATTCCGTATCGTCAGCGGCTTTACTCGCAACAGTGGCGCCGAACCCGATGCCCTGAGCCACCAACCGCTTTTTGACGATCTTGCCCAGTTCGTTAAAAGCGCCGCTCATGATGAACAACATATTCTTGGTGTTTACCAAGCGTTTTTTTCTCTTTCCCGTTTTCCTGTAGCGATCGATCTCTTCAAGCATGGATATGGGATCGTGGGGCACCTTCAGGTCCACGTCGGTTTCTTCCATGGGTTTGAGCAGGGCCCGTTGAACGCCCGTGCGCGAAACATCAGGGCCGATCAGGTTATTGCCGGAGGCGATCTTGTCAATTTCGTCGATATAGACAATCCCGCACTCGGCCAACCCAATGTCATCGTCCGCCTCGCGAACAAGGTCGCGCATGAGGTCTTCCACATCCCCGCCGACATAGCCGGTCTCGCTGAATTTGGTCGCGTCACCCTTGACAAAGGGAACGCCGATCTTGCGCGCGATCAACTTGATCATGTAGGTTTTTCCCACGCCGGTGGGACCGATCATCAGAATGTTGTTCTTAATGTTGCCCAAGACAAAATCGCCGTCTTCTTTGGTGGATGCAACATGTTTAATCCGGTTGAAATGGGTACATATCTTCGTTGCCAACATGGCCTTGGCGTCTTCTTGTTGGACAACATACTGATCCAGATAGGACTCCAGCTCTTCGGGTTTTAAGGAGAAATCAATCTCCTTTTTCCTGGAAGTCTCCTCTTGTTGATCGCCGGAGGTCTCATCCGGAATAACCACCGGTGAAATCAACTTCACCCGACCGCCGAATTTTTCCGACAGAAAATCACTGATTTCTTTTTCCACATCACCCGGATCGGGAAATTTTTCATCTCGCGTCGACATGCCTAATAAACCTCATTACCGGTAAACGTTATAATCATACCCAATGAATATAATCACCCTGACAAAGAATTCAAGAAAAATGCCATATTCGGCGGAGTCCGGGTTTTACCCGTATTGCATGGAATCACCCCTGAACAAGATGCCGCCCCATGGCTTCAAAACATGACACGGTTACCAAAAACGCGGGTTATCCGAAATACTGAAATTCGTGCTAAAAGAACGCCACGACACGGACTTGCGCTTTTCGGACAACCGCTAAACGCTTTTTGCCGCCGGCAACCTTTGACGGCGGCACGCGCAATCTTTCTTGACAAAAAAAGGCCGACTGGTATTCTAAAGTCGTCTGCGTTGCCATCCTGAAAAAGGGCGATTAGCTCAGCGGATAGAGCACAAGCCTCCGGAGCTTGGTGTCGCCGGTTCGATTCCGGCATCGCCCTCCACCTGATAAAAATCATCCCCCCGAGCCATCGAATCAATCAAACGGGCCGCCAACGCCAATGCCTCGTTTTTGGTGCGGACCTCTCCGTTCAGTCGTGCTTCTTCCACGGTTTCCAGCACCCTGCCGATAAGCCTGGATGGTTTCAATCCAAAAGCCTTCATGAGATCATGGCCTGATAACAACCCGGGCATGTTCATCTTGGGTTTCAGGTCGGCCAGGTATACGGAAAGGATCCTGCCGCCGAAAGAAACGAACTCCAAAGAGACATCGCCGTTATTGGCCTTTGCCTGTTGGTCGGCCACGGCAAGGATGAGAAGTCCCATCAGGTGATCCCGGTACTTTCCCGCAAAACGCACGATCCCTTTTGCAGTAAGATCCCGGCGCCGGGCCGCATGGAACAAATGCAGCGGACGTAAGTGGTTTTCGACCATGAATGTGATGTACGCACTATCGTGATTGGACATCTTGAGACGCCGGCAAATCTTGGCCGCTGTTCGGGCGCCGATCTTTTCGTGACCCATAAACCGGATCTTTCCCGAAGCATCCATCCTCCGGCATGAAGGCTTGCCGATATCATGCAACAACGCCGCCCATTTCAATAGGACCCTGCGGTTTTCGACGCTCACATATGCCGCCATGGCCACGGAAAACTCCGGCCACCATGAAGCCAAATCGGCAAGGACCGCTTCCAGCCTTTTATAGGTTTGCATGGTGTGGTCAAATACATCCAGGGTGTGAAACGTATTTTGGGAACAACCCCGGCATGCAGCCAGCTCAGGGATGATCAGGGCAAGAAGGCCGGTATCGGCGATCTGTTGGATCCACTTAAAAGACCTCTGCGTGTCCATCACCTTAAAGAGTTCCGCGCAAATGCGCTCCCGTGGACAAACACCAATTCGTTCCCGTTCTTTTCTGATGACCGCCAGGGTGTCGGGTGCAATGGAAAAATTGAAATGCGCTGAAAAACGAAACGCCCGAATCATACGCACCGGATCAACCACCAGGGCATGGTCCGACACAAGACGCACGGTGCCCGATCGGATATCATTGCTTCCGCCCAGAGGATCGATCAGCCGCTCGCCCACAAGATCATAGGCCAACGCATTCATGGTAAAGTCCCGTCTCTTCAGGTCTTCTTCGATACACGCACCCTCCATGTCGGCAAAATCCAGGACGTCTTTTCCCGATATGACTCTAAAGGTCATCTTGTCGGCTTTGCCGATCCCGATTACCTTGGCGCCCAGCCGGTCGGCCACTTTGTGTGCAAAACCCCCGGCATCACCTGGAACCGCCAGGTCGTGGTCGGCGCAAGGACGGCCCAGAATATAATCGCGCACGCAACCGCCGACCAGATAGACCGGTCCGATCCTAGACAGCCTTTGCAAATGCCGCGGCAATGTCATATCAGGCATTATCGCTTTCGCTCTCGTCGAAGGTTCCGGGCGTCTTTTTTCCATGGAACATCTTTTTTGACGCCCTTTCTTTTGATCTTCTGTCGGTGCAACGCATCAGACCGTTCCATGTCCAACACAAAGCTTCCCGGGGACAGCGGTGGTGTGATCGGCTCCTTTTTTTGTTGAACATCCGCCTCCTTCTGCTTGGGAAGGGCGGGTCCGGAAAACAAACCGGGGGGAATGTGATCCGCCCAATAAAGTAACGACCCCTGTCGGTAAAACGGCACGCCGCCTTCAGAGGCCTTTTCGGCAAGCACGGTCAGCAACACCGGCTTTGGATCCCGCCGCTTTCCCATCCGGAGAGCCAGTTCTTGGGTGGCTGCCAAAAAAATGCGATGATGCGCCTTAGGCAGAATTCCTTCCCGGCACACGACGGGGTACCCCTTGCGCCGAACACAGTGATACAGCAGCTTCGGCGGAACGATCCCTGAAACGGGGCGAACGCTGTCCCGGGCATTTTCAACCCGGATGCGATTGTCTTGCATTACAAAAGGATGATCCCGCCACGTGATAAGAACCTCGTTGATATGGGATCGACGCACGTAACCCCATCCCGGCTCTTCACAGATGGCTTTGATCACGTCCTTGACGCGAAAAAAACCTTCTTGATCCGGACCCAATCCGAATTCATCGGGTTGATGGCCCAGAACGTAGGTCATGAGTTTGAGAAGCTGTTTGGGTTCTTTTCGTTTTGCCATGTTTCTAACGGCCGGCGCCGATCCCGAAAGAATTTTAAGGGGTTGCCCTCTTAAAAACCCCACGATTTCAAGGTACTACACGGCGACAAACGATTAAATTTGCTTTTGCCGCTAAAACCATCATAACACGGGACCGGCAGAAAACCAAAGACAGGACCGGCGCTGCCGATTCGCCGAATCGTGGGGGACATATTGTCGTACCCGCCGGCCGGTTCGACATAAAAGAACCGTTTCATCCGGTTAACGCGTACTCCTTCAATCCTCCACGAAGTCGGGTGTTTTGGTGTCAACCGGCAAACTGTCTGAGCGAATTAGAGCGCGTTGGGGCGGGCCCAATCCATGCG
>CAYSGJ010000043.1:0-7464 GCA_964430705.1 uncultured Desulfobacterales bacterium | reverse complement strand
GCATCACATCTTTTTCCTTTTCGGGCGGGGATAAACCCCGCACCCTACGCCGAAGAACCAATCCCAATGTAGGGTCGGGCTTTATGCCCGCCGGTTGGTTGCGGTTTGCGTACACGCATCACGCATCACGTACACGCTCTGCCGGCATCCGGCTATGCCTTTCAACCAATGTGACCAATGCCTGTTGACTCATGACCAGTAGCGCCGGTAGGCGTTACCTGACAACAGCTCTGTCCCTTATCAGGAGCCGGTTTACAGCGGAAAAGCCACTGTTTCCGGACCAAAACCCTTCCGGCCCGACCGTATGGTTTGCCCACCCGTATCTCATCGTTTCACCGCGCCTGCCTTCATCAGACACTCTACCACTTCGCACACAGGAAGGCCTACGACATTGGTGTAGGATCCCTCGATCCGTTTGACAAGCACGGCGCCCATCCCCTGGACGGCATACCCTCCGGACTTGTCGTAGGGCTCTTGGGTGTTCACATACCAGTGGATCTCCGCCTCACTCAAAGACTTGAATTGCACATGGGTTTCCACCGTTTCCGAAAATGAGCGGTTTTGCCTTGCGGACAAGATGCAGTAGCCCGTCAGAACCCGGTGCGTCCTGCCGCTGAGCCTTTCAAGCATCTGTCGGGCCTCATCGGGGTTTCCGGGCTTTCCCAAAACGGTGCCGTTGATCACCACCTCGGTGTCCGCGCCGATGATCCAGCTTTCAGGATAACGCTGTGCCACCTCCCGGGCTTTGGCCTCAGCGAGCTGTCGAACATGGGTTTTCGGCGAGGTTGTGGCCGCCCGATCTTCGTGCACGGTGCTCGGTATAACGGTAAATACAAGACCGGCCTGGGCCAAGAGATCCCGTCGGCGGGGAGATTTTGAAGCCAGAATCAATCCATGATGCAAAACGCCATTCATAATGGCCGTTATGGTTATCAGAAGCAAGACCATTTGACAACGGCACAAGAGGTTACTAGGCTTCAAAACACACGTCCTAAAGGCCGCGTCTTTTTTGCCTATGGGTGTCTGCGATGAAAAGATAAAAAACGTCTGACAGGATCAACAGGATTTTTCTTGGACCTGGGTACCTGGCGAAAAAGGCCAAAAACTTTGCGGTGAACGACCCATGAAACATGCGCTCCGCTCCTGTTGGATCATCGGCGCCGGAAAATTCGGCGTAAAAGCGGTGGCACGGCTTCGAAAAAAACACCCCGAAGCACATATTACTGTTGTGGATCAGGACCAAAACGTCCTGAACGCTCTTGAACGGTTCTCCGTGAAGATCATGTGCCATGAGGGTGCCGCCTATTTGGATCAGAATTGGGACGGAAAAGACCTGCCCGACTGGATCATCCCGGCGGCGCCTATTCACCTGGCCTTTGAATGGGTGCGGCTGAGAATGACAAGAGAAAGTCTTTTTCAAGAAATCGCTGTGCCGGTGGAGATAGATGGCATGGTTCCTAATCCGATTCGGGGAAGGGAAGGGCAACTATTTGCGAGCTATGCCGACTTTATCTGCCCGGACAATTGTAACGAGCCCTTTGATCGTTGCACTTTTACGGGCAAACCGCGCAAAGGCTTCCTGTACCAGACACTTGAACGGATCATTTTTGAAGATTTCGTTTCCGTGGTTGTTCGGAGCCGTCAATTGGCGCCGGGAGTCGGGGGATATACGCCGGCCGCGCTCAATGAAGCGTTACACAAAGTGGCGTCGCACCAAGGACATGTGCTGTTCAGCACGGCCTGCCTGTGCCACGGCGTCATGCACGCCGCAAGAAAATGGGCCCAAGGAAATGCCGCTCAATATCCCTGAAGCCTTTGTATCTATTAATTACCACCTGTGTTTCACCAAGTTCCAAGTTAATATTTATACCATAATTTTCTGACAAAAGAGATAAATATAGGCAGATATAGGCAGGACAAATTACCCAAAACAGCTTTGAGCAAAAATGGGTAAGAAATAGACTGGGGGCGTTTTTCAAATGGCGATTGGGGTTTGATGTGTCAAGAATAAAGATTTGGCGCCAAAACCATATGCAATGATGAGGGTATTATTACTGGATGGGAAGGTCTTATCTGGGACATGCTGGCCGCGCCGAGTTTCTACCATTAAAGCGGTTGGCTTAAAGAGTCATCCGGGCTGGACCTCGATAATCAAATGAATCAAGATTATTATCAGAAAAATTTCTTAGAGTACCATGAGCAAACATTTCATGTGAATCCGGATTCATTTTTAGAGCCGCTGGCGAGGCATCTTAAGCCCGGTGCGCGGGTGCTGGATGTGGGATGCGGTTCGGGCAGGGATTTGCTGTGGTTCAAAAACAGGGGGTTTGCGGTTAGCGGGCTTGAAAGATCCGCCGGCCTAGCCCGGCTTGCGCGTGAAAACGCGGGCTGCGAGGTGCTTGAAGGAGATTTCGAGCAGGTTGACTTCTCGGGCTTTCAGGTTGATGCGGTGGTCCTGATCGGTGCGCTGGCGCATGTACCGCATGACCAAATGGCGCAAATTCTGAGGTCTATTGTTCATGCCCTGCAAGGCAGTGGTCATGTTCTGATCACCCTGAAAAAAGGCGAAGGCATGACCACATTGCCGGACGGCCGCGCCTTTTATCTCTGGAGCCAGTCAGCGCTTGCAGAGATTTTCGACAGGCTCGAACTGATCGCAGTTGATTTTTCCCAACAGGTTTCCAAGGTCCGGCCGGACGATGTATGGCTGGGGTACGTGCTGCGACAACTATCATGATAAAGGAAGATACCGGGATGTCCGTAAACAAGTAAACTTGATATGGGAGCGGTCAATTGTTATCCAGCCGGTCATGAAAAGGAAAGCCACACCGGACGCTCGGGGCGTTTACACCATGTTGTCATTCAGGTTTTTGAACGCTGCCGTGTATGTAAAGAAGACAAAGGCCGTAACCATTTTCCGGAATGCCTGCACAGTAAACGTCTAATGAACCGCTCCTAGCGGGTCCCGGAGGTATTCGGCGCGATCGAGATATTGGGGCAGCAGGGCTTTGAGCCCGTTTTCGCCGGCGGCAAAAGGCAGGCGGTCAAAAAGAAATCGAAAATACAGATAAGGTTCCAGGCGATTGGCCTTGGCTGTTTCGATCAGGCTGTAAATACAGGCGCTGGCCTCGGCGCCACGGGGATGGCCACTGAATAGCCAGTTTTTCCTTCCTACCACGAACGGGCGGATTGCGTTCTCCGCCAGGTTGTTATCTGGGCGCAATTGTCCATCTTCCAAATAGACAATGAGCCTGGGCCATTGATTGAGGGCATAAGACATAGCTTTTCCCACCAGTCCTTTTGGCGGTGTTTGAACAGAACGTTTTTCTAGCCAGGCCCTAAACTCATCCAGCACGGGTTTTGCCTGTTCCTGACGAAGGCTTTGTCGTTGCACCAGAGACAACTTCTGCTCTTTGGCGACAGACTCTATCGAGTAGAGTTTTCTGATATAGCTCAAAGCTACTGTTGCGCTTCCCGTCTTGTTTTTCTGGCGTTTATCCTTTTGCCGAGCCTGATCCGCTTCAAAAAACTTCCGACGCACGTGTGCCCAGCAACCGACGTGAACAATTCCTTTTTGGGCGCCCAAGGCATCATAACCTGCGTATCCGTCGGTTTGAATATAGCCCTGGTAATCTTTCAGATAATCCTGAGGCACCTGACCGCTTCGACTAGGATGGTACTGGTACACCAAGGCCGGCTTATCCGGCGGGCCTCCCCGAAAGATCCACATGTACGATTTAGTCGTGTCGGAACGGCCCGGTTCTTTGAGAACCTGCACCGTGGTCTCGTCAATGTTGACCAAGGGACCAGAAAGTATCTCTGATCGCAGGATCTCCATGAGCGGCCGGCACTGTTGAAACACCTTGATCGCCCAGTTGGCCATCGTCGCCCGGGGAATATCGATGTCCAATCGGGCAAAAATCTTTTCCTGGCGATAGAAAGGCAGCGCATCGCAAAATTTGGATACCAGTATTTGCGAAAGCAAGCCCGGCGTGGCGATGCCTTTTGGAATAATCTGAACCGGGGCCGGTGCAATTTTTATTGCTCCGCCGTCGCTATCAACACCCTCGCATCCCTTGCAGGCGTATTTGTACCGGATATGACGGATGACTTGTGCCTTTGCTGGGATGTAATCGAGCTTCTCGGATACTTCCTCGTCAATTTTGGTTAATCGGCATCCGCAGGCACAGACTTTTTCTTCTTCCGGCAAATCGTGTATCACCTCCACACGAGGCAGGTGATCGGGAAGAGGCTTTCGACCAGTCTTTTTGCGCGTGTGGGCGGCTACCGGAACTTGTTGCTTGTTTTCTTCTTTGCCGGAAGCCGCCTGCTCTATCTCGTCAAACAACTGCAGTTGTTCTTGGCCGCTATCAACATATTTTTCCGTCTTTCGGCCAAACAGCTTGCTTCTGAGATGACGGATTTGCTCATGAAGAAGATCGATCTTCTTTTCGTATTCCTGTTCCTTCTGCGCATGATCAGCGGCCAGGCAAAGCAGCATTGTACGCAGTTCGGTAACATTGTCGGGAAGTTTTTCCGCCTCTAAAATCATAGAGCAGCAATAGCATAACTGCCCGGTTTGTCAACACTTTCTATTGCTTATTTAGCGAAAAAATACTTCTTAAATCACAGTCGAATAACTTAACCGGCTGTGAGCTCGACTCTGCCGGATCTCCAATCCATCGAGCAACCAACTTAACTGTCGGTGATCCAGCTCCAATATCTGCTCACGAGACTCCGGCCATTGGAATCGATGCTTCTCCAATCGCTTATGCCATAAACAAAATCCGTTTCTGTCCCAGTAAACAATTTTAATCATGTTGCGGCGGCGGTTACAAAATGCGAATAAGTGCCCTGAAAATGGATCCAGGTCCATTTTATCCTCAACCAGGATCGAAAGGCCGTTAATCGCTTTGCGCATGTCGGTGTTGCCCACCGCAAGGAACACCTTTGTGTTGGATGGAGCCAAAATCATGAAAATCGTTCCAGGGTCTCTACCAGTCGGATCAGGGTGGCGGAATTGAAATCGTCTCCAATCTCGACTTTGTAACGGTCCCTTAACAGTAAAGTCAGTCCATGACCTGATACCGGCCGCCGACTCTCTTGGCAAAACCCAACTGGAACCTGCACGAGGGTTACCGCCTGAGTTGTGGAGCCTAGCCGCTTTCTCCAGTAATGAAATGTCGACCACTTCAGTCCGTTTCGACGACAATACTCCGTTTGGGTCAACCCGCTCTTTTGCCACCGCTTGATGTGTTCAGCGAATTGGCGCCGTCTATCGGCCGGGGAACTTTTGACATCGTCGGCATCTTGGGCATCAACTTGCTGTTCTTCTTTTTCTGTCATGTCCGCACCTCCTCAAAATTTGGCGCTCAACATGACACGGATCAGGCGGGCTGTGAAGAAGGGGTTTATTTGACGGTTACCCTGCACATATTGATACGGTGGGGGAGATTGTTCACAGGCAAGCGGTTTGTTGTGACCGGACTTGGCATCGGCTATGCCGTTAGGCGCGGCAAGAAAATCGCCGAAGAGTGAAGCTTTTCGGCGATGGTCCGAGCTGGTTTTGCAGAAGTTATATAGGAAAGACAAGACCAGACTTTGACCTTATGCTATACCATGCTGCTGAGAGGGAGGCACGGAACCTACAAAAAGGCATGTGGTCATCCGGGACGATATACGTTAGTCCAAAAGTTTGGAGAGAAAAGAAACGGCAGAAGTAAAAATCAATCTAAAAATGTTATATTCCTCCAGAGTATCGAAGCAAAATGCCGCCTGCTGAAACCCTCAATACATTGCAGTGATCCAACATACGGGAGAATCGGCTTCGACTTAAAATTCGATTGTTATCTGTACCGTCCACCGAATCAACGTGGATTGCAACAATCTATACTTTTCGTCTGAAAGCAAGCACTACTAGATATAGTGTAGACAAAAAAAGCGGAGCCATTACTGACTCCGCTAACCACCTGTGCAAAAAGGTTCAATTATTTCTTAAACTTTTTCCTGAGGCCAATTAAACCCACAAGGCCAGAACCGAGTAGCCAGACTGCTCCGGGGATGGGGACAGTTGAGAACTCTTCAAATGCACTGGAGCGGTTTTCAAGAACTCCGGGACTTTCAAAATCCCCCGCTTGAACCCTTACGAAAACTGTTTCGCCTGGCAAAAGAACTCCTGCGTCGATTGAGGCGGTAGTATCATTAGACCAATCACTTTTCCAGAAATGATCAGTTGCCGACCTCATAAGTACAACTCGATACATCTCAGCATTAGTAACTGAATTCCACGTTATGGTCGGTGTGGTGGAGTTGTCACTAAAGTTGATGCCCGTGACTAGGTCAAGTTGCATTGGGTCGTTAAGGTCATGAGTTTGATCAGTATCAAACGCTCCGTCTTCATCTGTAGCGGTTATATCCCAAGTACCTATTTGAGTTGTGTAGGCATGACTTGTAACATAGCCAGAATCGTAAGCAGAGCCATAATACTGGAACTCCAACTCATAATCCGGTTGACCACTCGTATTAGCATAGGCCCATACGCTATCAATAGCTACGGTTGAATTAACTTCAGCTGCCATCATAAATCGCCATTCATTAGAAATATAACCGGGAATACTGTTAGTGCCAAAATTTTCTGTAAAAACCTCAGTGTAAATGACAGTTGGTGCTGCGAAGTTAAATGTTGGCATTAGAAAAATAACAACAAAAAAAACCAAAACCGACGAGTAAATACTATTTCTTCGCATTCGATTATCCCTCCAAATATTGTATATATGAATCTTGAGCTTAACTATGTTCAACTGGGGGGAGATGGGCTGGATCGTCCACCAGAGAAGCTCCCAGTAAGATAGCCTGTAACCTATTATTCTAGGAAAGTCAATGGGTAAGCTCTAATTGCTCTTAAATAAATGGACGTCATCAAATTGTTATAACGATTAACTGACTAGCTTCATTTGGATATGAGGTACTATGTATGGATATGGTGAGTCAGGTCAGGCAGGTCAAAGTAAAGATAATTCGCCAGCATTTTTACCATGCAAAACAGCGTATTACGTAAAAGTCTCTATCGGCAATCGTAAAAAATGTCAAGGTTTGGGTTGAGGCGGGTAATTTCAAAAGATATCAGGTTGGAAGATAGGGGACGGGCATTGATATGTTGATTGGCATGATAAAGCGACGGGGATATTCGGATTTGGTTGCCGCGAAAAGCGCTGGTTGAGACGGATAGCGTCTGTTTCGCATGGGCGTTGATACCTTGCCACGCGCACTTTGTGCTGCATAGCGGTGGTATGCGGCTTGCCGGTGTCATGAGAAGGCTTTTAATGGGGTATGCTTCCCTGTAGAGGACGCGGGGACGAGAGGACGCGGGGACGTAGGTTAAATTATAAAATATTATCCTTCAATCAATTTCAAATTCAGATCTTCAGCGAGTTTTCCCCCCCGCCTTACGGCAATGCTGACTGC
>CAYSGJ010000042.1:0-19228 GCA_964430705.1 uncultured Desulfobacterales bacterium | reverse complement strand
GTTTTTGGTCATCAAACAACAGCTCCAGTTCTTTGAACATGATGGTTCTGCTGGTGTGCGTGCCTTTATCCCCCACGCGAAAGCCCGCTTTAATCCAGGACTGAGAAGCATATGAATCCCGCAAGACAACATTTTCTTTAAGTATGGGATCTTGTTTCATCTTAACCCTTCTTTTTAGCCTGCAAACTTGCAGGCTAAAAATACTTCAATTTAAACTTAAAAGTCAAGAAAAAATCGGAAAGTTTTCAAGTTTATTTTTAATCGTATTTTCAATTAGAAACGGCACTAATCAAAAGCAACAAGTTGCCAATAATGGTGCGCGAGAAGATATTCAGAAACATAAAAAATCGCGAGGATTTTCCGGATCGTTTGACAGGGATCTTAAAATTTGAAGGGCGGCCCGGGCAGCCCGTTTGGTGCGGAAGGACAAATCGGATCAGATTCTCAAATAAAGTTCACATTTCACGGATGTCCCGGCACTTCTCCACATCGAGACCTTTAACCACGGTGGGCTTTTTGTCCCTTTTCAAAACCGACTTCGGCGGCAAAGATGGGCTGATGGGCATCCCGGTTCTTTTTGTTGCAAGACCGGCCGGGAAATGAAAAAAAGCGCGCTTTTCCGGACCGGGAAGACCGGACCGTTTTCCTGGAAAACCGGCGGTTTGTTCAGCCCCACGCCGTTTGGAGCGCCTCAAGAAGGCCGCTTCGACGCAGGCGCCTTCACGATTCTATGAGCCGCGACGGCAAGGTATGCGGCCGCCATGATCAGCCATAAAACCCTGGTCGGCCCTTTATACAGGGTCGTTCCAATAAGCAGGCTGTGAACAAGTCCCATCGGAAATACCAGGTAAGCCGCCCTGTGGAACTTTTTCCAAGTCTGAACCTTAAGATGAAGCCTTTGTGAAAGCAGCGCCGCGAGCACCGCCGCGCCAAGGACAACCAGCGTCAACAGGCCAAGAATTTTAATCGAAGACATGGGGGCTGCATAGCCCTGGAGCCTCTCCGAAAGAATCAGGAGTACGGGATGGCATAAAACCAACCCAAAGGCAAGCACGCCCCACCTTTTGTGAAGCCTGACCGGCGCCCCCGGTCCAAGCGCCTGTTCGATCCAGCGGATCTTTGCAATCAGCACATACTGAAAGAAGATGAGCACAAAAGCCAGCAGCGCCGTCAGGCGGCCTGCTTCGTAGACGTACACACTCCACGGCAGGCCCGACGTCAGAGTCCTGGCCCATGAAAGGCCGGGTACGGCAAGGCACAGAAACATTGCCGCGAAGAGTAGGGCTTTCTTCGTCATAATATCGTCATTCTTCCGATCAGGAAAAGGTTCTCAGGGTTTCGACGCGGGGTCCCCCGGAGGGGTCCCGGCAGCGAATTCCTCATCATTGGTGGCCCCGTCTTTGTCCGAATCCAAGGCGCCCAGTTCCGAAATGTATTTGTCCCCGGCTTTTATCGCCACCCGCTCATAGTCCCGGCCGAAGGGGTTTCTCGGTCCGCCCCCGGCCGGATCCAGATGGCAGGTGGCGCACCCGAATGTTTTGCCTTTGTCTGGAAGCACTCCTTTTCGAAAAGGCCTTGCCTGGGCCGGATCTTTCATCGTCAAAGCAAGCGCAGCGACAAAGAAGCCCACAATAAGACATGCCGTCATGGTATTTCTAACGTTTGCCCTCATTTGTTTTCCCTCTCCTTTCCATCAAACCGCTTCAACCCGATTCCGCTCATCACGCATTGGCAGCCCTGGACAAAAAAGTCCGAGACTTTTCCCTCGTCACCCGGAACGTGGACGGACCGCACCGGCTTGCAGGGAGCAAAAATCTTATAGAAATACCCGGCGCCCCGCAGCGGATGCGGTGCACGGCCTGCGGAACAAGGCTGAAAAACATCGATCAATGCACGCCTTTTCGGGGGGCTTTGAATGTCTTTTCATCCCGGCCGGCTTGTTCAAGTTGTCATTTCATACTCTTATAACTTTTAAAAGAGCGCGTAGTGTCCACTGTATAATCTTCTTCCCGCAAGTCGGCATGATTAAGACGGGCGAATTTTTCAGCGTACCGTTGGTTCGTGAAGCTGTATAGATTCTCCTTTTCACGAAAAAAATATTCAACCGGCAACGGTTTGGTAAACACAAAGTAAGACAGCGGGGTCGCCAAGACAACAGCCGCTATCAGACCGGCAAACAGGCCGAATCCAAGCACGACGCCGATCGCTGCGATGGTTGCGCCAACCGCAAGTATCAAGAATAAGAACGTCAACAACCCGTATTGAACTTTTCTAATACATGCATGATGCGCCGGAATGCCCGGGAGTGGCCGGCTTTGGGGCGCGTTGTTTTTCAAACGACGATAAAACAGGTAATTCGTTCGGGCATCTTCCGGATCCAAGGAAAGTGCGACAAGAGGTTCGCTCGCAGGCATGCCGCAAATCGCACACGCTTGCGGGTAGACGGGTTCTTGAGCATTGCTCAATTGAACGATATAAACCTTTTTCATGTCAGCCTTCCATGACCCCCAAAGATAAAAACCAAAAACGAGCGGCGCCAAGAGACAAGCCGCAATGACGATTTTCATCTTTGTGGAATGACGTTCCCATTGCCTCTTGAAGCCCATTGCTGAATGCCCAAGCCTCGACGGTGAAGATATTTGATTCAACAGATGAGTGGGCCTGTTTAAGGGGCCGACCCTTGTTCCCTAATCGCCGGCTATCCCGGCGGTTTTTAAGAAACGACCTCAGATATGTCTCTTTGCATTTGTTCGATCGCGCCGAGGGGGTCGTTTGCCGATCGAATAGGACGACCCACGACGATATAATCGGCGCCGTTATGAAATGCCGTTTTTACGTCCACGACTCGTTTTTGATCGTCCGTTTTATTGGACAGGGGACGAACGCCCGGCACAACGATGAAAAAATGATCTCCGACATTTTCCCTCAGTCTTTGCGCTTCCAAACCGGACGAAACAACGCCGTCGCATCCTATGCTCAGGGCGCGCTTTGCCCGAGTAAAAACCAAATCTTCGATAGAGCATTGAAAACCCAATTCTTCGACGTCGGCCTGGTCCAAACTGGTAAGAACCGTGACGGCAAGAATCTTTGTTTCCTTTTTGTGCGCAACAGCAGCCCGAAGAATGTGATCGTTTCCATGAACCGTCGCAAACGTTACGCCTTTTTCTTGTAATTGTTTTACGGCAGACGCCACGGTTTCCGGGACATCAAAAAATTTCAGGTCAAGCATTACCTCCAAATTCCTGGCAAGAATCCATTCAATGATCGGAAACCATCCGGCAAGAAATAATTGGAAGCCGACTTTAAAAAATTTCACGCGGCTTTCGATCTTTTCGACCCAATGCTTGGCCTCTTCCACGGTTTCAACGTCCAACGCAAATATAATGCGTTTTTCTATGGGTATTTGTTTGTGTAAACCCTCTTTTTTTTGCACCGCCGCGGCCTCCATTGTCTCCTCGCGATAATGCGCGAATTTCCCGCTCCACATGAAACAGGATTTGTTTTGTTGCGTCATGAGCTTCTTTTTTTAGACAAAACGAAGAAGCGAAGATCCTTGTCAATTTCACGCAAAAAAGGGTCGGCAATGTCGTGCCGACCCTTTGGGCTTTCTCCTGTGTTCGTCGCGCATCATGAACCGCCGCGGAACGCTCTGATAATGGCTTGAGGTTATTTTTCCTTTTCTTCCGTATCTCCCTGGGCGTTCTGAGCGTTCTCCTCTTCCACCGCCGGCTCAGACCCCTTTTCTTCTTTGGACTCCGGCGCCGTTCTTTCTTCTATTTCCTCTTCGGGTTCCGCTTCCGGGGCGGCTTGTGTCTTGTCGACTTTTTGTTCGGCTGCGTCCGCCTCGGGCACCTGTTTCTTCTTGGTTTCCGCCGGAACTTCTTTTTTGGTCTTCGGAGTCGCTTTCTTAGCGGCTTTGGACTTTTGCTTTTTCGCCTTGCCCTCGTCTTCCGCGCCGACGAACTCAATCAGCGACATGGGTGCGGCGTCTCCGGTCCGCCTGCCTACTTTCACTATGCGAGTATATCCCCCGGCCCTGGCGCCGAATCGTTGCGTCACATTCTCAAAAAGCGTGGCAACCACGGACTTGTCCCGCACCACGGACAGGGCCTGGCGCCGCGCATGAAGATCACCCCTTTTGGCAAGGGTGATCATCCGGTCGGCCCACCGCCTGAGCTCTTTGGCTTTGGCGTCGGTTGTCTTAATCCGCCCGAATGCAAAAAGAGAGGTCACCATGTTTCGAAGCATGGCATCTCGATGACTCGCTGTTCGGTTGAACTTTCTTCCAGCCTTCTGATGTCTCATGAATCGCTGTCTTCTCCTTCCTCCGGTTCATCGGGCGGCGTGAATCCGTCGATCTTCATGCCCAGCGAAAGCCCCATTTCCGTCAGCACTTCCTTGATCTCGTTCAGCGATTTCCGACCGAAGTTCTTCGTTTTAAGCATTTCCTGTTCCGTCCGCTGGACCAATTCACCGATATATCCGATGTTCGCATTCTTCAGGCAGTTTGCCGAACGCACCGAAAGTTCAAGTTCTTCAACGCTGCGAAAGAGATTCTCGTTCAGGGGCTCTTCCTGTTCAACCAGTTCTTCCGGCTCGGGCTCCGGTTCTTCATCAAAATTGATAAAAAAGTTCATTTGCTCTTTGAGAATCTTGGCGGCAAAGGCCGTGGCATCCTCCGGAAGGACACTGCCGTCGGTCCACACTTCCAGGGTCAGCTTGTCGTAGTCCGTTCTCTGACCGACCCTGGCATTTCCAACCACGTACTTAACGCGTTTGATGGGTGAAAAGACGGCATCAACCGGAATCGTTCCCACGGGATCGTTTTCTTCTTTATTCAATTCGGCAGGCACGTAGCCCTTGCCCACTTTCGCGGTCATGGTCATGTTAAATTTGACATTTTTAGACAAGGTGGCGATGTATTGTTCAGGATTCAGGATCTCAACGGTTCCGTCCGTGATAATATCTCCGGCCGTAATCGGGCCTTCCTGAGAAGCCTCGATACGGATTTCTCGGGGGCCGGAATCTTTCATCCTGAGCCGCACCTCCTTCAGATTCAAGACCAACTCGGACACATCTTCCAAAACACCCGATATGGCGGAGAACTCGTGCATCACGCCATCGATCTTCGCCGACACAATCGCGGCGCCGTAAATGGAAGACAGGAGAATCCTGCGCAGAGCGTTCCCTATGGTGATACCGAACCCCCGCTCCAGGGGCTCGCATACGAATTTGCCATAGTCCGGGCTGCTGACACTGACCTCAATGCCCTTGGGCTTGATGAGCTCACGCCAGTTCATATACATGATTTCCTTCGATGCTGATGACATAATCCCGTCTCCGATTTTACTGATTATATTCCAAAAGACATTTAAGCCGACCGCGCACGGACCTCTTGGTTACTTCGAATAGAGTTCGACAATCAATTGTTCTTGGATCGGCATGGTCAACTCTTCGCGGGTCGGAAACGCTTTAACCGTACCTTGAAATGCCGCCTTGTCCAACTCAAGCCATCCGGAAACCCCGCGCCGCACCACTGTTTCCATAGCGTCCGAAAAAACGGCTATCTTTCGGCTTTTTTCGCGCAATGTTACCACGTCTCCAATTTTGACGAGATATGATGGAATATTCATTTTCTTTCCATTCACCGTGAAGTGATTGTGTCGAACCAACTGCCTGGCTTGGGTGCGCGAACCGGCAAAACCCAATCGGTAGACCACATTGTCCATCCTTCGTTCCAGAAAAACCAGCAGCGTTGTTCCCGTCACACCCTTTTTCTGCTCTGCTTTCCTAAAAGTGCCATGGAACTGGCTTTCAAGCAATCCGTACATCCGCTTGACCTTCTGTTTCTCACGAAGCTGGATCCCATAGTCCGAGACCTTGCGCATCCGTCGCTGTCCATGCTGCCCCGGAGCATATCCCCTGCGGTCAAAGGCGCACTTGTCGGAATAGCATCGGTCCCCCTTTAGAAACATCTTCAGGTTTTCTCGACGGCAGAGCCTGCATACCGAACCAATATAACGGGCCAAATTCGTCCTCCTTTCATACCCTGCGGCGTTTGGGTGGTCGACACCCATTGTGGGGAATCGGCGTCACATCCTTAATCAAAAGCACATTGAATCCGGCGGCCTGCAAGGCACGCAATGCCGCTTCTCGACCGGCGCCCGGGCCCTTCACGTACACTTCTACGCTTCGCATCCCATGTTCCATGGCCTTTTTTGCCGCATCCTCCGCCGCCAGCTGAGCAGCAAACGGGGTACTCTTGCGAGATCCCTTAAACCCCTGCCCACCTGCGCTGGACCATGCCACCACGTTGCCTGCCGGATCCGTTATGGTGATAATCGTGTTGTTGAATGTGGATTGGATATGGGCGACCCCATTTGGAACGTTCTTCTTCTCTTTTTTCTTTTTCGAAGGCTTTGCCATAATGCTTGCTACTCCCCCTGCTATTTCCTCTTGCCTGCAACAGTACGCCTGGGACCTTTGCGGGTTCTGGCGTTGGTGCTGGTCCGCTGGCCCCTGACCGGCAAAGATCTTCTGTGCCGAAGACCTCTATAACAACCCAGCTCCATGAGCCGCTTGATATTCATAGAAACCTCGGTCCGCAGCTCTCCCTCAACCTTGTACTGATCATCAATGATCTGGCGTATGGCGCTGATCTGGTCTTCCGTCAGCACATTGGTGTTCGTATTTAGATCTACGCCCGCCTTGTCCAGTATCCGCGCTGAAGAACCCCGCCCAATGCCGTAAATATACGTGAGCGCTATTTCAATTCTTTTGTTTTTCGGTAAATCAACACCTGCTAAACGTGCCAAAGCTATGCCTCCCTGTCTCGCGTTATTCGCTATTCATGAATCGCAATTCGTCAGGTCCGGTGCCAAAAACAATTTTCGAATAACGGTTCCCGAACAACGATGTCATCCCTGCCTTTGCTTATGCCTTCTATTTTCGCAAATCACCCTTACCGTTCCTTTACGGCGAATGATCTTGCACTTGGCGCACATCTTTTTGACCGACGCTCTTACCTTCATCTTCTTCCCTGCCTTTTCCCTTGCCTCTTCATTGAGAAATCACACGGCCGCTTTTCTGGCTGCGACGACGGCATCCTCCCGAAAGGTTATCTCCGTGCCACGGGGAACACTCAACACAGCCGGGCCGTTTTCTGTAATGGCGATGGTGTGTTCAAAATGAGCGGACAAGCTCCTGTCTTTGGTAACCGCCGTCCACCCATCATCCAGCGTCTCTACGTCATACCCTCCGGCACTGACCATGGGTTCAATAGCAAAAACCATCCCGGGCTTAAGCCGAATGCCCACGCCGGGTTTCCCGTAATTGGGTATTTGGGGGTCTTCATGCAGGTCTTTACCAATACCATGTCCCACAAACTTACGAACCACAGAAAAACCGGCCTGCTCCACGTGGCTCTGAACCGCATGAGAAATATCAGAGAGTCGGTTCCCGGCCACGGCTTGTTCAATTCCCAAAAAAAGCGCTCCCCTCGTCACTCGCAACAAACGCTGTGCGGCATCGGATATGCTTCCCACCGGCACAGTGATGGCGGCGTCACCGTAATACCCATCATGGAAAATCCCAAAATCCATACTCAGGATATCCCCTTCCTTCAGGGGGCTGCGCGACGGAAACCCATGAACCACCTGTTCGTTAACCGATGCGCATAAGCTGAATGGAAAGCCGCGATATCCTTTAAAGGCCGGAACCGCTTTTTTCTCCAAAGCCAAGGCCTCGCCCATCTTATCCAATGTTAATGTGTCGATGCCCGGTGCAATCTTTTCCTTCAGTTTTTCAAGGATCTCTGCAACCATCTGGTTGCTGCAACGGATCTTTTCAATCTCCCTGGGAGATTTTAGAATAACCATGCTAGCGGCGCCCCTTGAATGGCCCTCCCTTTTTCATGAAGCCTTCGTAATGTCGAGCCAACATGTGGCTTTCCATCTGGGCGACCGTGTCAATGGCAACGCCCACGACAATGAGAAGGGCCGTGCCGCCGAAGTAAAAGGGCACGTTAAACTCACCAATCAACAGGGTGGGTAAGACACACACTGCAGAAACATAAAGAGCACCGCCGAAGGTAATGCGGGTAAGCACTTTGTCAATATAATCAGCGGTGCGTTTGCCTGGTCTGATGCCGGGAATATAACCACCATGTTTTTTCATGTTTTCAGCCACATCAACGGGATTGAAAGTAACGGCTGTATAGAAAAAACAAAAGAAAACGATAAACCCCACATAAATGGCGTTATATATGAGGCTGTCCGGCGTCATGGCTTCGGCCGCGCTTTTCACCCAGGGAATATCAACGAAATTGGCAATGGTGGCCGGAAACATGATGATTGAGGAGGCAAAAATGGGCGGAATGACGCCTGATGTATTAATCTTAAGGGGCAGATGGGTGCTCTGGCCCCCATACATCTTGCGGCCGACGACCCTTTTTGCATATTGCACTGGAATTCGCCGCTGACCACGCTCTACAAAAATGATAAATCCCACAACACTCACCATAAGCACCAACAACAGCAACACGACGAATATGCCTATTTCTCCGGTTCGCAGCAACCGAAAGGTATTGCCTATGGCACTCGGCATACGGGCCACAATACCCGCAAAAATGATCAGGGATATGCCGTTTCCAATGCCGCGCTCGGTAATTTGTTCTCCAAGCCACATGATGAAAGCCGTGCCGGCCGTAAGGGTGATGACGGTCATCAACCGAAAGGACCACCCGGGATCGGTCACAATGGCGGCGGTGCCCGGCATGCTCATCTTCTCAAGCCCTACCGCAATGCCAAACCCTTGAATCACACTCAATACCACGGTACCGTAACGGGTATATTGGGTTATTTTCTTTCTCCCGGCCTGGCCTTCTTTGGAAAGCCTTTCCAGGTGGGGAACAACCACCGTAAGCAATTGCAGGATAATAGAGGCGCTGATATAGGGCATGATGCCCAGGGCGAACACCGAAAGCCTTTCCAAAGCGCCCCCGGAAAACATGTCAAACATTCCCAACAGGGTCCCTTTGGCGCGGGCAAAAAACGACGCCAAGGCATCGCCGTCAATACCGGGCGTAGGCACCGCACAGCCCACCCGGTATACCATCAGGAGCCCGAAGGTGAAAAGAACGCGCTTCTTCAGCTCCGGTATCTTGAATACGTTTTGAAAACCACCAACCATATCAAACAAGCTCCACTTGCCCGCCTGCGGCTTCGATGTGGGCACGGGCCGAATTGCTGCACCGATGCACCTTGACGGTCAAAGCACAGTCAATAGCGCCATGTCCCAAAAGTTTCACCCCATCCCGTTTCCCTTTTACAAGACCCGCCTTCACAAAGGCTTCTTCATCCACTACAGAGCCTTTTTCAAAAAGCTTAAGATCCCGAATGTTGACAATGGCATATTGCTTTTTGAAAACATTCGTAAAGCCTCGTTTCGGCAAGCGGCGCTGCAAAGGCATCTGGCCTCCTTCGTAGCCGGGTCGCAGGTTGCCGCCCGAACGGCTCTTCTGGCCTTTTGTGCCGCGCCCGGCGGTCTTGCCTGCCCCGGAACCGGGCCCCCGACCGACGCGTTTGCGGGATTGACGTGCGCCTTTCGGAGGCGATAGTTCATGGAGTTTCATTGCTGCTCTCCTTGACTTCCAATAAATGAGACACCCGATTCACCATTCCCCGCACGGTGGGAGAGTCTTTCAGTACGACTGTCCGGTTGAGCTTTCTCAATCCCAGACTGCGAACCGTCCTTCTGTGTTTTTCGGGTTTCCCTATGATACTCTTTTTCAGTGTAATCTTCAGCATTACGGACATTGACCTTATCCCTTAAAACAGATATCTGGACCCTTCATACGGTCCCCCGCGGAAAAGCGGCGCCTTCATGGAGTTGCTTCGCCGGCGATATGGCAAAGACTACGGCGCTACAGTACCGGAAACGTTCCGACTAAAATTCGTTAGGCTGTTTACCGCGCCATGCGGCAATAGTCTCGCGACCTCGCAACTGACTCAATCCGTCAAAAGTGGCTTTGACCAAATTGTGGGGATTATGAGATCTCATGCACTTGGTCAGAATATTCTGGACCCCTACGGCTTCCAGCACGGCCCGCACCGCACCGCCGGCAATAACCCCGGTGCCTTGGGATGCCGGCTTTAAAAGAACCCGGCCGGCGCCGAATTTTCCGATGACCTCGTAAGGAATGGTCCGATCAACCAAGGCAACTTCGATCATGTTCTTCTTGGCTTTTTCCACGCCCTTCCGGATGGCCTCCGGGACCTCGTTGGCCTTGCCCAAACCGTGGCCCACCTTGCCGTTACCGTCTCCCACAACCACAACGGCACTGAAACTAAAACGACGTCCGCCCTTGACAACCTTGGCGGTTCGACTGATATGAACCACCTTGTCAATCAACTGAATTTCTTCTGTTCCCTCGCCAATCAATCGATTTCCTCCCTACTAAAAATCCAGGCCTTGTTCTCGCGCCCCCTCTGCAACCTCTCGGATGCGACCGTGATACAGAAAACCATTTCGATCAAAGACAACCTTCGAAACCCCTCTGTCCATTGCCCGCTGTGCAACCAGTTTTCCAACAAATCTGGCCGCTTCCACTTTATTCTTGAACGGCGCCTGCTCACGGGCTTCCTTGTCGAGCGTAGACGCCGACACCAACGCATGGCCCGTGGCATCCAGCACTACCTGTGCGTAGATATGGCGTGCACTTCTAAACACAGAAAGCCTTGGGCGCTCTTCATTGCCAAAAACCCTCTTTCGAACGCGCCGTTTGCGTTTTACCCGTAAAGTCTGTTTATTTTTTGTTCCCATGGATATGTCACCTTCAAAATCAGAGACCTTTCAAAAAACACCATTGCCTTAAAAGCCCGAAAACCTCCACTTTAAACATACGCCGCATGCCTGCCGCAACAGGGCGCACAAAGGCGCGCCTCGGAATACCCTCTTCTATTTAGCGCCGGCCTTACCGGCCTTGCGGATAATACGCTCTTCGGCATACTTGATTCCCTTGCCTTTGTAAGGCTCAGGCGCCCTGAAACTTCTGATTTTTGCAGCGGTCGCCCCCAAAAGCTCCTTGTCAATGCCGGACAAGATCACCTTGGTTTTTTCAATAGAGGCCTCAATCCCTTCAGGAAGTTTCAAGACCACTGGATGGGAATAACCAAGGGCAAAGGTCAATGTGTTCGACTTCAACTCCACACGATACCCCACTCCCACGATCTCCAACACCCGTTGAAACCCCTGGGTAACGCCATGGATCATGTTTGCCACCAGCGTTCGCGAGAGCCCCTGCAACGCCTTGTTTTTTTTGCTTTCGCCAGACACAGTGACATGAATCGCCCCGTCTTCCACTTTCAGGTCTACGTCGTCATGCATTACACGAGACAGACTCCCTTTCGGCCCTTTTACATCGACCTTTTGGGCCTTGAAGGAGACTCCCACGCCATCTGGTATGGGAACTGGTTGCTTTCCCACTCGTGACATCTTTTTGCACTCCCTTTCTTAGGCTGGATCCGTCGACCCTACCAAACGCTGCACAAAAGCTCCCCTCCGACATTATGTTCCCTGGCCTCGCGGTCAGTAAGAACACCCTTGGAGGTCGACAACACGGCCACACCCATGCCATTCAAGACGTATGGAATATCTTTCTTCTGGACATAGACCCGTCTCCCGGGCTTGCTCAGCCGTTTGAGTCCTGTAATAATATTTTGATTCCCCTCATGGTACTTGAGGTATATTCTGATAATACCGTGGCCTTTTTCCTTAAACACCTTGAAATTCTTAACATACCCCTCGGCTTTAAGTATCTTGGCCACACTGATCTTCATTTTGGCGGCAGGAATGTCCACTTTGCCGTGCTTGGCCATACCTGCATTCCTGATCCGGGTCAGCATATCAGCCAATGGATCGCTTACGGACATTCTTATCTCCTTTCTCGAGTGGCGGCCATGAACTCATCAGGCAGGCAACTGCACCGATATACGACGTGATCCATAATCATCGCGTCACCAGCTCGACTTGACGACTCCGGGCAACTGCCCGTTGAGCGCCATCGTCCTGAAACAGATTCGACATATTCCAAATTTCCTCATGAATGCCCTGGAGCGTCCACACAAAGGACACCTGAAATAGGCCCTGGATGAAAATTTGGGTTTCTGTCTTGCCTTAACCCTAAGAGATGTTTTTGCCACCCACGCCTCCTTGTTCCTAGTTCCTGAACGGCATTCCCAGCAGGCGCAAGAGCTCTTTTGCCTCTTCGTCCGTTTGGGCCGTAGTCACAACCGTTATGTTCAACCCCTTCACCTTGTCTATCTTGTCGTAGTCGATCTCGGGGAAAATAATTTGTTCCTTGATCCCCAAAGAATAGTTCCCCCGGCCGTCAAAAGCCTTCCCGGAAACCCCCCTAAAATCCCGCACCCTGGGCAAAGCGACGTTCACAAGTCTGGTGAACATGTCGTACATGCGCTCGCCCCGAAGAGTCACGCTGGTGCCTATGGGCATGCCGGCCCTGAGTTTAAACGTCGCAATCGATTTGCGGGCTCGCCTTACAACCGGCCTTTGCCCCGAAATCAGTGCCAGTTCCTCCACGGCTGCATCGAGAATTTTGATATTCTGAATAGCCTCTCCAAGCCCCATATTCAGCACAACTTTGCTCAGCTTGGGAACCTGCATCACGTTCTTGTACCCAAACTTTTCCATAAGCTTGGGAACGATTTCCTCTTGGTATGTTGCCTTCAAGCCTGACATGACAAAACCTCTAAAACCCGTAAAAAAGGAGCGTTGAATCACAACGGAACGCGACTTATGTGTCGATCACTTCTCCGCACTTTCTGCAAACCCTGACATTACGTCCGTCTTCAAGGCGCTGCATTTTGACCCTGATGGGGTTAATACATTTGTCACACATAAGCATGAGATTGGAGCAATGCACGGGCGCTTCCTTTTCGATAATGCCCCCCTGCGGCGTATGCCTTCCAGGTCTCGTGTGACGCTTGACAAAATTGACATTCTCGACGACCACGCGCTCCTTCGCAGGTAGCACTTTCAGGACTTTACCTATCTTGCCCTTTTCCTTGCCATTAATGACTTTGACCTTGTCATCTTTTTTCAGGCGGCATTTTCCGGCAGCCATGGATTATTCTCCCTCTTGCCTAAAGTCGTGTTCCGGCCTAAAGCACCTCTGGAGCCAACGACACGATTTTCATGAACTTCTTTGCCCGAAGTTCTCTGGCCACCGGGCCAAAAATCCGGGTTCCAATCGGCTCGCCATTCTGGTTGATCAGCACGGCGGAATTATCGTCAAATTTGATGTAAGATCCATCAGGCCTTCGCAATTCTTTTTTGGTTCGCACCACCACGGCCCGCATAACATCGCCCTTTTTGACTTTCGCGTGTGGTATAGCCTCTTTAACGGCAACGACAATAATGTCGCCGATTCTTGCATAACGCCTTCGAGATCCGCCCAGCACTCTGATACAATAAAGCTTTTTGGCGCCGGAATTGTCCGCCACCTGTAATTTGGATTCCGTCTGTATCATTGGCCAATATTCCCCTTTTAAACGGCCTTCTTCATGATCTCGCAGATACGCCACCGCTTCGTTTTACTTAACGGCCTGGTTTCCACGATCATCACTTTATCGCCGACACCACACAAATTCTTTTCATCATGGACCACACACTTGGAACGTCGCCTCATGAATTTCTTATACATGGTGTGTTTGACGGTTCTATCAATGGCCACGACAACAGTTTTGTCCATTTTGTCGCTGACGACCCTGCCGATTTTCCGTTTCCTCAATCCTCGTTCCTTCATCTGTCTCCAAGACCTCAAAAGCCCACGTCAAAAAAAACTCCGCGGCGTCAAGCCAAGCAAGCAGTCGGCTGAAGCGCCGATTTTTCCATCACCGATGAGCCCGGGATACCCTCGCCAAAGCGCGCTTCTCCAAAACCTCGAAATCAGCCCGTCCCTTTGCCTTGCAGTTCCAGTTCCCTCAACACCGTGTTCATACGAGCAATGTCTTTTTTGACATCTCGCAATCGCATGAAATTTTCAAGCTGGTCCGTGGCGTGCTGAAACTTAAGGTTAAATTGCTCCTGTAAAAGTTCTTTGAGCTGCTGCCGGATCTCTTCGGAACCCAATTCGCGGATGTCGCTCGCCTTCATGATCGTTCACCTCGTGCCACCATCCGGGTTCTAAAAGGCAGCTTGTGTGAAGCCAACCGCATGGCTTCTTTTGCCAGCTCTACGGACACGCCTTCCATTTCATAAAGAATCCGCCCCGGCCTCACAACAACGACCCAACCCTCGGGAGCCCCTTTACCTTTTCCCATTCTGGTTTCCAACGGTTTCTTGGTAAAAGGTTTGTCCGGAAAAACACGGATCCAAATCTTTCCGCCCCGTTTTACGTGCCGAGTCATAGCAATACGGGCCGCCTCAATTTGTTGTGATGTCATCCGACCGCACTCAACAGCCTGTAGTCCGAATTCCCCGAACGTTAGACGCGACCCTCTATAGGCCATGCCTCTCATTCTGCCCTTTTGTTGTTTTCGATATCTGACTTTTTTCGGACTTAACATTTCAGATTCCTCTAAACAAAGGTCGGATCCCTTTAAGCGGAAGCCGCCTTGTCTTTCTCAAGTATCTCTCCATGAAAGATCCAAACTTTCACCCCTACAATGCCATAGGTTGTGCGAGCCTCGGCAAACCCGTAATCAATATCCGCTCTCAAGGTATGCAAGGGGATCCTGCCCTCCTTGTACCACTCGGTACGAGCCATTTCAGCACCGCCCAGTCGGCCCGAGCAACAGACCTTGATACCCTGCGCTCCAAATCGCATCGCAGAGGAAACACTGCGCTTCATCGCTCGGCGAAAAGCCACACGACGGACAATTTGCAGGCCCACATTTTCCGCGACCAATTGGGCGTCAACCTCGGGCTTCCTGACTTCCTGAATGTCAACCATCACCTCTTGAGGGACTATTCTTTCCAGTTCCCTTTTCAAGATTTCAATCTCGGCGCCTTTTTTCCCGATGACGATTCCCGGACGTGCCGCATAGATTCGTAATCTGATGCGTTTTGCCCACCGTTCGATTTCGACCTTGGATATGCCGGCGTGATACAGCTTCTTTTTTAGAAATTCCCGAATTCTCCAATCGTCCTCAATAAACCGCGCGTAGTCCTTTTCGGAAAACCAACGGGAATCCCAGGATTTGATCACGCCCAGTCTAAAACCAATCGGGTTGACTTTTTGTCCCAAAACAGCCTCCTCCGCCTCCTATTGTTCGGCCAGCACCACAGTGATATGACTCGTCCGCTTCAAAATCCTGTTGGCCCGCCCCATCGCTCTCGCCCGAAAGCGTTTCAAGGTGGGCCCCTGATCCACGGCAATATTTGAAATTAACAGGTTATCTACGTCAACCTCGGGCTGTTGATCAGCATTGGCCACTGCCGAACGAATCGCCTTTGCCAAGACACCGGCTGAACGCTGTGGCATGAACCCCAACACATTCAGGGCCTCTTCAACAGGTTTGCCCTTGACCGCCACCGCAATCTTACGAACCTTCGTAGGCGAAATTCGAATGTACCTTACTATTGACTTGACTTCCATTTTTTAGCCCGCTTCTTAGCCTTTTTTGCCTTTAAGGCGTGTTTTTTTGTCGCCGGCATGTCCGTAAAAGGTCCTCGTCGGTGCAAACTCACCCAATTTGTGGCCGACCATGTCTTCGGAGATGAACACAGGGACAAATTTCTTCCCATTGTGAACGGCCAGAGTCAAAGCGACCAGCTCGGGAACAATAGTAGAACGCCTGGACCAAGTCTTGATAACCTTCCGACTCCCGGATTCCTGGGCCATAAGGGCTTTTCTCAGCAACTTCGAATCGATAAAAGGACCTTTTTTAAGTGAACGCGGCATATCTTCTCCTGTCAAAAAACTCCTTGTCGCCGTTGGCAATCTCGGGGCCCCGGGAAAACAGGGTCCGGATAATCCCAACAGCAACACAACAACCAAATGACTCTTCTTTTGACGCCCTACGGCCCTGACACGGTAAGGGGCAATCTCCGGCGGGGTCGTTTCCTATTTCCGTCGTCGTCGAACGATATAGTTATCGCTGGGTTTCTTCTTTTTTCGCGTCCTGAACCCTTTTGCGGGAACGCCTAAAGGCGAACAAGGATGTCTTCCTCCGGAAGACCTTCCCTCTCCACCTCCCATAGGATGATCTACGGGATTCATGGCCACGCCTCGGACCCTCGGTCGACGGCCGAGCCAACGCTTCCGACCCGCCTTACCCAAAACGATATTCGCATGTTCCGAATTGCCGACCTGCCCAATGGTTGCTCTGCAGTCAATGAGCACCATCCGAACCTCTCCGGAAGGCAGCTTGATCTGGGCATACCGACCTTCCTTGGCCATCAACTGGGCATAGCTTCCGGCACTGCGCGCCAACTGGCTTCCTTTTCCGGGACGAAGCTCTATGTTGTGGATCTGGGTGCCCAGGGGTATGCTTCGCAAAGGCATCATATTGCCCGGCACAATGTCCGCCTTGCCGCCAGCCACCACCATATCGCCCACGGCCACCTTGCCGGGCGCAACGATATACCGTTTTTCTCCGTCCACATAATGCAGAAGGGCTATTCGGGCCGTTCGGTTGGGATCGTATTCTATGGTTGCCACCTTTGCGGGAACATCCGGCTTGTTTCGCTTGAAATCTATCCGGCGGTACCGTTTCTTGTGCCCGCCGCCGCGATGGCGACAGGTAATCCGGCCATGCGCATTGCGCCCACCGCTCTTTTTCAAAGACCCGACCAGGCTCTTTTCCGGCTGCGAGGTTGTAAGCCCCTCAAAGGTGTCGTATACTTGAAATCGTCGTCCCGGAGATGTAGGTTTTGTTCTCTTAAGTGCCATTTTTCTATCCGCTATCTGTTAATCCGTTATTCGTTCAGTTTCCGATTTTCCGCCTCCGGTTCTCTGTGTTTTAAAGCCCCCCGGATGACTGACAACTGGTAACCGGCAACCGGTTCTATACTCCCTCGAAGAATTCAACATGTTCGCCCGGTGCCAAGGTGACAACAGCTTTTTTCCAATCCCGGCGTTTGCCCGGAATTCGTCCAAAGCGCTTTGTCTTGCCTTTCACTTGGATGGTCCTGACGTCCAACACCGCGACGTTGAAAACTTTTTCAACAGCCCTGCGAATCTCCACTTTGTTTGCCTTCCGTTTCACCTCAAAGGTAAGCTGGTTCTTCAGCTCTTTTTGAATGGTACTCTTCTCGGTAATCAGGGGTCTTTTTAAAATCTCGTACAGCATCATGGGAGCAATCTCTCCTGGATCTTTCCGATGGCAGGTTCCACCAAGATGATATTCTTGTATTTGAGCACATCGTAGACATTTAGCCCTTCCGAACGAAGCACCTTGGCATAAGGAAGGTTCCTGGCGGAAAGTTCCACATTTTCGTCTTTTCCTGCCGTAACAATCAAAACCTCTTCTGTGTTCAGCGCTGCAAGAATCTGGGCGAACCGTTTGGTCTTTGCGACTTCCAAATGTAGACGATCCACCACGGTCAAGGCCTTTTCCTGCAGTTTACTGCTCAAGGCCATCTTGAGCGCCGACCTGCGCACCTTTTTGGGCACCCGGTACCCAAAGTCACGTGGAGTAGGTCCAAAAACCACACCACCGCCTCGCCACAGGGGTGATCGTCGAGAGCCGGCTCTGGCACGACCGGTGCCCTTCTGGCGATACGGCTTCTGCCCCCCGCCTCGGACTTCGGAACGTCCTTTGGTTGACGAAGTCCCCGCCCGTCGACAGGCCAACTGCATCACGACAACTTCGTGCAGAACATGAGGCTTTACAGCCACATTGAAGATGTCATCGTTCAGGTCGACTTCCGAGACCTTCTCGCCTTCCATATTGTATACATCCGCCACTGCCATGGGCCTATTTCCTGTCTTGTTGCTTCTGGGGCGCAACCTTGAGCTTGTTGACCTCAATGAGGCCTGAAGGACTTCCCGGAACAGCCCCTTTTACAATCATAAGGTTTTGTTCCGGACGGATATCCACAATTTCCAAATTCTTGACCGTAACCCGCGTGTTCCCGAACTGACCGGGCAGTTTACGCCCTTTGATGACTCTGGACGGCCATGCGGAACAACCAATAGAGCCGGGAGCCCGGTGGAACATAGACCCGTGAGACCCCCTGCCTCCACGAAAACCCCATCGCTTGACAACGCCCGAGAAACCTTTTCCTTTCGACAGACCGCTCACATTCACCCGTTCTCCGACCTCAAATGCCGTGTCCACCGTCAACGTGTCGCCCAAACCATGTCCCGCCGGGTCATCAACGGCAACCTCGGCCAGAAAAACAAACCCCGTCCGACCACTTTTCTTAAAATGGCCGGCTTCCGGCTTACTCACGCGGGCGGCATTCTTTTCCAGAAAACCAACCTGAAGGGCATCATATCCGTCGGTAGCCTGAGTCTTGATCTGTGTCACCACGCAAGGCCCAACTTCCAGCACCGTCACGGGGACTTGTTGACCCGATGGCGTAAACAAGCTCGACATGCCCAACTTTTTTCCCAAAAGCCCCCTATACATGATTGCTATCCCTTGCTTCCATTTCTAACGGACCAAATATCCATAAGTAAGCACACGGCTTCTAGTCTAACCGAATTTCAACATCCACCCCTGCGGACAAATCCAGTTTCATCAGTGCATCCACCGTCTGTTGCGTCGGTTCCAATATATCCAGTAGTCGCTTGTGCGTCCTGATCTCAAATTGCTCCCGCGATTTCTTGTCCTTGTGGGGCGACCGCAGCACGCAATACTTGTTCACCACCGTTGGAAGGGGTATAGGCCCTACAACCGTTGCCCCCGTACGTTTTGCCGTATCAACAATGTCCGTCGTGGACTGGTCCAACAGCTTGTGATCAAAAGCCTTCATCCGGATCCGTATCTTTTGATTCATGATCTCGACCCTAATCTCCTACTGCCCACATTTGGAAATTCTGAATTCAGCAATTGCGCGTACCCACTTGTCCCCGAATTTTCAAATTCCTGATCTGCAGCAGCCGCCAATGAGCTGATTATTGCCTTCCTACCGAATGCATAAACCACGTTATCAATACAATCTACTCCAGAATCTCGGCGATAACGCCGGCGCCTACCGTGCGACCGCCCTCGCGAACGGCGAATCTGAGTTCCTTTTCCATGGCAATGGGCGTAATCAA
>CAYSGJ010000041.1:0-4312 GCA_964430705.1 uncultured Desulfobacterales bacterium | reverse complement strand
TACCCGTCGACGGCAGTCCTTACGCGGCCTTTGCGGCGAGTTTTGGCCGCCTGGAGGACCGACGCCCATAGGCCGGAAAGCGGTGTTACTTGAGCTTTATAGAGAACTGCATTCTTTTTTAATCAGCGCCGGCAGCAGAGCGTGGCCTCTGCGAGGGGCCTTTCTCGTATCCCCATCTACTGGTAGTCACTGATTTTCGGCTTTTCACACATCACCGGGCACCGACTCCGATGCAGCCCGCCCAGATCGCACATCCGGGGAAAGGCGTTCCTGCACGAAGCCACAGCCGCCGTACATCGAGGGTGAAAAGGGCATCCCATGGGCTTAAAGGCCGGATCCGGCACGGCGCCCGGGATGCCTTGAAGCGCAGCGCCCCGTTTTGAGCGATCCGGCAACGAAGCCAGCAGCCCCTTTGTGTATGGATGGTTCGGAGTATCAAATATGTGGCCGGCGGCGCCCTGTTCGACCACCACACCCGCGTACATGACATAGATCCGATCGGCGATATTGCCCACCACGCCCAGGTCATGGGTGATGTACAGCAAGGACATGTCCCTGTTTTTTTGAAGCGCTTCAAACAGATCCAGGATCTGAGCCTGCACCGTCACATCAAGCGCCGTGGTGGGCTCATCGGCAATGACCAGCGCCGGATCGCAGGCCAGGGCCATGGCAATCATCACGCGCTGCCGCTGGCCGCCGCTGAGCTGGTGAGGGTAGTCCCTGAGACGGTCTTCAGATGCCGCAATACCGACATCAGCCAAAAGCCGCACACAGCGCCTGATTGCCTCCGCCTTGGTCACCTTCTCGTGAATCGTAATGGCTTCCGAGATCTGGTCCCCGATGGTGAATACGGGATTGAGCGATGTCATGGGTTCCTGGAACACCATGGCGATCTGATTGCCCCGAAAGGACTGCATCTTCTCGTCTGAAAGTCCCAGAAGGTTACGCCCCTTAAACAACACCTCGCCGCCCCTGATCTCGCCGGGCGGTTGGGGCACAAGCCCCAGAACCGTCAAGGCGGACACGGTTTTGCCGCACCCCGATTCGCCGACAAGGCACACCGTTTCGCCCTGCCCCACTTCGAAGGTCACCCCGTCCACGGCCCGGGCCGTCGCATCATGGCCGCGAAAGTAGACGCGGAGGTTTTTTACGGAAAGGAGTGGATTGTTATCAGCCGGCATCATTCTCGTCCAGAAAGTACAGATCAGCGAATTGAAAGTGAGCTATAGTTCAAAGTGAGCTATAGTGACTAGAGTTAAAAAAACGACAGCCGGAAGGGAAATACCATTATTTTTTCTTCCCGATGGACGAAAAAATGGCTAATAATTCCCCACATTCATCAAAATCGGGTTTGATAACATCGCCGGAAACCCATTCCATTTCTTTGATAATCTCAAGCCAATACAAGGTCTCGCTCGCCTCGCCGGCACAGATTCCAATCTTGCTTTTAAACTCTGCCCTGCTTCTTGCTCTATTTGCTTCTCGATAATTGGCACCAATAGACGTCCCAGCCTTTGTTATCTGATTTTGTATGACCCTGCCTTCCGGTGTATTGGGCAATTTAACGGACAAACGTATAATTTCTTTCGCGAATTTGAATGTCCGCGCCTCCAACAATTTCCCGAATTCTCTATTGTCCATGCCATACGACCCCAACCCCAGGTTGCCACTTCACTACCCCCTCAGTTCACTTCAGCGACTCCAGCTCACTTTAGCCCACTTTAGTCACTTTAGGCACTCTAGTCACTTTAGCTCACTCTAGCTCACTCTAGCTCACTTTAGTCACTCTAGTCACTTACCCTCTTGCTCGTAGTTTTGGATTGAGCGCATCTCTCAGGCCTTCTCCGAACAGGTTGAACGACAGCACCACCACCAGGATGGTGAGGCCCGGCACAAAGGTGAGCCATGGGGCATCAAAGATAAACCCCTTGCCGTCGGAAAGAATATTTCCCCAGGTGGCGTGCGGAGGCGGCACGCCGAACCCCAGAAAACTCAAGCCCGCTTCGGTCAGGATGGCCGACGCGATGCCGATCGTGGCGGAAACCAGCACCGGGGCCATGGCATTGGGCAGCATGTGGCGAAAAATAATCCGCCATGTGCCTACCCCGAGCGCCCTGGCGGCCGTCACGAAATCCTGCTCCCTTAATGCCAGAAACTCGGCGCGTACAAAACGGGCGGCGCCCATCCAACTGGTCAGGCCGATCACGATCATGATGTTGTAAATACTGGCCGGCAGCAACGCCACCACCGTCAGAATAAGAAAAAAACCGGGGAAACACAGCATGATGTCCACAATGCGCATAATGAGCGTATCCACCGACATGGCCTGAATCCGCAACACGTGTTGCCATCGGGTTCCGGATCTGTTTTCTGCGCGTTTTTCTATCCGCTTTGCCGTGAACAGCCACAGTCCGGCAGCACAACCGACACCCAGCAAAACACCGCCCCACACCACGGCGCCCTGACTAAGCGACCCGATCCCGGCCACCGCAAGACACACGGCCGCAAGCAGGTCCGCCCTCACGGGACGGTCTCCGAAATATCCGGCAATCCCTCCCATGAGGATTCCGACCAGGACCGAAATGCCGACGGCCACAAATCCTACGGTCAGCGAAACCCATGCCCCCTGGAGCATCCGTGCAAACACGTCGCGGCCCAAATCGTCCGTACCCAGAATATACATCCCCAAAGCAGGGACTTCATCGACGTGCAACGACTCCAGGTTGGCCGGCGACAGGGGCGGACGCAGTTTTTCCTGAAGCCGGACCAAGGCCGGATCCAATACCGGATCCGGCCCCGAGGTCAAAAACAATCCGATCACAGCGGTTGCAAAAAAGATAATAAAAATCGTTAACCCGCCGATCGCCAGATTGTTTTGCCTGAAAAGGCGCCAAAATTCCTGACCCCTGGTCCTCCGGGGCGCTGCAGGGGCATCAACATGGGAATTTTCAGCAAGCGTATTCATATAGATAACCGCAACGCTTCAAAATGGCAGCAACCCTTAACTTTAGACACTTTCGCTCACTCTAGTCACTTTAGTCACTCTAGGCACTTTAGCTCACTCTAGACACTTACCTGGAAACACCGGATTCGGATCAAACCTACAACCGGATCCTCGGATCCACGACCATATATAAGATATCCGAGACAAAGGTCCCTGCCAGCACCAGCACGGCCGACAGAAAATTCACCGTCAGAATCACCGGGTAATCTCTGGATAAAATGGCCTCATAAGCCATCCTGCCCATGCCGGGCCAGGAAAAGATGGATTCAATAATCACGGACCCGCCGATCAGGCCCGGCAGGATCAATCCGAACATGGTGACAAAGGGCAGCAAGGCGTTGCGAAGGGCATGTTTGTAATGCACCTGCTCCGGGGGCAAGCCCTTTGCCTTGGCCGTTCGCACGTAGTCCTGCCCTTCCACTTCGAGCATTTGCCCCCGCACATACCGGGACAACACAGCAATGCCGCCGGTGGCCCCGAGAACCGATGGAATCAACAGATGCCAGACCCGGTCCATCAGAAAATGAACCCTGGACGCATCTCCGAGACCAAAGGTTTCCATCCCGATAACCGGTACATGAAACGCATTGACCACTAGGATAATCAGCACATAGGCAAAGAAAAATCCCGGAATAGAAATCAGCACGTAGGACATAAATGTCGTGGTCCGATCATAGATGCCGCCCCGAAAGATCGCGGAACGAATCCCCACGGGAAAGGACAAGGTCCACGTAATGATGGTGCCCACAACAAACAAGGGAAGGCTGTTGAGAAACCGCTCCCAAATCTTGTTCAACACGGACTGGTTGTCCTTCCATGAGACCGTTTTGCCCGTGAAAAGATCCCGATAGAAATACAGGTATTGCACATACAAAGGTTGATCGAGGTGAAAGGCCTTTTGAAACCGTTCGACGATCTCGGGGGTGAATTTCGGATTCATGGGATCCACCTGACTGGGCTCTCCGGGCGCCAGGTGAATAATTAAAAACGAAATCACGGAGACAAAAAACAACGTGATGATCTTTTGAACCATGCTTCGGCCTATGAATGATACCATAATTTATCCTTATTTATCCTTAGGCAAGACTTCGGTCGGCATGGGCGATCAAAAAGCCGGAACCCGAATCACTGGAATACCAAATACAATACATGACGCACCATCCTCAAGTCGAACGACGCAAAGTACCAAGACACGAAGGGCTTTATATTTTTAGCGGTTATCCAAAAAGCTCAAGTTCTAGAGGCCTATGGGTATGGGGCCGCAAGCCGGGCAACTGTCTGAGCCGCTTAGGCCGAGTTGGGAGTGCC
>CAYSGJ010000040.1:0-25161 GCA_964430705.1 uncultured Desulfobacterales bacterium | reverse complement strand
TTTGGTATTATATCCACATCTTCGACAATGTGTCAAGCCATATCCAAATTGTCCAACAATAAACAGGGGTTTGCGTGCCTTCAGGCACAAGGCGCATCTCGGCCATGGGCTTGCCGCCGCGAGGCTTGATAATGGGGTTGACAACAAGACGAGTGTTCCTTAAACTACTGCAACACTTTTCGCCGGAGTGGTGAAACTGGTAGACGCAGAGGACTCAAAATCCTCCGACCCTTGCGGTCGTGTCGGTTCGATTCCGACCTCCGGCACCATGAATATCCAGGGGTTGATTCCCCAAGCGGGATCAACCCTGATTGCATTCGGTTTTTTATTTCCTACAATTCCAGTGTGCTAATCTCCGGCAGCCGTCGCTTTTTGTCTTGACAAAAAAGACCGTTTTATATATGTCCCATCAAATCGCGCCTCGTTAGACTGTAGCGGCTATTTTTTCGACGTTTTGCATCAGGATACCAATTTCTATGAGCTTAAAGAATCTCCTTGTGGAAAAAAAGGCTTCCATAGTCAATAAATGGTGTGATCTTACCCTCAAAACATATCCGAAAGAAAGCCATGCCTTTTTTGCAAAGAAAGACCAATTTGGAAACCCCATAGGACATACCATCTCTGAAGGGATTGCGACCATGTTTGACGCCCTTTTGAAAGTGGATGATCCCGGCAGCGCGGCTGAGGTTCCAGGAGCCCTGGACGGCATCATACGTATCCGGGCGATTCAGGATTTTTCTCCATCAGAGGCGGTTGGTTTCATCCTGGGGCTCAAGAGTGTGATCCGGGAAGAGTTGGGGCCCAAAATTCTTCGAAATGGGCTTTCCGATGACTTGTCGGCTCTGGAAGAAAAAATAGACGGTTTGCTCCTCCTCGGGTTTGACATTTACGTACAATGTCGTCAGAAGATTTTTGATATTCGGGTCAACACCGTAAAAAGACGGTCGGAAAGATTGCTGCAAATGGCGGGTCTGACGTACGAGGTCCCGGAGTTTGATGAATCAGGGTCCGTTGAATCTGAGCCTTATCAACCCTGAGTCTCTTCGATGCGACGAGGATATCGAGAAAGACCAATGAACAAGGGAAAACCCAATACGGAAGCGAGGGAGTACTAAATGAACATCATACTGAGTCTTATGATCTCCGGCTTGGCAGTCACCGGGATTGTTGTCATTGCCGTAGCGGGGTATTTCGCACATCTTAATTGGTTTTTTGGGGTAGTTATTCCGTATCTTGCGATTATTGCTTTCTTCGTCGGGATGATCTACCGGGTGGTCAAGTGGGGAAGATCTCCCGTGCCCTTTCGGATTCCGTCTACATGTTCACAACAGAAATCCCTGCCATGGATCAAGTATGATTATGTGGACAGGTTGGACAATCCGTCGACCAAGCTTGGCGTGTGGGGTAGAATGATTCTCGAAGTCCTGTTCTTCCGGTCTTTATTCAGAAACACCAGGATGCAATTCGGCGACGGAGAGCATATCCGATATACATCATCCAAGTGGCTCTGGCTGGGCGCTATGGCCTTTCATGCGACCTTTGTCGTGGTTTTGATCAGACACCTCAGGTTCGTCACCGAACCGCTGCCGTTTTTTGTGGAATGGATTGAAAACGTTGATGGATTTTTCCAGTTCTGGCTACCTACGCCATACCAGAGCGGATTGTTGCTTGGCGCTGCCGTCACATACCTTCTGTTAAGAAGAATTCTTATTCCGCAGTTGCGATATATATCGCTTCCGGCCGACTACTTCCCGCTTTTTCTCATACTGGCAATCGTCAAGACAGGCATCCTGATGCGTTATGTGGTAAAAGCCGACATCCTGAGCATCAAGGAATTCACCATGGGCATGGTTACCTTTAACCCGGTTGTCCCGGAAGGCATCAGTGTGTTTTTCTATATCCATCTTTTGCTGGCAAGCGTGCTTGTCGCCTACTTTCCCTTCAGCAAGCTGACGCACATGGCCGGGGTGTTTTTAAGCCCCACAAGAAACCTGGAGAACAACAACCGGGCGGTGAGACACATTAACCCGTGGAATCCGGATGTGAAGTATCATACCTACGAGGCCTATGAAGACGATTTCAGGGAGTTGATGGTTGAAGCTGGTTTGCCGGTGGAGAAGAAGGTGACGACAGCGGAATCAAAGGAATAGATCGGAAAAAGGAGTTAACATGGCAAACATACCAAAGAGCTGGAATATTGTGAATCCTGACGAGTTGCTCGGCGAGATCGATCACACGCCCAAACCCCATTGGAAGGGGTGGATGAGCACGACCCCGGTGAAGATCAAAGAGGGGATGCATTGTTATGCCGCTCTGCCTAAGAATGTGAAGGCCGTGGACATGCCGAACCCGCGAAACTGGTCGGTGATGGGTGAAGACTGGAAGTTGCCCAAAGATTGGAAAGCGATTGTGTTGGACGGCATGAAGGACCGCCTCGGTCGGTTTCGCTCTTTTCAGCTCTTCATGGATATCTGCGTACGGTGCGGCGCCTGTTCCGACAAATGCCATTATTACATCGGCTCGGGAGACCCCAAGAACATGCCGGTGTTGCGGGCGGAGCTTCTACGATCGATTTATCGAAAGAACTTTACATTGCCGGGCAAGATCCTGGGGCCGGTGGCCGGGGCCCGCAACCTGACCTATGATGTGTTGAAAGAATTATGGTACTATTTGTACCAGTGCACGGAGTGCCGTCGTTGCTCGGTTTTTTGTCCTTACGGCATTGACACGGCCGAGATTACCATTATAGGCAGAGAACTTACAAATCTCCTGGGTCTCAATATCGACTGGATCGCAGGGCCGGTGGCGAACTGCAACCGAACGGGCAACCACATGGGGATTCAGCCCCATGCGTTCAAGGAGATGCTCGATTTTTTTGTGGATGAAATCGAGGAGGTCACCGGGGTGCGGGTGGAGCCCAGTTTCAACAGAAAAGGCGCCGAAATCCTTTTTGTCACGCCGTCCGGGGATGTTTTCGGCGATCCGGGCACCTATACCGCCATGGGCTATATGATTCTGTTCCACCAACTCGAAAAGCTTGGCCTCGATATTACATGGAGCACCTATGCCTCTGAAGGGGGAAACTTCGGCCTGTTTACGTCCAATGAGATCATGAAAAAGCTTAACGCCAAGATGTATGCCGAGGCAAAACGGTTGGGCGTGAAATGGATACTGGGCGGTGAGTGCGGCCACATGTGGCGGGTGATCAATCAGTATATGGGCACCATGAATCTGGACCTGGCCGAGGGCAGCAAGATGGAAGAGCCCGTGTCGCCGATTACGGGAACCAAGTTCGAGAATGCAAAATCCACGAAAATGGTTCACATCACCGAATTTACGTCGGACCTTTTTAAAAATGGCAAATTGAAGGTGGACCCCAAAAGAAATGACCACCTGCGGGTCACCTTTCATGATTCCTGCAATCCGGCCCGGGGCATGGGACTCTTTGAAGAGCCTCGCTATGTGATCAAGAATGTGTGCAACCATTTTTATGAGATGCCCCCCAATACCATCAAGGAGCAGACCTTTTGTTGCGGTGGGGGATCCGGCCTGAACGCGGGGGAGGACATGGAGTTGAGAATGCGCGGCGGATTGCCCAGGGCAAATGCCGTCAAATATGTCCACGAGAAAAAGGGCGTGAACATGATGGCCTGTATCTGCGCTATTGACCGGGCCGTCCTTCCGGATCTCATGACATACTACGTTCCGGAGGTGGACATCACCGGCATCCATGAACTGGTGGCCAATGCCATGGTGTTAGACGGGGAAAAAGAAAAGACGGTGAATTTGCGTGGTGAACCCCTTCCAGGCAAGGAGGATGGTGCGTAATGTATGACGGAGGCAAAATAATCACGGGCATTATCATTGGATTGATCCTGGTGGGCTTTCCGGTCTGGTATAATCTTGGGTCAGCGGCGCCGAAACCGGATATCAAGCTTCCGGTGAAAACCAAGCAGTGTGTGGAGTCCAAGGACTACATGCGGGACAAGCACATGCAGGTGCTGGATCTGTGGAGGGATTCCGTGGTCCGCACAGCCAAGAGAATCTATGTCACGGCTGACGGAAGGGCTTTTAACATGAGCCTGCAAAACACGTGTATGAGTCCGGACTGCCATGCCAAAAAGAGCGAGTTTTGTGACCAGTGTCACGACTACACCGACGTGAGGCCATATTGTTGGGACTGTCATATGCCGCCTAAGGAGAAGAAGTGATGGCCGTAGATAGAAGAAAGTTTTTAAGGATTGCCGGACTGTCCACTTTGGGGGCAGTGGCCGCCTCTGCCAAACCAGCCGTTGCGGCACAGGAGCTTTCATTCACGATCCCTGAAAGGATCTTCCACTTTCTGAAAAAGCCCTTAGGGGCCAAGCCCCGCGAGGCTCTGGATGCCAAACGATGGGCTATGGTGGTGGATGCCAGGCAGCTGGACGACGAGATCGCCCGGGCCTGCAGGCAAGCATGTCACAAGGTTCACAATGTTCCCAGCATTGACAATCCCAAGCACGAGATTAAGTGGATATGGGAAGAGGACTATGAGCATACCTTTCCGGACCAGCAACACGAGCTGCTGGACGATGGTATCAAAGAGGTGCCCTTTCTGGTTCTGTGCAACCATTGCTACAATCCGCCCTGTGTCCGCGTCTGTCCGACCAGGGCCACATTCAAGCGAGAGACCGACGGGCTCGTGTTGATGGATATGCACCGGTGCATTGGTTGCCGTTTTTGCATGGCGGCGTGCCCTTATGGGTCGCGGAGTTTCAATTGGGTCGATCCCAGGGATTATCTGCCCCCGGATGAAAATTGGGACAATCCGGAGTATCCCACCAGAATGAAGGGCGTTGTGGAAAAATGTAATTTCTGCGCAGAACGTTTGGCCTTTGGTCAGCGACCGGCCTGCGTCGAAGTCGCTGAAAAGCTTTGCGAAGAAAAAGGGCGCAAGCCTGCACTCATTTTTGGCGATCTGGAAGACCCCGATTCCGAGGTTAGGCAAATATTGCGGTCAGAATATTCCATTCGGCGTAAACCGTCGCTTGGTACCCATCCAAACGTATATTATATTGTATGAGGTAGGTGGCTATGCTTGAGAAGGCACTGGTTGGAGGACGGAAATACTGGATCTGGATGGCATGTCTCCTTGCGGTCATGGTGACGGGCTTCATCATGTGGCTTTGGCAGCTCGACTACGGTTTGGGAATAACCGGAATGAGTCGGGACGTGTCGTGGGGGGTCTATATTGCCAATTTTACGTTTCTAGTCGGTGTGGCAGCAGCGGCAGTCATGGTTGTCACCCCCTATTATATCCATCATTACAAAGCCTTTGGCAGGATCACCATATTGGCCGAGTTTCTCGGCATCAGCGCCGTGACCATGTGCCTGTTGTTCATCATTGCCGATCTGGGAAATCCCCAGCGGGCGTTGAACGTCATACTGCATCCTACGCCTAGTTCGATTCTGTTCTGGGATATGGTGGTTTTGAACGGATATTTGTTCCTCAATATTTTTGTAGGGTGGAACGTGCTTATGGCAGAGCGAAAGGGCGCACCCACGCCGGGATGGGTGAAACCGTTTATTTACATCTCCATTCCCTGGGCGATCAGCATCCATACCGTTACCGCATTTTTGTATGCCGGCCTTCCCGGGCGGCACTACTGGCTGACCGCCATCATGGCGGCCCGTTTTCTGGCTTCCGCTTTTGCCGCCGGCCCGGCTTTGCTCATTCTTTTCTGCTTCATCGTGAGAAAAAACACCAAGTTTGATCCCGGCGAGAAGCAGATCCGAACCCTTGCCGGAATCGTCACCTACGCCATGCTTCTGAACGTGTTTTTCTTTTTGCTGGAAGTGTTTACCGGCTTCTACAGTCAAATTCCCGGTCATATGCATACGATCGAATATCTTTTTGCAGGCCTGCACGGGCATACGGCTCTTGTCCCCTGGATGTGGACCGCCGCATTTTTTGCAGCCGCTTCTATTATCTTGCTGGTTCTGCCGGCCACACGGCGCAAGAATGATACCTTGGCGGTGGCGTGCGTGTGCGTGTTTATAGCGACCTGGATCGACAAGGGCGTGGGGTTGGTCCTTGGCGGCTTTGTCCCCAATCCGCTGGAACATGTTACGGAGTACGTGGCCACCGTACCTGAAGTTCTGATTACGCTGGCCATTTGGGCTACAGGCCTGTTTATTCTTAGTGCCTTGTACAAAGTCGCCATCACGGTGAAGGAAGAACAGGAGGCGTAAGAGGCATTCGATTTTCAGAGCGATGTTGAAATGATAAAAGGGTTCTACCGGCAGGTCGGGACGAACCCTTTTTGCTTTAAGGTGGTACAAAGGATTGGGATAACGTGGGTAGTGTGAGGAATCTTTCACACTATTGAGACGGTGGTCTCGATATGGTTAAATGATAGTTTCGAGATACATCTTTTTTTTTGGCCCGGGAAGGGGCTGTGGTGAAGTAAAAAAATCAACCACGAAAACACGAAATAAGAAAAAATAACGATAACCACGAAGGCACGAACCGTATTCAAGCCGTCAGGCGCAACTACCAAGAAATTAGTATCATCCCAAAAGAGTTGTAGAGATCCTGAGGATTCAAGGGGTCAAGGCGGATGCCGCAATCCTTGGCCCCTTTTCTCGAACCATATTGGAGATGAACCGCAAAAAAAACGCCCACCACACATTGGGCGGGCGAAAATTCCCGGTGTCGTCGGCGCTGCGGTAACATGCAAAAACTGTCGTCGTGCTTTCAGGGCGGCGAGGGTTTGCCGCCTGTGCCCTATGAGGATCAGTGATGCTCCCGGGCCTCTCCTTTGGTTGCGGCGGTATAGGCAACTTTGAGCGCAACCAAGAAAAGTACAGCCACATAAACCCACACCAAACCATAGCCGTGGGTCCAATGGTACATAAGGCCGCCGCCCCATATTCCCAGTACGCCGAATACGATGATTATTCCGAAAAATCTAGCAATGTCCATATGGCATCTCCGTTCTTTCTGGCTATCTCAAAAAGGATCAGTGGTGATCATCATGCCCGTTGCCTTTTTTGCATGCCCAGTCAAAAATGGCGCGGATTCCGCAGTAGTGTAGAATAATCACCAATAGGATCAACACCGTATACAGGGTGCCCATAAACAGGTAATGGCTTCCGTCGTTCACCCACTCAAAGATAAATGGAAACATGGCAAAAGATCCTTTCCCGAAAATTCCTTCTAATATGGATTCAGCTCCCTTTCCTGCGTAAAGACGGGAAGGTACCGGTAAGACAGCATGATGACGACAGCGCCTGCCCACACAGGAAGAAGCGTCGTAGACCATTCCACCCAATTGGGATGATAGCTGAAAAACCTGTCAAAGGACATGACCGGAATGGCAAGGGCCTGGCATGTCATGACCCAGCGATTCAAAAAAATTCCCGAACAGTTCATCACACAGGCCAAAAGCAACAGCGGTTTATTCTGTCTCAATGGTCGAATGACGAGCAAGATGGCCGGGATGATCCCGAGGATGCCTACTTCCGTAATCAAGATCCACCATCCATACGGCTGATTGGCGTAAAAGCTGCTCGGAGGCGCGCCTGCCTCTTTGGCCAAACTGAACCATCCGAGGGTGTCCAGTATTTTTAAGATCACATAAAGCAAGGTCAACCCGCCGGCTATTTTAGCAAGGGTGTCTATGACATAATCTTTGACCAGCCTTTTTCGGGCAAAGAACTCCGTAATTTTGGTAATCAGGATGGTAAAACAAGGACCGCAGGCCATGGCCGAAAGGATAAAGAGAAAAAAGGTCCAAGGCCAGACAAAGAATCCTTCGCGGTAAGCAAACGGCCGTCCATACAGGACGCCGGGCACGCCTCCAAGAGAGCCTTGGTGAAAGCAGGACAGAAAAACGCCGATAGCGGCTATGGTCGGCATGGCGCCATGCATGTGATGGGCAAAAGAACGCGGCAACGTATATTTGTAAATCTGGCGGTTTTCCAAAATCAACGGAACATACTCAATACACAGGACCGTGAAGTAGCACGCGATACAGAAAGCCACTTCCGTGAGCATGGAGTGGACGTTGGCATGCCAAAAAATGAACCATCCTCTCAGGGGTTGTCCGATATCAATGGCGAGCAGCGCCTGTGCCGAAGCATAGCATATCACACCGATTATGACGGCAAAGTTGATGATGTGTTTCAAGTCATCGATCTTGATGATGTATCTCAAAAAACCGGTAAAAAAGGCCCCGCCTCCCAAGGCAATGATGCCCAGGTCTGCGGCAATCCAGAGACCAAAGGGGTAATTATTATTCAAGTAGGTGGTGTTGAGGGCGAATCCCCAGGCAGTCAGTGCGCCTGCCACGCCCCATAATATGGGAATCTGCAGGATGCCTATCCAAATGATAAATGTCTTAAAGGAACATCTTTTAACACCCTCCGGGATCAATGCAGCATCATATGGAGATTCCATAACCATCACTCCTTCTAGAAAGTATTGCCATTGCCGTTAGACGGGCTTTACACCCTGGCCTTCCTTGCCTACGTAGACGTCGGCCGCTTTGCGGACCCACTCCCTTGATGAAACATAATACACCTTGGGGTTCGTGCCGAGAACCTCCAGCAATCTGAAGGCATTCGGTGTTTTTTTCAGCTCATAAACCTTGTGTTCAGGATTATCCAGATCTCCAAAGGTGATCGCGTCTGCGGGGCACGCCTCGGTACAGGCCGTTTGGTATTGATCTTCTCGAATTTCTCGTCGGCCTTCTGCATAGGCCTTGTTCCGTGCCCGCTGGAGCCGATGAAAACAAAAACTGCACTTCTCCACCACGCCCCGCATGCGGCACGACACGTCGGGACTCAGATAGTTCTCCATGCCTTCAGGCCATTTGGGATCCCACCAGTTAAATACCCGCACATGGTATGGGCAGGCGGCCATGCAGTACCGGCAACCAAAACAGCGCGTGTAGATCTGACTTACGATGCCTGTCTCATGGTCGTAGTCGGTTGCGGTTGCAGGGCAAACCGTAACACATGGCGTGTGGTGATGCTCGTCATACCCCTCACAATGCTGACAGGGCCTGGGGATATAGCAAATATCACTGTCTGGAAAGGGGCGGCCGTTGCTTATTTTGTAAACCCGCATCCAGTAGTTTTGCGTCAATCGGTTGTTCGTGTCCTCGGCTCTGAAGGAAATGTTGTTTTCAGCCATACAGGACACCATGCAGGCACCGCAGCCCGTGCATTTGTCCAGATCGACAACCATTCCATACTTGTACGTTTTGCCGCTATGATGTGCCTCGCTCATAGTAACCCCTTATGCAATGATTAAACACTTGTCAGTTTAGCCCGAATGCCCCAGGTGGCGCACAGACCCGAGATCGGATCTTCTGCAACACCCAACAGATTGTTGGCGTTAACCCCCTTGCCTGCCAGGTAGTGGTCATACCCATTGTGACCGAGGCCTTTGGGCAAACCGACCAGGCCCGGCATGATTCCCTCGGAAAGATGGACCAGTACTTTTGCTTCTCCCTTGGGGGTTTGCAGCCTGGCAAAACGCCCCTGCGCAAGTCCATAGTCCGCGGCTGTCTTGGGATTGATTTCCACAAAGACGTCATTGCCTTTCAGCTCAATGATTTCCAAGGTCTTGGTGCAAAAAGGCGGGCTGCCTACATGCGTGTTCGGCAGCCGAATCAATTCCACTGGAATCAGCGTCAGCGGATAGGCGGCCGCACTTCCTTGGGCCTTAATAGGTTTGTATTCTTCCGTGTAAAACGCAAAGCCGCCTGTTCCGGAGGAGTCCGCCGATGCGACATAGCCGTTGTTTTTCAAGGCGCGCCAATGGTCTTCCATGGTTTCCTGCAAAAGCGCTTCATAATTTTTCCATGGAAAGGCGTCAGCCACCCTGCCCCCCAGTTTTTTAGCGATGGTCATGATGGCGTCGCCTGTGTGCATGGTCTCAAACTGACGCGCTACAACCGGCTTTCTGACGCCAAGAACGGGCTTGGAAAAGCCGATGGGTGTTGGCACGTCCTCCCATCTTTCCAGATAATGGTGGTTGGGCAAAATAAGATCGGCATACTGGGCGGTTTCATCAAAATACGTTGAAAAGCTTACCACAAAGGGGATCTTTTTGATTGCCTCCGTCATGCCCTCGGCGTCCATCATGACAAAACACGGATCTGCATCATAAACCAGGAGCATTTGAATAGCATCGGGGTTTTCGTTGATGATCCGTGGCAGCTCATCCGGGCGATACATGGTCATGGGGTAACTTTCTGTGCCGGCGCCGTCCAGTCGGGGTCTTGCATTGCCTTTTTCGGCAATGGCGTCTTGCGGAATGTCAGGCCATTTTTTTACAACCACATCCGGCCTTGTTGTCGAGCCGCCGCGCTTATCGATATTGCCGACCAATGCGTTCAGGGCTTGAACGGCAAGGCATTCATGCAGATCCCCAGACGTTGTCCCTTTGCCGCGACCCCAGACGGCCAAAGGACGTTTTGCCTTGGCAAACGCCTGGGCAAGGCTCGTGATGTCTTGTGCGGGAATTCCGGTGGCTTTCGACACGATACTCGGCGTATAATTATTTATTACCATCTCACGCCACTTGTTAAATCCGGAGGTCCGGTTGTTTACAAGCCCGGCGTCATACAGGGCGTTGCGAATGATGACATGGGCCAACCCTAGAGCCAGCGTGCCTTCCGTTCCCGGGTTGATGGGATACCATTTGTCGGCCTTGGCTGCCGTGTTGGACAGGCGCGGTTCGATCTGTACGAGTGTGGCGGCTTTTTTGCCCGATCGCCAAGTGCTGTAGGCCTGAATGACCCGCACCGGGGATCCCCAGCCTTCAATCAAGCCGCTCCCAAAGCTCAGTATAAAATCCGCGTGTTCCAGGTCATAGCCGATGGAGCCGGTTTTGCCCCGGGTCAATTTCACCGCCAATTCATGGGTGTCCTCTGCAGAAGCGGTCCGAACGAAATTGGGAGACCCGTAGGCCGCCATAAAACGAGAAAATAATTGCGGTACAGTGCCTCTATCCGTGCCGGCCACGCAAGCGACGGTATGGGCCTTGCCATTGTCCCGCAATGCGGAAAGCTTTTCCACCACTTGGCTGATGGCTTGGTTCCAAGGGACTTGCTCCCATGCGCCCGAACCGGGTTGTCCGGCAGGTCTCACGGCGCCTGGAACGCGCCAGGGGCCATAGAGAAGCTGTAGTCCTGCGGCGCCCAAGGGACATATGCCCCCGTCATTGACCGGGTATCCCTGTCGGCCTTCAATTTTTACGACACGATTACCCACTTTCCGAACGGTGATGCCGCAGCCACCCGGGCAAAGACCACAAACCGTGTCTTCGTAGCCGGCCTCTCCTTTTTCCGGAACCGGTGTCCAAGGCCAGTTCTGTGTCCAGATGGCGATGTCATCCGTCATTTTCCAAGGCAGGGGCGAGAAGGTTATTCCAGCGCCGGCGCCTAGTGAGGCTCCTACGACAATTTCGATAAACGCTCTTCTATCCAATTTCATAGGCCTTCCCCTTAGTTCATATCCTTAATAGAAAACAGTTTGGAATAGCCAACAGCTTGGGATAAGCAACCATTGGTTACGCTGTTGCACGCAACCTATTTATGGCATACAAAGCAGGCATTGTTTGCACCGTGTTCATCGTGGCAGGCAGCGCAATCATCCATCTTCATGCGATCCCACGGATTTTTCTTAAGGCCTGCTATGTTCCAGCCCCAGATGTCACGACTATACTTGGTTAGCCGGTTATATTGATAAGGCCTTGAGTGTTCCGATTCTCCAATAGGCCCATGGCATGTCTCGCATTCCAGGTTTGCCATGTTTACATGCGCGGCGTGCGAGAAGAACACACAGTCCGGCTGGCGTGCGTAAACAAGCCAAGGGATCTCTTTGCCGGGCGCGACATACTCCTCGACCAGCTTGATCTCTTCCGGGTGTTCGCCAAGAGCTTCTTCGTGGCAGTCCATGCAATTCGCCAGGGGGGGGATTCCCGAATAGCTGCCGTCTTCTCGAAAAAAGTGACAGCCTTCGCAACCGCCGAGCTCATCCACGTGGAGGTAATGATTGAAATCGATCGGCTGCCGCTTCTCAGAATAGAGAAGTTTGGGAAAAACCATCCAACCAATGAACAGGTGAATCACAAAGCTGACCAAAAAAGCGCCTACGGGAAGCAAAAAACGCCAATTACTCGCTTTGTGGTCTTCTGTCGTCTTTGCGTATTCCACGGCCTCTTGTTCCTTTTCCGGTGTGCTTTTTTCTGCTGTGCTCATGGAAACTCCAAGTCAGTGAAGGTTGTGAGAAATTTTAATGCGGCCAAAGTTAAACCTGCCGGCCGAAATCAAACAATCCGGGGTTGTTTGAACCCGCGTCAACCAAGCTCTTCTACCCTTTCGCTTTTGGTGTTCCCTCATTTCCAACACTGACGTCATCGTGTTGAAATCTTCAGGAAAAAGAGTTGCCGTCAAAGAGCCGGCAAATAAATAAAACAGGAAAATAAAGAGTTAAGCCACAAAAACGTAACGATCCCATATCTTGATGTCCCCTTTTTGTCAAGGGAAAATAAAAGTCTACGGAACGAGTTTTACGCTATTCAAAATGCGTTAAGATCGGGGGAGTTTACGTTTCAGGTAGACGTATAAAAGGACCTGCAGCAGCTCAACGAAAAACCCTATGGCGTACAGCGGGGCGTGTTTGTAAAAAACAAAGTGCAACGCAAACATGATGCCCGCAATGGTTGCGGATACTTGCAGCACGGTCACGCACAGGGGGGCGTAAACCGGTCTGCGTGAGGCGCAAAATGCGAGAAAGGCTCGGGTGCCGGGCACGCTCACGGCCAAAGAGAGCCAGAATTTTTCCGTTGGGAAAAAAACCATGGGCCAACCGTAATCGGAGAACATTTTATTGGCTACAAGAATGAGCCAATTGGGATTGACCAAAAAAAGCGCGGTTGTGGCAATGTAGATGACGGTCATCACATCGAAGGCCCACTGGGGTGCGTGTGAATGAAACCCTGGGTTTGTTTGTTTCATAATCTGACCATTGCTTCCAAGATATGCTTTTTCAGCGCATCGAGCTTCTCGCGTTTGATCTGCGCCCCCTTCATGCCTCCGTTTAGGGCGATTTCCGACAAAAAACTACGCCCGTCTGAAGTGACCAAAAGATCGATATGGGCATAAGGGAATCTGCCCCGGGCCGCGACGGCCTTACATAGGGCCAACTGGTCTTTGCTCAAATCATAGGCCCTGCTGGTACCGCCCAGAGAAAGGTTCATTCTGAAGTTGTGTGGATTTTCTCTTGAATAGGCTTCCCAATAGTCTCCGGCCACAATAATGCGAACATCTTTGTAATCCCTCAAAAAGGGTTGTAATACAAAAGGATACCACCTGGGGTCAAAAGACAGCAGGTTGTATAGGTCTTCAAGGCTTTCCCATTTATGGATACCGTATCCGCACTGCAGACGATCTTCTTTTGTGACAACGGTATGAATCCCAAGTGCGTGATAGGTGTTCATGGCGGACATGAGATCTACGCGTCTGGTAATAACCAGCGTGTGGGGAGCCATCCAGCGCTCAAAGACCCGGGCTTGAGATGCTTTCGAATGGCTCAGGGTTTGCGAAAGGGCGGAGGGCAGAATCCGTATCCCCCTTTCCAGAAGATCCACAAAGATATTCTGCCTCAGGTGTTTTAAGCTGAGCATGCCGATAAAAAAGTCCCCAGCGGTCAATTCGTTATATCGACTTTTCAATTCACGATTTGTTCTTATAATCACGGGCGATCTCTATCTTCAAGCGCCAGTTCAATCAGCCTGTCCAACAGTGCTTCAAAAGAATATCCTGCCGTGTCGGCTGCCAGCGGAAAAAGGCTTACCGGTGTCATCCCCGGGATCGTGTTGGTCTCCAACACGTAAATGACATCGCCGCGGATGATCATATCTGTTCGGCTGTAGCCGCGGCAACAAAGGGCTCTATGGGCTGTTTCCGCAATGGCTTGAGCCCGTTCGTAGAGGGTGTCGCTGATGCGGGCCGGGCATATTTCTCTGGTGGCTCCGGCTTTGTATTTGGCTTCGTAGTCAAAAAACGGATAGTCCGATCCGGGAACAATTTCTACAATCGGCAACCGCTGCAGCGGGTTATTGCCCAACACACTTCCGGTGATTTCCGGGCCTTTTATGAATGCCTCGATGATGACGTTATTATCGTATTTAAAGGCTTTTTCCAGGGCTGTTTCCAGCCCCTGCGGTTCGGACACAATACCGGTTCCAATACTGGAACCCCCAAATCGCGGCTTAACTACGACAGGGTATCCCACCGTTTTTTCCAATGCATCAAGGTCAACGCGTTCTTCTTTGGCCACGACTGTAAAAGGCGGCACGACGAGACCTGCTTCCGTATACATTCTTTTGGAAACCCATTTATCCATGGCCAGGGCACTTCCCAGCACCCCGGATCCTTGGTAGGGCACGCGGAGCAAATCCAGGAAACCCTGGACCGTGCCGTCCTCACCAAAAGGGCCGTGGAGGACGATAAACGCCACGTCGATTTCAGGGGCTTCGGCCGCGAGCGTTGCCAAATCTGTTGCGGGATCATAACGTCTCACGTTGTACCTGTCCTTGTTGAGCGCAGCAAACACCTGCTCTCCCCCCTTGAGGGACACGTCCCGCTCGGATGACGTACCACCTGACAACAGAGCCACTGTTAACCTTTTCATTCGGAAAGCTCCTTGTTGACGACTATCCATCGTGCCATCCCTCAGCGGGACAGCCCGTACATTTTGGGTTTTGCTTCAGACAGTAGGCGTTTCCCAAACGAACTATCAGGGCATGGAATTCATTGAACATCAATATGTCGGGTTCCAGACATTCCATAAAGAAATCACGGGTCTCATCGTATGGGGCATCTTCAGCGATAAGCCTGTGCCTGAAAAGAATACGTTTCGTATAGGTATCTATAACAAATGACGGTTTGTTTCCAGCATAAAGAAGAATGCTGTCCGCCGTTTCCGGTCCTATCCCGTTTACAGAAAGCAACTGGTTTCTCAATATGGAAAGATCTCGGTCAAAAAGCAATTTTAGGTCTCCACCGGTTTCCTGAAACAGAAAGTCCAGGAAATGCTTCAGCCGTTTTGCCTTTATATTATAGTATCCCGAAGGCCTGATGAGGCAGGCGAGTTGGTGGCTTGGCAGGTTGTGAAGGGCATGGGGGGTTAGCAATCGATTTGCTTTGAGATTTGCTATGGCCTTTTTGACGTTTCTCCATGCCGTATTTTGGGTCAGTATGGCTCCGACAACAACTTCAAAAGGAGAATCGGCAGGCCACCAATGGCAAGGGCCAAATGTCTTGAGAAGCCGGCCGAATAGGTCCAGCAGAATATCTTTTCTGTTTGCGGGCATCAGGGGCCGTTGCCAAGGCGGTCAACCAGCTTTTGTTCATATCGTTGGTTCTTGTCGAAGGCTACCTGACCCCCCCGCATCATATTGAGTTTCATGACGAGGAAGTTGAGTTTCTTTATCTGGCGATACTTGGCCTTCGTATCGTCCATTGCCTGCAGGAGATCTTCGGTTTTTGCGATTTCTTTCCGAAGAGCAACCTCGGGCGGCGCAAACCCCGCATTTTTCAGGATCTTATGCGCAATCCGAAGGTCTTCCGGCACATGGGAATCGTCCTCCAAAGCAAGAGGCTTGCCTGTTCCGGGAACATCATCGAACATGCCGTTGTCGATGGCTTCTTTGATGCGTTTTTCAGCAATTTTCTGAAAACAAAACAAAACGGATCTCTCCAACGGAAAAAAACACCCCCGCGGAAAAACAATGCGGGCGACGAGATTACATAATAAAAAAAGCGGTTGTCCGGAAAGTGCCGGTCCGTATCATGGCCGGCGGATGGGCATCGATCTTCCATCCGACCGAAACGCGGCCTAAACGACGCACACCGTCGCCCCGGTTTATGTCTCGATACCCATCCGCCTCCTTTTAGCACGAACAGAAGTATTTCAAAAAAAATATATCGGAATATTTTACATAAGTCAAAATACACCCCTTTCTTTTTCAGGCAATGACGACACGCTTGTAGCGTTGGTGGCTGACGATCGGCATCAAAACAAAGAACTTTGGCTTTTTTTGAAAGACTTTGTTACAAACCTGGTGAAGGGGCAATCGGTAAATCCCTGTGAAAAAAAAGCGGTTGTCCGATTGGCACGAACAGAAGTATTTCGGATAACCGCAAAAAAGAAATGGACAACATCCGTGTTGTTGAGAGGGATGTGCGCCTTTCATATGATATGTGAAAAACTTTTTTTCAGGAGACCATGATGACAACCGAATTGGGATACGACAAACTGGATCAACCCGAAATATTGGCGGTTCTTTTTCACCCGCGGCAGGAAGAAGGCTTGCAGACCCCGGCGGGGGCCATCGATTACCAAATCGTTGTGGATGAGGGCATCCATATCGGGGCCAGGTTTTTCATGGCCGGCAAAAAGGATCCCAACATCGTTTTCTTTCACGGCAACGGGGAGATTGTGAGTGACTACGATACGATCGGCCCGCTGTACAATGAGCACGGCTTGAACTTTCTGGCAGTGGATTATCGAGGCTATGGAACGAGTTCCGGGGCGCCGACGACCAGCCTGATGATGCGCGACGTCCATGTGGTATTCAAGGATGTGCGGCAATGGTTGGAAGACGGCAAATATACGGGCCCTATGATCGTCATGGGCCGTTCCTTGGGAAGCGCCTGCGCGCTTGATCTGGCGGTCTCCTTTGAGGGAGACATTTCCGCCCTTGTGATTGAAAGTGGTTTTGCCCACACGGTTCCTCTTTTGCAGTCCCTGGGAGCCGATACCGAGGCCTTGGGCATTACGGAGGCGGACGGTTTCAAGAATCTACAGAAAATCGAGCAGGTGACCAAGCCGAGCCTTCAGATTCACGGGCGATACGATGCCGTCATTCCTGTGACCAGCGCCGAGCTGCTGCAGGTCTATTGCGCGGCTCGCGGGAAAGAGTTCCATGTTATTCCGGGAGCCGACCATAACAATATCTTGGCAAAGGCGGGCAAAATTTACTTTGAGCTGATTAAACGTTTTGCCAATAAGGTTGAGGGCAAGTGGGAGAAACGGTTCTTTCGTGATAAACGGCGTTAATGGCATTTAGAGAATCCGCAGGATCGACACACCAGGCAGCCCCCGTCGTGTTCCAGCACGCCGCCGCAATCGGGACACGCCCCCATCATGGCAGGGGATTCTACCGTTTCGATTTTCATGTAATGCTTGATCACCTGCGAAATGGCATCAGGGCAGGAAAGAACCATCCCTCCGTTTTGCCAGATGGGGGAAGGGCATCGTATGCCGGTGAGTTGTTTGACGATGGCTTCAACCTTGACCCCGCTGCGAAGGGCCAATGAGATAAGACGTCCTGCCGCTTCGATCTGGGAGGATGCGCATCCTCCGGTTTTGCCCATTTGGGCAAATACTTCGCATATTCCCTCGTCGTCTTCATTGATCGTGACGTAGAGTTTGCCGCAAGCTGTATTAATCCGTTCCGTGACTCCGATGGTTCGGATGGGACGAGTCCGCGGGACGATCGCCACGCTTTCGGTCCGGGCGGGCCGAATATTGAGTACCTGGCGCCCCCGACTTTCATACCGGTAGATGGTGACGCCCTTGCAGCCGTTTTCATGTGCGAGCCTGTAAGCGTTGTCAACATCTTTAATAGTGGCTTCCCGCGGAAAATTCACGGTCTTGGATACGGCGTTGTCGGTGTGTCTCTGAAAGGCGGCTTGGATGTGAACATGCCATTCCGGGGCGATATCGTGAGATGTGACAAACAACCGTTTGATCTTATCCGGGATCCCCTTAATGTCTTTAGCGGAACCTGTCCCGGCTATCTCTTCCGGCAAAGTTTTACGGTAGAAGCCATGTTTTTTTGCTGTCTGCTCGAAAAGAGGGTGTATTTCCAAAAGCGTCTCTCCATCCAGAACACGCCGTTCATAGGCCAGAGCAAATAAAGGTTCCACCCCGCTGGAACAGCCTGCTATGATGCTGATGGTTCCTGTCGGGGCGATGGTGGTGGTGGTGGCATTGCGCATGTGGGGTGTGCCGGGGGTGTCGAAAACACTTCCTTTGTAGGCAGGAAAATTTCCTCTTGTTTTTCCCAACGCCGAAGAGGCTTGTCGGGCTTCGTGGGAGATAAAGGCCATGATTTGTTGGGCACGCTGAACGGCCGCTTTGGAGTTGTACGGTATGCCAAGCCGGATAAGCAGGTCGGCAAAGCCCATGACGCCCAGGCCGATTTTCCGGGTCTTTTTACTCATTGTCTCAATTTGACGCAATGGGTATTTGTTGACTTCAATGACATTGTCTAAGAAATGTACGGCCTTCCAGACACGGCGCTTGAGTTTCATCCTGTCGAGTTTGCCGTTTTCCACCATATTTGCCAGGTTGATGGAGCCAAGGGTACAGGATTCATAAGGTAGAAGCGGCTGTTCGCCACAGGGGTTTGTGGCTTCAATGGCGCCGAGCTGGGGCGTAGGGTTGTCCTGGTTGATTCGATCCAAAAACACGATCCCCGGTTCTCCACTGCTCCACGCTGCCTGCACGATCTGATCAAAAACGGCTTTTGCCCCGATTCGTCTGACCTTTTTTTGATTTCTGGGGTTGACCAGGTCATAGTCCTTGCCTGCCGCCAGGGCTTCCATGAAGGTGGACGTGAGGGCGACAGATATGTTGAAATTGTTGAGTTTGGCCAGGTCCGTCTTACTTTGAATGAAGGCTTCAATGTCCGGATGGTCTACCCTGAGGATGCCCATGTTGGCCCCTCGGCGCGTCCCTCCTTGTTTTACGGTTTCTGTGGCTACATCGAACACGGTCATGAATGAAATGGGGCCACTCGACACTCCCCTGGTGGACAACACCGAGTCATTTTCCGGCCTCACCCTGGAAAAGGAAAACCCCGTACCGCCCCCGCTTTTATGAATCATGGCCGTATGTCTTAGGGTTTGGAAAATGCTGTCAATCGAATCGTGGACGGGAAGGACAAAACAGGCTGCCAGCTGTCCAAGTCTTCGCCCTGCGTTCATCAGGGTCGGAGAGTTGGGCATAAAGTCCAGGCTTGTCATCAAATCCAAAAATGATCCTTCTGTTTTTTTGGTGTGGGCCTTGGGATCAAATGTCGTGTCTGCAGAAGCCACTGCCCGAGCGACGCGCTTAAATAGTGCTTCCGGTGTTTCAGCCGGATTGCCCTTGGAATCTTTTTTCAGATACCGCCGTTGAAGCACGATCTGTGCATTTTGAGACAAGGGAATTTTTTGCATGGTGCTTATTAGATTTCAGCGCCTTCCTTTTTTGATATCAGGCGTCTGCCTTTTTTTTCCTGTTTTATAAAGTCGAGAAATGCGCAACACAACGGGGACTGCGTGCGATGTTTATGGGTGATCAGGTAGAAGGATCTTTTGAATGAGAGGTCTTTGATTTTTACTTTTTTCAGGCCTCCGGCGGCCGGCTCGTCCGCCACGGCACATTGTGAAAGGATGGAAACGCCCACACCCGCCTTGATGGCTTGACGCACGGCCTCGGTGCTTCCCACTTCGGCGACTACATGAAAGCTGTCAAGCGAACGTCCGGCTCTGTCCAACCGTTGTTCTATGGACTTGCGGGTTCCGGAGCCGGCTTCACGCATGACAAACGGCTCCGTAGCCAGGGCGTCCATGGCGATGGCATGCCTGGTTGCCCACCTGTGGTTTGAAGGGACGAAAAGAAACATCTCTTCATCCATGAACTTTTTTTGATCCAGTCGGTGTTCTTGGGCCGGCGTGCCCACAATGCCGAGTTCTATATGTCCTTCAACGACACGCCGGATGATTCCATCCGAGTCTCCTTCAATCAGAGTCACAAAGACTTCGGGATACGCATTCTTGAATCTTCCGAGCAACGGAGGGAGAATATAACCGCCGGGGATGGTGCTGCCTCCTATGGAGAGTCGGCCTTTCATTTTACCATGAAACTCGGCAAGGATCCGTTCGGTGTCTTCTTTTAGGGCTATCATTTTTGATGCCTGCTCATAAAGAAGCTCTCCGGCCTTGGTGGGGACCACTTCTCTTCCCAGCCGGTCTACCAGTTTGCATGCAAAGTGTTCCTCCAGATCTTTGATGTGGCTACTCACTGTAGGCTGGGACAGATAGACGGCGCCGGCAGCCTTGGAAAAACTTCGAAGTGCAACCACCTTGCAGAAAATGTGCAGTCTCCAAAGGTCCATGTCCGCTAACTACTCCTATATGGTGTGACGTATGGAAAAATCGGCAGTCCGGTTACAGCGACGAAGCAAATCGTTCCTTCAGCTTTTTGTACACGCATGCTGGAACCAGGCCCTGTGTATCTCCTCCAAATCGACTGGCTTCTTTAATGATAGATGAGCTGATGAAAATCCATCTCAAACCCGTCATGAGAAAAACCGTTTGAATGTTCTTGGCAAGTTTGCGGTTCATCAGGGCCATTTGGAATTCATATTCAAAGTCGGAAACAGCCCGAAGTCCACGAAGGATCGTGTCTGCGCCCTTTTTTGACACATAGTCCACCAGAAGCCCGTCAAAGCTATCCACTTCAACATTGGGGATATCCCACAGTGTTGTTTTCAGCATCTCCAAGCGCTCGTCGACCGTGAACATGGGGTGCTTGCTTCCGTTGGTAACAATAGCAACGATGAGCCGATCAAACAGCTTCAAGCCTCTTTGGATAATATCCAGATGACCATTCGTTATCGGGTCAAAGGTCCCTGGATATACGGCGATTTTACCTTGGTGCATGCCATGCCTCTTGATCTCTGGGGGGTTCTTTGTCCATGCTTTGTTCGGCTTTGATACCTAAGCGGTCTCGGACCGGTTTGTTTTCTAAGCGAAAAAAACTTGCGTTGGAGTTTGCTGCCTGTTCAAAGGGCCTTGGCGTCAGGTGGTCCTTTGCATCGACGGGAGCGGCCATCAGATAGCCATGCCGGCACCATCGCTCTATAATAACTAACGGCTCATAACATAAAGTCATAGAACGAAACAAGCGTGTTTCCATATTTGCGTTTATCGGACCGGCGGAAACGCGCCACCTCGTCCGGAAGGTTCTCCCCGGCACTGTGTTCGGCTATTACACAGGTGTTCACCGGAACACAGGCGCATTGCTCCAGCAGTCCGAGGGTCTCTAATATACAGTCCTTTTTATAGGGTGGATCCATGAAGACAAGGTCAAACATTTGCCCTGTTTTTTTTAGAAAACCCAGCCCGCGCAGAATGTCTTTTTTGAAGACGTGGCTTTTCTCCACCAATTGACAGGCCCCGATATTCTTGGATACGGTTTCGATTGCTTGCCGCGCGTTGTCTATGAAAGTCGCGGATACCGCTCCCCGGCTGAGTGCCTCAATACCGAGGCTTCCGGTACCCGCAAACAGATCAAGCACAACAGCCCCCTCTACCCGGTCCGCCAGTATGTTGAAGATGGACTCCCTGACCAAGTCGGCGGTGGGTCGGATGTTTGTCCCGCGCAACGGCATTAATTTTTTGCCTCGCAAGGCGCCGCCGATGATTCTCAAACCGCCTCCGGACGATTCAGCGCAAACATGCTACAGCTTGATATCGAAAGCTTTCATCTTTTTGTATAGGTGACTTCTTTCGATTCCAATGATCTCTGCCGTTTGAGATATGTTGTTGTCATTTTCAGCGAGTTTTTCCAGAACAAAAGCTTTTTCAAAGGTCCTTCTGGCTTCTTTCAGCGAGTTTTCTTGAAAAAAATCCCGGGTTTTTGTTTTTGCTCTTTCGGTTTTATAAAAAGCTGGAATGTCCTTTACATCCACTATGTCGGAAGGTGTCATGATCGCCAAGCGCTCTATCAAGTTTTTCAGTTCTCGAACGTTTCCAGGCCACGGATAGTTTTTCAAAAGATCAATCGCTTCGGGGGTCATGGTCTTTTTGCCACAACTTCCTTCTTCGCCGAAATCCCTGAGGAACGTTTCAACCAGCGTCGGTATGTCTTCCGTGCGATTACGCAAGGGAGGCACGGCAATAGGAATAACATTAAGCCGATAGTATAAATCTTCTCTAAAGGTTCCTTTTTCGATTTCTTTTTCCAGGTCCTTGTTGCTGGCCGCGAGAACCCGCACATTTATCGTCAAGGTCCGTGACCCGCCGATCCTTTCAAACTTTTGTTCTTGGAGAATTCGGAGAATCTTCGCTTGTGTTTTCAGGCTCATGTCCCCAATCTCATCCAAGAAAATAGTTCCTTTGTCGGCCACCTCGAACCTGCCCCGCTTCCTGCCGGTGGCCCCGGTAAATGCCCCTTTTTCATGGCCGAACAGTTCGCTGTCTATAAACTCTTCAGGGATGGCCGCGCAATTAACGTCGATCAGGGGCTTTTCCGCCCGATCACTCATTTGATGTATCGTTCGGGCTACCAGTTCTTTCCCCGTGCCGTTTTCTCCGGTAATGAGAATCCAGGCATTGGTCGGGGCGGCCACGGCGATCTGTTTCTTCAGCGATTGGATGGGGGCGCTGTTGCCGGTGATAGAATGCTTTTCGAGGGTTTTTTTTCGCAGATAACGATTTTCCTCTTCCAGCCGTCTAAAATTCAACGCGTTGTTTATGGTAACAACGACCTTTTCGATAGAAAGCGGCTTTTCGATAAAATCAAACCCTCCCAATTTGGTTGCTTTGACAGCCGTTTCAATGGTTCCGTGTCCGGAGATAATGATGACTTGAAGAAAAGGATTGGTTCGTTTGATTTCTTGAAGTGTTTCGATGCCGTCCATGCCGGGCATCCAGATATCTAAAAGAACGAGATCAGGCGATTCTTTTTCGATGATTTTTAGGGCTTCATATCCGTTTGAGGCAATCAAAGTCTCGTACCCTTCATCGGAAAGGATGCCGCTGAGGGATTGCAAGATGGTGGCTTCATCATCAACGATTAATATGACGGGGAACATAACAATCTCCTTGTTCGGTTGAACCCTCAGACAAAAGTCCGGGGGCGAGGGGCACATTACCCTGATTTTCCTCTCCCCCCTTGCCTCCAGCCCAGACACCTGTTTTTTGCCGATAAACCTGCTATGTGTTCAAGGCATGATCTGTTGGGCGACAAGCTCCTTTATGCCGGTAGGTTCACGATAAATCTGGTACCTCTGGGCGTGTTGTCTTCCGCTCGGATGGACCCGTGGTGATCTTCAATAATGGCATTGACAATGGACAGCCCCAATCCCATGCCGGTTTTTTTGGTAGAAAAGTACGGTTCGAACAAACGCCCCTTGTCTTCCGGCGATATTCCTGTGCCCGTGTCGCTGACTACCATGCTGACGGATTTGGCCGATGCATTCCATTGCAGGCAAACCGCTATCCCGCCTTGCCCGTTCATGGCCGCAATGGCATTGTCTATGAGGTTAAGCAGCACCCTCTTAATCTGCCCTTGATCCAGGTTCAATACGGGAATTTCCGTGTTGGCTTCCACCTCGAACCCGATGCCGGGGTGCGCCTCTCGGTAAAGAGCCACCACCTCCCCCACGATATCAGGCAGGCTGCAAGGTTCGCGTTTGATGCCCGGAAGCCGGGCAAATGACGAAAACTCATTTACTAGGTTTCTGATTTGATCAACCTGGCTGATAATGGTTTGGGTGCATTCCGTGAAAACGCCGTTGTCCCCGGATATCTGTTGGGCATATTTCCGCTGGAGCCTCTGCGCGGAAAGCTTAATAGGAGTGAGCGGGTTTTTGACTTCGTGTGCAATGCGTCGCGCCACTTCTCTCCATGCCGCCATCCTTTGCGCCTTTTCGATGTCGGTGAGATCATCAAAAACAACCACGGTGCCCATAAAGCGTTCCGTCTCATCTTTCAGGGCCGTGATATAAACCACAAAGGTACGGGTTATCTGAGAAATCGTTATTCTGACCGTCCTTTCCAAGGCGTTTTTCGGACTGCTCTTCAGTTCCTTCAAAAAATCCTCCGCCATTACCAAGTGGTCCGGACGCAGGACCTTTTTATAACTTTTGTTGAGCACCAGCTCCGCCTTGACGTTGAGCATTTTCTCGGCTGATTTATTTATTGTCGTGAAAAAACCCCGCGAGTTCAGAGAAACCACGCCGGTGGACATATTCCTAAGAACTGTTTCCATGTACAGACGCCTTTGTTCGATTTCCATGTTCCTTTTTTTGAGTTCCTGCGTGGACAACTCAAGCTGTTGTTTGCCGAACCTCAAATCTCGCGTCATTTTGTTAAAGGCATCAACGAGCGTTCCCATTTCGTCGTCGGCCGCCATATCAATAGTGAAATCGAGGTCTCCTTCCGCCACCCGGCGAGTCCCCTTTGCGAGTTCTTGAATGGGGACAGTAAGCGTCTTGGCGAGATAAAATCCAAACCACGTCGCGCAGAAGATGATGAGCAGCGCGACAATAGACAGGGTTACCAAGTGGCTTCCCTGAATCGGCTTTTTGACCATTTTCATCTGTTGATATTGTTCAAAACCCCTGGAAATGGCGGCCAGGTTCTGAGAAAGGCTGTGGGGAATGATCGTCGTGACGGCGACGACCCCCAGGGCTTCTTGCGGGCCTGCATTGGCTGGGATGCAACCCAGGGTCCTGACGGTTTCCCCGAGCGGGGCAATTCCGGTGATTGTTAGAAAGGCGTTTTCATGTATTTCTGTCTGTATGCGGTCCGTAGGGACGGTCTCGAAAGGCAGGGTTTCCAATTCCGCATCAAGGCCTACAGCCAAACGCTCTGCATGGCGGGAATACACTTCAACGGCCTGCAGGTTGAAAGCCCGCTGAACCACCTGTACATAGTGCCTCAGGTCCTTTACCTTTTCTTCGTTCAACAGGTCCCTGCGAACGATCTGGTAAGCAATTCTTTCAAGGAAGAACCGGTTGTTTTGTTCAACATGGGCATAAACCTGTCTGCCGAGTTGCAGCGTTTTTTCCAGAGATTGCTCCACGGGGACATTAAACCAGAATGCCAGGCTTGATGTGATAAATTGCACGGAAAAGAAAAAAAGGAGAACCGTGGGAATCAGGGAAAGACAAGCAAAGGCCAAGACAAGCTTGGTTCGGAGTTTGGCGCCCATCACGTTGCGTTTTCTGTCATAAAGGAGCTTGACGATATTTCTCAAAACGAGAAAGATCAGCAGCAACAGGAGAAGCATATTAAGATTGATCAAAATAAAAGTGAC
>CAYSGJ010000039.1:0-3691 GCA_964430705.1 uncultured Desulfobacterales bacterium | reverse complement strand
GACTTCCTCTGCCAGGCTTTCATAGTCTTTCTGGCCAATGGCGTGCTTATCATAGTCGCTTACGGGCAAGCCGTGGTCGACCGTTTCCCTGAGCCGGATGTTATAGCGAATCACCGTGTCGAAGACCTTGTCTTCAAACTTTTCCTTCACCTTTTCCAGGACGTGTCGTGAGTATCGTGTCCTGAAGTCAAACATGGTAATGAGGGCGCGGGCGTCGGTGTGGTGTTCACAACTGTTTTCCAGCAGGACCATGATATCTGTCAGTTTGGTAACGCCGCGAAGAGAAAACAGACTCATATCGATGGGAATAATCACTTCCGAGCTGGCACGAAGCGCATTAAAACACAAATGTCCAATGCTGGGCGGGCAGTCAATAAGGATAAAATCATAAGACGTTTCAAGGGCCTGGATGGCTTTCATGAGGGTGTCCTCCCTGCCCTCGATTCCCATAAGCTCCTGTTCCGTGGCGCTCAGCTTGATATCTGACGGAGCGATGTCGAAGCTTTCCTTGACCGGCACGATGATGTCCTCAAGACGGCGTTGTTCATCCGCTTTTGGCGTCATGACATGGTACATGGTTTTTTCGGGGTCATATTCTATATCCAAACCCATAGTGGCGTGTGCCTGAGGGTCGAAATCGATTAACAAAACCCTTGAGCCTCTCAGTACCAAACAAGAGGCCAGGTTGATGGCCGTGGTTGTTTTGCCGCATCCGCCTTTTTGATTCGCAACTGCAATCGTTCGCATGTATTTCTCCTTTCTGGAATTTCGCACAATGATCGGTCTCAACAAATGAAACACTTTTGGAAAAGCCACCGAACAGCTGTGCGTCTCATACCAAGAGTGTATCCGGAGGTCAAGAAAAAGATACTACATATTGAGGTTATTTTCGTATTGCCACAAGATAAAGGGGTTTGAGTCGGATAGGCTTGGCAATGAAGTTGCGTGCGGATTTCGAAAGGATCGTCCAGTTGAGAGTGAAAATCGTTGACAAATCCCTGACAATAAGGCTGTTTTGATTACGGCAACAAAAAACGCGGCTTGTCCATAAGAGTTACGCTTTTCCAGACAACGTTTAACGGATGAAAGGTTACGGAACGTGAGCAATCAGGTGAACAAGGTCATCTATTCGATGAACAAGGTCAGCAAATTTTACGATAAAAAGCCGGTATTGAAAGATATCTCTCTTTCTTATTTCTACGGAGCTAAAATCGGCGTTCTCGGCTTGAACGGCGCGGGAAAAAGTTCGTTGCTTCGCATCCTGGCCGGCATCGATCCGGATTTTGACGGAGAGACGATTCTCTCCCCGGGTCATACTGTCGGCTATTTGGAGCAGGAGCCGCTGGTGGACGTGAACAAAACGGTTCGCGAGGTTGTGGAAGAAGGGGTCCAAGACACGGTTGATCTGTTACAGGAGTTCGAGGAAATTAATATGAAGTTTGCCGAGCCCATGGATGACGACGCCATGAATGCGCTCATCGAACGTCAGGGGCAGGTGCAAGAAAAAATTGATGCCCTGGATGCCTGGGATCTTGACTCGCGGCTGGAAATGGCCATGGATGCGTTGCGCTGCCCGCCCGGGGATTCGCCGGTGGGGGTGATTTCCGGAGGCGAGAGGCGACGGGTGGCCCTGTGTCGGTTGTTGCTCAAAAGTCCCGATATATTGCTGTTGGACGAACCGACGAACCACCTGGATGCCGAAAGCGTGGCATGGCTTGAGCATCACCTGCAAAAATATCCCGGGACTATTATTGCCGTTACCCACGATCGCTATTTTCTCGATAACGTGGCCGGGTGGATTCTCGAACTGGATCGTGGGCAGGGCATTCCCTGGAAGGGTAACTACTCCAGTTGGCTGGAGCAAAAACAGGAACGTCTCCGTCGTGAGGACAAGGCTGAAAGCGCCCGGCAAAAAACCCTGGAGCGAGAGTTGGAATGGATTCACATGTCGCCCAAGGGACGCCATGCCAAAAGTCAAGCCCGGATCAGCGCTTATGAGAAGCTTCTTTCTCAGGAAGCGCAGAAAAGCGAAAAAGACCTTGAACTCTATATTCCGCCGGGCCCCCGTCTCGGTGATGTGGTTATTTCGGCGGAAAAGGTCAGCAAGGCTTTTGGTGAGAGCCTTCTAATGGAAGATATGAGCTTCAGTCTTCCGCCCGGCGGTATTGTCGGTGTGATCGGTCCCAACGGGGCCGGCAAGTCGACTCTATTTAAAATGATTGTCGGTGAAGAGGAACCCGACGCGGGCGCCATTCGAGTCGGCGACACGGTTAAGTTGGCTCACGTGGACCAGAGCCGTGAACTGGATCCCGAAAAGAGCATCTGGGAAGAAATTACCTGTGGGAACGAACAGATCGAGCTTGGGCAGCGTCTGGTCAACTCGCGGGCCTATGTCGCCAGGTTTAACTTTTCCGGTTCTGATCAGCAACGAAAGGTGGGGGCGCTTTCCGGCGGCCAGCGCAACAGGGTTCATCTGGCCAAGTTGCTCAAGGAAGGGGCCAATGTGATCCTTTTGGATGAGCCGACCAATGACCTGGACGTCAATACCTTGCGGGCGCTGGAAGAGGCGCTGGAAAACTTTGCGGGTTGTGCCGTGGTAATCAGTCACGATCGCTGGTTTCTTGACCGAATCGCCACCCACGTGCTGGCGTTTGAAGGAGACAGCCGGGTGGTTTTTTTCCATGGCAATTGGTCCGAATACGAGGCCGACCGAAGGAAGCGGCTTGGGGCCGAGGCCGCCCGGCCGCGGCGGATAAAGTATCGGCAGTTGACCCGGTAACGTGGATATTTTGTCCCTCCCCAATCGTCTCCGTGAAACGGAGAGGAAAATCCCAGGGAGACGATGGGTGGGCGCTGATCGATCATAAAGGATTTCAAGCAAAAAAGGCCGAATTCTGCTTCCGGCCGGTTGTTTTGCTCAAGATTACGAACAGGTTGAACCGCAGCTGTTGCAGGCCGTTGGCGAACACGACGGTTGACTGGGTTCGTCATTGATTTGAACCACTTCGACATCAAACGTCAGTGTTTCGCCGGCCAGAGGATGGTTTAGATCCACGGTGATCTTCTCGGCGTCTGAAAGCTTTACCGTTGCCGGGATCTGACCGCCCTGGGGATTGCGCAGGGCCAACACCTGACCGACCTGGGGATCGAATCCGTCAGGCAGTTCAGACCGCATAAAGGTCTGCTGCAGGTCGTCGCGTCGCTCACCGTAGGCCTCTTCCGGGGCCAGGGTAAAGGTTTTCGTCTCTTTTTCCTCCATGCCCATCAGGGCGTCTTCAAATCCCTGGATAACGCCGCCTGCTCCAATTTGGACTTCAATCGGCTGGGCGCCGCGGCTCGAATCAAAGGTTTCACCGTTTTCCAACGTGCCTGTGTAATCGACCTTGACGAAATGGCCATTTTCAACTTTCTTCATGCATTACTCCTTTCGAGTTTGGATTGTGTCCATCATGTAAAGACGTTAGCAAAAGAGGTGACGAAGTCAACAAAACAAAAAAATCGTTTCATCCGGTTAAAGCGTAGTCTTTCAATCCTCCACGAAGTGGGGTGTTTTGCCTGTTGATATCAAAATAGCCGGCTGTTGACACACACGGCTATCCCTCAAGTATGCCTTAACCGGATGAACCGGAAATTCCAACAAGCGTCTTGTGTTTACACATGAAACCGGATGTTTATGATATCCCCATCCCGA
>CAYSGJ010000038.1:0-5771 GCA_964430705.1 uncultured Desulfobacterales bacterium | reverse complement strand
TATGGGCATCGGTCCTCCAGGCGGCCAAAACTCGCCGCAAAGGCCGCGTAAGGACTGCCGTCGACGGGTAACTGCGCATCATGGGAAAGGGGTTATGATGGTTTGTAACCCCTCCGGAAAGGCTGAGCAGCGGCACCCCCAACTCGGCCTAAGCGGCTCAGACAGTTGCCCGGTTTTCGGCCCCATACCCATAGGCCTTTGGAACTTGAGCTTTTTGGATAACCGTTTAACGAATTACGAATGTAGAATAACGAATTTGGAAGGAAAGAATCGTTGGGCTCGATTGTTTTCGAAATGGATAGACTCCTTACTTCGGTGTTCGGCATTGGCTATTCGTTATTCAATATTTGTTATTGAAAGATGTGGATCGGTGGAAGACTTACCACAACTGTATGCAACTTGAATTTGAGGCCCTTTAGCGCATTTACCACAACATGAAGCCGCTGGTCATTGATGGCAGTTATGGTGAGGGCGGGGGGCAGGTCTTGCGCACGAGCCTGGCCCTTTCCGCCATTTTACGCCAACCCGTAGAAATTCAACATATCCGGGCCGGTCGAAAAAAAGCCGGGCTTAGGCCCCAACATATAGCCGGAGTCAAGGCCGTGGCTCTGACCACCAAGGGTCGGACTGAAGGGGTTCACTTGGGCTCAACCCGACTCTTTTTTGAACCCCGAACCATTCAAAACGGTACTTTCAAACTGGATGTGGGTACGGCCGGGTCGGCCGGTCTTGTGCTGCAAGCGATGTTGCCCGGTCTTTTTTTTGGCAACGGCCCATCTCAAGTGACGATCACGGGGGGAACCCATGTTCCTTGGAGCCCCTGCTTCCACTACCTGGATGGGGTTTTCCTGCCTGCCCTGAAAGCAATGAACGGGATTGCTTCTGTCAAAATTACGGATTGGGGCTGGTATCCCAGGGGCGGAGGGCGGCTGATCGCAAGGATATCGCCGGCTTCGGAATTTATAGGGGTCGAGCGCATGGCGCTGGGGACGCTCAAGGACCTCGTGGTGCTTTCTGCTGTTTCCAACCTGCCTGTCGGTATCGGCAAAAGGCAAAAGAATGAGGTCGTCAAGCACCTTGCCCGACAAGGATACAGTCCTTCTGAGACAAAGGTCGTTGAAGCACCCTCACCCGGCACAGGCACCGTGGTCTTTGTGCAGGCCTGTTTTGAAAACGGCTGTGTCGGTTTCTCGTCTTTGGGGGCCAGGGGCAAACCGGCGGAGACCGTGGGTGAGGAGGCCGCTGCCGGATTTCTGAGTTTTGTTGGCTCAGGGGCCACGGTGGATCGCTACCTGGCCGACCAGTTGGCCGTCTACATGGCGCTGGCCGCGGGGCGTTCCAGTTTCACGGTCCAGTCCATTACCAGGCATTTAATGACGAATATATGGGTCATAGAACAATTTTTACCGGTCACATTTCAGGTGGACGAGTCGTCCATGGTCGTAAGCGTTGAGGGGGTCGGGTTTATTCCACCACCTTAAGCAGTGTGTTTTTCGCAATGGTTTCATGCAGACGCCTTCCGTTGAGCAAGGCCGTTTCTTCAAGTCTGTTTTCCGCAACACCCAGGACCCGCAAGTTTTCTTCCAATGTGCCCGGTGTTTTTGCAGCACGAATGCAGATACGCTCCGGCTCAACACCGATTCTTTCAGGATCCGTGAGGTCGGCGAATCCATTCATGCAGCGCTCGAATGTGGACGCAAAGCCTCCGAAAGCGGGTTGTGCCGAAACGGCGTGGAGCACATAGACAAGGATGTCTTTCTGGATGAAATAAGACAGTACGCGGACGGCGCCTTGCCCGGTGGTGATGTCGGTGACAACCTGGCGGGCCGGCAGCCCGTTGACCGGTTTGTCGTCCCGGCCGAGCACCCGGGCATTCGGAGATGCCGCAAATTGTTGGGCTACGGCTTGAAGGGACGATCCTGATACCAGGGAAAGCAAAATAGCCGCATTTTCCTTGGGGCTGATGACTTTCACTTCCGTCGGGGTGTTTTTCACCTTCCAATCTTTGGGCAGGGGCAACTGAAACCGCAACCGGGGATGATAGAACACGTCTTGTGCCACATAGCCTTGTCGCGGATCCTCGCCGAATACCAATCCGTCGATTTGGCGGAGATATCGTTCGGCGTTCACTTGAAGATCACGGCGTCCCAGTTGCGTGGCCCACTGGTTTGACTTGTTTTGAACCGCGCTGATGCGATCGGGCGGATCGGGGTGGGTGGAAAGCCAACTGGGCAAACCGCTTCGGTCGGCAGTGGGACGCAACCGTTCTAACGTTTTAAAAAAACTTGCCATCTGGGCGGCGTCAAATCCGGCTTTTGAGGCATATTCCACCCCCAGTTCATCGGCCTGGCGCTCGTTGTCCCGGCTGTACTTTAAAAACAATACCCCCACACCGAACTGGGCCACGCCGGCCACTTGGCGAAATGTCTGAGAAAGGGCCGACCCTATGCCCAGGCCCAATTGGGCGAGCTGGGCCTTGCTGAGCTGTTGCGCGGAATGGCGGGCTGCGATGTGGCCGATTTCGTGTCCGATGACGCCGGCCAGCTCTGCCTCACTGTTAAAGTAGCTCAAGATGCCCCGTGTCAAATAGACATAACCGCCGGGCACCGCAAAGGCATTGACTACGGGGCTGTCCAGCACTTTGAACGTGAAATGTAAATTGGAGCGATGGGAGTGTGCGGCAATGTCTTGCCCCATGGCCTGGATATATGCGTCCAGATCAGGCTCATTATAAACGCCGTAGGTTTTTTCTATCTCCCTGTCTGTCTGGCGGCCCAAACGGATTTCGTCAGACTCGCTCAGCAACATGAGCTCGTGTTGACCGGATACAGGGTTTACCGCGCAAGAAGCAATCCATGCCATGCTGGAGAACAAAAGCGCGATGCCGACCCGGGTGATTTTTTGGCTTTGCATAACGATCTCCTTTTATTTTATAAATAGACAAAAAAATCGTCTCCGTGTCAAGGGGCTTGCCGATCCCAGATCTACCGGCTGCCGAGTTTGCCGAAGATTAACCGGCTCCGGCGCCGCTTTTACACGGGCGGAAACGCCACCCCCAAAGAATTGCCTAGTATGGATGATAGTAGGTTGACAGGGTTATGACAGGGTGGTAAAAATACTATTTATCAATTGGGCCGTTAGCTCAACTAGGCAGAGCAGCTGACTCTTAATCAGGAGGTTATAGGTTCGATTCCTATACGGCCCACCAGTAAAACAAGTCAGGGGCTTTGCCCCGATCATTGCATATCCAAGGTAGGCGTTTAAGCCTCAAAAAGTTGTTCTATATCCATCTATTATTAATTTGTAGAAATTTCGATACTTTTTAAGTGGTTGAGGCAATATACGGGGGCCGGCCGTGGGACCGGCCTTTTGTTGTCGTCGGCATCGCCGCTGGGGGTTTTTTTTGTATCTCCCCCATAAAGCAAAAAGGTATGCGCCATGGGAGCCAAGAACATTGTTTTGTACACCATTGTAGATCCGCGCCAATACGTTGGAGTCGAACTGCCTTTGATTGCCGGTGTCGGCAAGCCCCAACGGGCCTTTGTTGAGATGGCCCGGTACCTTGGATGGGATCAGTGGGTGTGGGCCTTGATGGATCTGAGAGACTTTGAAAACGATTGGATGCATATCCGCGACCTTGGGAATGAAAATCTTTGGACACTGTCAGTGCCTGCGCAAGAAGTCAAATGGTGCCGCCTTTCGGCATATTGTGAGCACAGAGGCGCGGTCAGGGACTGGTTTTACAAAAACCCGCAAAGCATTGCCGGGATCGGGGACAAGCCTTTGGGCTTGATCCGGGTGCCTGTGATTCCAATCCGGATCCTACAAAAACGGTCTGCCGGAGAAGTCTTTCAAGAGGCCGGCCTTCAAACCGACGACCAGAAGACGTAGTTGGCGGAATCCGATTCTGCCGGGTTTTTCATTCAACATGCTTGGGCATTTCGGCTATTGCCGGCTGGGAAAAAGGTGAAACTGGCCGGCAAGGACCTCGTCCAGGGATTGTTCTTCCAGCAGTCGTATAGCATTGATAAACGCTGAGATGTCAATGTCGGGGCCGAAATGGCCGAAAAGAATCCCGTAGAGCTCCAGTGCCGCAGTTGCCAAAGGGTCTTTGGGCCTGTAATGCCAACCGTAGCTGAAGTTTGACTTGACCAGAAGGTTTTCAGAGGCAAGCTTTGAAAAAATGGGAAGAAACTCTGAGTACAAAGTAAGGTCGACGGCATAGAAACGCGAGAAGATTTCCGGATATTGATGCATGACCTGGAGGTTTTTGGCAAGGCTTTCCAGTGTGGTCCATGGATGAAAAAGGATCATGCCGTGCCCAACGTGAACGGACACGTTTTCTTTGAAATATTCTTTTAACTCTCGAAGCATCTTCAGGGCTTGAAAATTGGTTTCCACGCTGATGCCCTTGTTGAAAAGTATGAGTTCTTCTTCCAAAAAGCTTTCAAAGCCTATTTCTTCAATGGAGAAATGAAACCCATGCTTGACGGCAGTTTCCAGGGCTTCGACCAGCTTTAGGCGATGCCTTAAAAGCATGTCCGGCCTGGTTCGGATACTCACGAATTCCAACGGAACACCCGTTTTCAACAACTGTTGCAGAAATTCGTTAAGGAATGGAAATGGGTTTTCCGTTTGAATAGGAAACGCTCGGGTCTTATAGGTTCTAAAGAGATGTCCAGCCTGCATTAAGAGCATTTCCGTTGTCTTGGCGGGAGTATATGCCCGGTGTTCCTGTAACTGAAACACACAAAAGGAACATCCGTGGGCTTTTCTATTATAGATTTCGTCCAAACGACGAATGGCTGTGTCTGTTGGTTCATATCCCAGTTCCCGAACAGTTTTACCGATATCATATCGGTCGGTAAATGCGGTGGACTTGGCATAGGGGCAGCCTGTTGCGGCTACGATACTGACGGATTCCGTGTTGGCAATGGCCTTTCGTGTGGGGCCCAGGTAATTCCAATCCAGGCAGGGCTCGTACGGAAAGAGCTCTGTCGGAAGGTCCCAAAGCTGGGTTCGGCCGGAGTAAAGGAGATGCGGACCGTTTTTGTAGAACAGATTGGTCACTTTTGAAAAATCCCGGTTTCCAAAGAAGGCGGCCATGAACTCTCGGGCAGCCCGTCTCCCCGGGCCAAAGACGGCAAAGGAGGCGTTTGTATGAAGGTACAATGCCAGGGCATTGACGCCTCCAAGCAGCAGGGGAATTGTTGGGCACGCTGTGGTCAAGGCGCGGACCATGTCGATCGTAAAGGTTGAATCCAAGCATATGAGACCGAAGTCTCCCTGTTGGATTATTTCGAATATACCTTCAAAATGTTCCCAATTAACCAGGTATGCGGTGCAATCGATTCCTTGACGACGCAGGTCGTTTATGAAAAGGCACATGCCCATATGGGGTGCACAGTCCGTGAAGACTTCAAGTTGGAGAAAAAGAACTCGTCTGTGGTGCATGGCAGTCTATGGGCGTTCTGGTGGTATTCCAGGCCTATGTGACGGGACAACCGGAACCGGATTATATCCCGGTTCCTGTCATGCGGCGATTTGTGCTCACAATTCGAAAGAAAATCTTCAATAAGCGTACAAATTACCGTTTTTTGATATCACAGTTACCCATCGTCATAAACACCAAAAAGTTGAATCCATAAGGGTAACTTTTTGCAACATGTAAAGGCAGCCCCGAAGGGCCAGGGTCTTTTCAAGGCGTCAGCCGCAATAACAAAAAGAAAAATAGCTCTGCCTACACGCAAGTGAAGTGAATGATGTCAACC
>CAYSGJ010000037.1:0-10179 GCA_964430705.1 uncultured Desulfobacterales bacterium | reverse complement strand
AACCAGCAAGGGCCTACTTCCATGAAAAAACGGGGCCATTACATCAGCATACACATCCGTTCTCGGGACGGACAAGCCGGAATGTTCGAGGCAATAGACCGAGCGAACTCCGAGGGCGGCCGCCTGCCGGGCAGCCTTTGCCGGGTCCACGGAAGCGGCGGGATCCGGATTGTGCATGTCATCCTCACCCATGGGGCTTTCAAAGCCTGAACCCAGAAGCACCATCGCGACACCAACGCCGGCCTCGCGAGCCAACTCCAGGCCTTTGGCCAGGACCTTCAGGCTGTCCGTCCAACGGCGCCGGGAACGAAGATCACCGTATACCCATATTTCAGCCATAATCATGATTCCATTACTCCCAGGCGTACGAGATGCTCAACCAGCGCATCGACCTGGTTTTGGGGCTCTCCTTCAATCATCCGGCATTTCCGGTCACGCTTTACCTTTTGCATGCCGGTCACAAGGGTGGGGGAGCCCGCCTGCCCCACATGAACCTCCGTCAAACCCAGGTCCGTCAACCGCCATGTCTCCATATGGAGGGGATCATAGGCCTGGGCAATGCCTTGCAGGGCAATGGGGCGTGGAGGATATGCCTTGGGATGGATGGTCAATGCCGCCGGAGTGGATACCCGCCACAGCTCTTCCCAGTCATCCATGAGCCGTTGGAGGTCCCAGGCATTACCCCGACGCTGCATCTGTTTGACGCCCCCCACAAAGGGAACGGAAAGCAAAGCCGCGGTCTGTGGCCCGACCTGGCCGGTATCGCTGTCTGCACTTCGGGTGCCGAAGAAGAGAAAATCATAAGGGCCGATACGGCCGATGGCGGCGGCCAGGACTCTTGCTGTAACCACGGTGTCGGATCCCGCCAAGGCCCGGTCAGTGACCAGGACGGCACGGTCGGCCCCCATTGCCTGAGCCTCGGCCAGGGCTTCCGCACTCACATCCGGCCCCATGGAAAGAACGGTCAGCGAGCCCCCATATTCCTCTTTCACCTGCAGGGCGGCCTCCAGAGCAGGGCGGTCAAAGGGATTCAGCTCGCTGTTATCCGGTGTCCGCCGGCTGACACCGTCGGGCGCAGCGCTTACTACCGATTTGATGCATATAATGCTATGTATCGACATGTTTATCCCATAACCCCCCTTGCCACAACCATTCGGTGGACCTCCGACGTGCCTTCATAGATGCGCGTTACACGAGCGTCCCGGTAATATCGTTCCACTGCGTAAGCCTTGGAATAACCGTATCCGCCATGAATCTGGACCGCCAGATCGGTCACTTGACAGGCGGCTTCCGATGCAAAAAGCTTGGCCTGGGCCGCTGCAAGGCTGATGGGTTCTCCGGCATCTCTAAGAGAGGCGGCCCGATAAACCATCATTCGGGCTGCATCCACCTGGGTGGCCATATCCGCAATCATCATCTGTATGGCCTGGTGTTTGGATAGCGGCACTCCGAATTGCCGGCGCTGACCCGCGTAACGAACTCCTTCTTCCAGAGCGGCCTGGGCGATCCCCACTGCCTGGGCTGCGATTCCAATACGACCGGTGTCGAGCGCTGTCAAACCGATGGCCAAACCCTGGCCCGGCTTTCCCAACAAGTGGCTCCGGGGTACCCGGTAATCATACAACCGAACAGAGGCCACAGGATTTGCACGCATCCCGCACAGGTCTTCCAGATCTCCCACCACAAACTCCGGGACACCCCGTTCGGCCACGATTATGCTGATGCCTTTGCCGCCGGCATGGGGGTCGGTTCTTGCAAAAATCAGGCATATGTCGGCAATACCCCCGTTTGTCACAAAGACCTTGTTGGCATTCACCAAGAAGTGGTCCCCGTCGGGCATTGCCGTGGCGGAAATACTGCCGGGGTCGGATCCGGCATTGGGTTCGGTCAGACAAAAGGCCCCTATTTTTTCGCCCTTTGCCAGGGGCTTCACCCATCGTTCTTGCTGCTCAATGGAACCGAATGCCAGGATGGGGTAAAGGGCAACGCTGTTGTGAACGCTAAGGCATAGTCCCATGGCCGCGCTGACCCGGGACACCTCTTCAATAATGATGGTATAGCTTACGGTATCAAGCCCGGCGCCGCCCAGCGCGCCGGGCGCTTGAATACCGAAATAGCCCAGCCGCCCCATCTTCTCCGCCGCTTCCCAGGGGAAACGGGCCTCTCGATCGATTTCAGCGGCTATGGGCCGAAGCTCCTGTTCACAAAAAGTACGCACGGTGCGTCGAAGCACACGATGTTTTGCATCCCAAAAAGGCTCTATCATAAAAGCTGTTCCGTCCGCAGGATGAATTTGCCTTCTTTGTTCGGAAAAGCCAAGACACTATCCTTTACGCCGTGCCTTGTAAATGTTTTCCTGACCCGGCACTATGTTCTGCTTCAGTGAAGCCGCTGTTTTGTCACGCCTCTTCCCGCTCCCGGCGGGCGTATTCCTCCAGGAACTCTTTCATGCGGCGTTCACCGGGTTCGGCGGCCAACGCCCGCCAGAGGGTGTAGCACATCAGCAGCAGAACGAAAGTAAAGGGCAGAGCGGCGGTAATGGCCATTTGCTGCAAGGCGTCCAGGCCGCCTGCCACCAGCAGAATGGCGGCCACCGAGGACAGCGTAACCCCCCAGATCATCTTTTTGGCCGGTGCGGGGTCGGGCGAGCCACGGCTGGTCATCATCCCCAGGACAAAGGTGGCGGAGTCCGCCGAAGTGACAAAAAAGACCACCAACAGGAGGATAGCCACGTTGGTTAGGATCAGGGCGCCCGGGAAATGGTCGAACATCACGAAAAGAGCTGTGGCCACGTCGGCCTGGACGGCTTGGCCGATTTGGGCCCCTTTCTCCAACTCCAGAAACAGCGATGCGCCTCCGAAAACGCTGAACCAGGCAAAGGTCAGCAGGGTGGGCACCAGCAGGGCGCCGCCGATGAATTCCCGAATTGTCCGGCCCCGGGAAATGCGCGCCACAAAAATACCGACAAAAGGCGACCAGGCAATCCACCATGCCCAGTAAAAGAGGGTCCAGTTCATGTACCAGTCATGCCCCAGGAAAGGATTCACAGACAGGCTCATCTCCAGGACATTACCGGCATAGCCCCCCAGGGTGTCGGTGAAGACGTTGAAGATATAGGAAGTGGGGCCAAAAATAAGCATAAATAACAACAGTACAAAAGCTAAGAAGATATTGGATTTGCTCAGGGTCTGAATGCCTTTATCAAGGCCGACCGTGGCGGAACTCATAAAAAGCACCGTAGTGACCAGGATAATAATCAGGGTCATGGGCGTGCCGGCGGGCAGACCGTACATATGCTCCAGGCCGCTGTTGATCTGCATTGCGCCCAGCCCCAGTGAAGTGGCGATTCCAAAAATAGTGGCAAAGACCGCCAGGATATCGATGAGATATCCCCAGGCCCCATATATTCGCTCTCCCAGAATGGGATAAAAGCAGGAACTGATCAGTACCGGCATATTGCGACGGAAAGAAAAATAGGCAATAGAGAGAGCCATGACCACATAAATGGCCCAGGGATGCAGCCCCCAATGAAAGAAACTGTAGCGCATGGCGAAAGTGGCCGCCTGGCCGGTTTCCGGATCGATGTGATCCGGCGGTCCAATCAGGTGGCTCATGGGTTCGGCCACACCCCAGAAAATCAAACCGATGCCCATGCCGGCGGCAAAAAGCATGCTGAACCAGCCAAAATATGAATATTGTGCCTTTTCATGGTCTTTTCCTAGCTTAATATTGCCGTAGCCGCTCAATGCCAGGACCACGCAAAAGGTCAGGAAAAAGAAGCCGGCAAGCATGTAGGCCCAGCCGAAATGGGCGATGATGGCCCCGTGCAGGATGCCGGAGAACCGGTACAGGCGCTCGGGATCGATCACCCCGGCGGCGACGAAGAGGGTCACGATCACTATGGAAATGATAAAAACCGGATTCCTGAACACGGCGATTACTCCTAACGGCCGGATGGAATTTTACGGGACCAACAGTACCGAGCTTTGCACCCGTGAGATCACCTTGGTGGAGGTGGAACCTAGAATTTGCGCCGGAAACGGCTCGTTGTACTGGCCCAGAACCACAAGTTCGGCCCGGGTTTCCGCCACTGTCTCCACTATATGCCCGGCCGACCGCCCCACTTTGGACACCAGGCTGATCCGCTGGAAATCGTCCCGGCATTTTTCTTTGAGCTCATTGAGCCGAATTTGCACGGCGTTGCGGCGCAGTTGTTCGGTCTCGGGATCGGCGGCCTGCTTACCCACGTGCAGGAGGATCAACTCCGTCACAAAAGACCCCAGGCCGGTCACACAGGGCAAGGCCCGCTCGGCCGCTTCATGGAAGTCGGTGGCAAAAACCGCCCGATGCACGGTTTCGGTCTTTTCCAGCAAAGGCAGATCCTTATGTATCAAAACCGGCCTCTCAGTCAAGCGCACCACATCCTCGGTGGTGCTGCCAAGCAGGGACCTTACCAGAAGGTTTTTGCGGCTGCCCCGGAGATAAATGAGGTCTGCATCCTTATCCAGGGCGATACGGGCGGTCTCCGAGGCCACATGACCAAAGCCCAGCACGATACTGACCCGGACGCCTACCTCCTCCAGGGCGTCAGCCATGTGGGCAAGACGGGCCCGGGCCCGGTCTTCGGTGTCCAGACCGCTGTTGAGCACGTGGACCAGAATAGTCTCTTCCCGGCCGGTTTGTTCAAGAAATGAAACCCGTATTTTGATATCCGTTAACGATTCGCTAAGATCAACGGGTTGCAGGATTCTCTTGTACACAAATAAGTTCCTAGAGTTATTGCGGGTTTACCGGCCCGGGCCGATCAGAGGGGCCGGGGTATGGTCAGGATGATATCGTATGGGACTTGATTTAAAGTTGCTTTCAAATGATCACGGTAGCTGAAAGCATGATTATGTGTCAATGATAAATCGGCAATAATATTTAGCGGTTAAGAAAGACGGCATCAGGATGTCCATGGCACGCCTGGATTCCTCTTGCCCCGGAAGCTCAATTATAAAATCCCTATCTGTGACCTCGATCTCTTTTTCCACTGACAATGAGCACTTATTTTGGGCTTCAATATCTAAAACTTCAAAAGACGACTTCTTAAAGGTGTATTTTTCGTAAAACACTGAAAGATGATTTTGCTCCCCGAACCCTTGCAGCGGACCGCAAAAAAATGCGGCCGCCGAAGACCCCGTTACCCGATAACTCAAAAGTATTTGACAAACCTTATCGATAATAATAGTGTAATACGCAATAATATCGATGGAGGCTATGATATGCAAACTGTAACCGTATCACCAAAGTATCAAGTTGTTATACCAAAGGCAGTCAGGCAGGCACTGCATATTCGTCCAGGCCAAAAAATGCGGGTAGTAGAATACAATGGTCGAATCGAACTTATTCCAGAAAAAGACATTAGAGAACTGCGTGGGTTCATCAAGGGGATAAACACGGAATTCGAACGAGAGGAAGACCGAGTATGAATATTGTCGACTCTTCAGGTTGGCTTGCTTATTTTGCTGATGAGCCAAACGCTGGACACTTTCTTCCCCCCTTAAAAGACACGGCGTCACTTGTTGTCCCGACGGTCACAATTTATGAGGTTTTTAAGGTGGTCCTTCGAGAATCTGGAGAGAATGAAGCCTTACAGGCAGCCGTTGCGATGCGGAATGGAACTGTCGTGGACCTGACGAGTTCATTGGCTATTTCAGCCTCAAAAATAAGTTTAGAGAATGGTATCCCAATGGCTGATAGCATTATCATTGCAACTGCAAAAGAATATGAAGTTACTATATGGACTCAAGATTCAGATTTCAAAAACTTGAACAAAGTAAAATATTTTCCGAAAAGCATGTAAATAGCTAACACTTATCATAAGGAATATATGCCTCCGCATTTCCACGCCAAATACGCTGGACAATGGGCGGCCTTTTCAATTGAGGATCTGAAATTGATTGTACGAGATTGAGGGGACGTACGAGATTGAGGGGACGACCGTAAAGATTAAAACAACTTGACAGCAGGTGTATTTCGAGCTGTGTGACATCGCATGCCCAGAATAGCCCGATTCGATACACCCGGCCTCTTGAATCATGTCATGATCAGAGGAATAGAACGTCGGAAGATATTCAACGATGATAAGGATCGTGAAAACTTCCTTGAAAGGCTGTCTACGCTTCTTCCTGAAACGAAAACCCATTGCTGTGCCTGGTCGTTTCTATCCAACCACGCCCATTTTTTATTCAGAAGCGGACCGGCTGGCATCACCTCTCTCATGAGAAGGCTGCTTACAGGATATGCGGCATCATATAAACGGAGACACAAGCGGGATGGGCAGCTTTTCCAGAACAGATATAAATTGATCATATGCCAGGAGGATCTCTATTTCCTGGAATTGGTTCGATATATCCATTTGAACCCCGTTCGTTCTGGAGTGTTGGCCAATTTGGAAGAACCGGATAGGTATCCGTATTGCGGCCACAGTGCTTTAATGGGAAAGCGGATGAGGGAATGGCAAGATATTGGATCAGTTCTGGGCTATTTTGGGAAGCGGGCAGGCGTCGCTCGAAAAGCGTACCGCGCCTATGTGGAAAAGGCAGACAACGGGATCGGGTAATGGCGAGGGATTTGGTTTGTTACTGGTCCGCGGCTGAGTTGGGGATGCGTATGGTGGATTTGGCGCGCAAGTTTGATTTGACCCCCGCGTCTGTGAGCTGCGCAGTTCAGAGAGGAGAAAAGATGGCAAAAGCAATGGATTGCCACCTGGGGCCCTCATTAACTTATTTGAATATTAACGGTCGTCCCTCACGTCCTCAAAATGAGAAATGCTGGACCGGCTGATATCTCATTGACCTGCATAAGGATTAGCGCTAAACTTACAGATGAAGGATACGAAACCGGCCCTGAGAACAGGCCGGGAGGGTGCATTGAAGCCCAGAAGGAAGAATGATGGAAAATCGGCAAATCATCGACTTGATACGGAAGGAACTGCCTGGGATAATCCAGCGTAACAGTGAAATGCGGGAGTGGTTTCTGCAGCTCACGAGGGAAACGTACGCGGACAAAAAGGAGACGGAGAGCCGTTTCGACCGTATACTGAATGAATTGCGGTGCGACCGTGAGGAGAACACGCGGAAGTGGGAGGAACAGAATCGCAAATGGGAGGCCAATCAGAAGCACATCGAGGAACAGATCGCTAAATGGAAGGAACAAGACCGCAAATGGGAGGCCAACCATAAGGAAATTTGTGCCATGCTGGCCGCCATAGAAGCACAGGCAAGAAAGCATGACAGCAGTATCGGCGCCCTTGGTTCCCGCTGGGGGCTCTATTCCGAGCAATCGTTTCGAAATGGCCTGAAGGCCATTTTGGAAAAGTCATTTGGCGTGGAAGTGCTGAACATCAACGAATACGACGAAAGCGGGGAGGTGTTTGGCCACCCCGATCAGGTGGAACTGGATGTCATTATTCAGGACGGCATGTTGATTCTGTGCGAGCTCAAGTCTTCCATCAGCAAGTCGGAGATTTACACTTTTGAGAAAAAGACGCTTTTCTACGAGAAGCGCCACAACCGGAAGGCCTCCCGCAAGCTGGTCATCTCCCCCATGGTGGATGACCTTGCAAAACAGGCAGCCCGGAAGCTGGGCATCGAGGTTTACACCCACGCAGACGATGTTGCGCCCACGGCCCCATGATAACGGAACTGAACGCTCCTCAGCGAGGCGGCTAAAGTCCCCTAACGCTTCCATATGGAAAGAGATGTGTGTGATAGGGTGGCTGAGGATCCCCATTAGGTTTTTCCACCGCGCCCCCGTGTAGCAGTGGCTTTTCCTGGATGCCCTGTTCTGGTTCGGCATTTCCCGGCTGGCCATTCTGGCCGTGCCGTTTCGCCGGATTGCGCCGTTTCCGGGACAGACGATGGTGGAAACACCGGACAGCGTTCCTGGGCCCCGGTTCACCTGCAGTTCACCGTGGTGGCGGCGTTTGGGGACCCCACGGATTGGCTGTAACTACGTCAGCACCGAGCGCAAAACCAAAAAAGCCGGGGAGATGTATAACTTTCTGATAAAACTCTCCGAGGAGCTTGCGGGCATGGGCGGAGAAACACATCAAGCCTCCGGAACTGACTCGTATCCTTGTCACCCCTGAATATGCGCAGATGAAACCGGGAACCAAACAAACATTCAGTGCAAAAGGATTGGATCAGTTTGACCGTGACTTCGAATGTAAGGAGGACTCGGAGAAAGGCAAACGGACTACATCCGCGCGGCCTTAAGGGGATTGGGCTTAAATGATAACGTTGACTAGAGGATGGCAAAGGTAAGGGACAAGTCTGCCCTTGACGCATCTTATGGTTTAGACGGCTAGAGCCCTGCACAGCCGGCGGCCCAAAAGCCCGGCCCGATCCATAGCGTCGCTCATGTCCGAGACGCCCCCGTGCCGGAACACGCCGGTGACGGACAGCCGCTCGGCCACATCATACCCGAGCGCCTCCAAAGGGAGTTGCATGGCCTCCAGGGTCAGGCCTAAACCCTCTGAACCGTGCTGCTCACCAACCGACACAACGGCCGCCTTTCGGCCCTGCCCGGCGAGGCGGCTGGCCCATTCGCCGGGACGTGTGGGTCCGAAATCATAGTAACAGTAAAGCCGGTCTATGAAGGCCTTCATCCATGCGGTTATGTTGTAGTGGTGCACGGGGGAGACCAGGAGGAGTCCTTTAGAACGCTCCACATGGGGGTAAATGAGATGCATGCCGTCTTGATGCCCGGTGCAGGTGAAATCCTTCCGGCATCGCTCACATCCGGTACAGGGCTGAAACAGGTAATCAGCCAGACGCACAAAAAAGGCAGGCACGCCCGCCTCTTCGGCTGCGAACAAGATCCGGGCCGCAAGCTTGTCCGAGTTTCCGCCTCTCCTCGGACTTCCGGAAACCGCCAGAATCCGGAGTTCCGGAGGCCCTTGAGACCGCCCGGCCTGAGTTCGGCTGTGTTCACTTGGATTGTCCGCCATTCGGCCCTCTTTTCCGTTTTGGTATCCCAGGGGATAAGAGCTGTCAGAGAGCAGGAATGTTAGCAGGACCCGGCCGGATTGTAAATTGTATTGAACAGGAAAAGGAAAATAGATGCTGCCGGATCCTCTGCATTTGAATACTTGTGTCTTGACTCATCGGCTGTCAAGGACCATGATCCTTCGGATAACCACAAGGCACTCGCCGAGATCCGAGAGCCATGAGAACACCCTAACGTCTTCCTCTCCCCGCTTTCCCACAAACAGCGTGTACCGCGGCTCCAGGCCGTTAATATTGTTCTTTTTCCGCGGTTTCCGTGATATGGTCAAAGCTGTTCTGACAAAAGAAATCCTCTGCGCTCCATCGACCTGAGAGCAGATGGGGGGAGGTCAATGTGGAATTCAGCGGGATTCCAGGATTAATTTGGAATTATTGAACTTTTTGCTTCTGGAAAAGTATAATCGAAACGGATTATCGCAGGGAGGTCGTTATGAAGGGAAGTCGCCCACGGTTCATCAGGTTCTCTCTTTTTTGCTGTTCCTTAATTTTTTGTTGGATAGGCTTGACACACGGGTTGGTTTGCGCGCAGGACAGTCCTCCGTCCTATTGGACAAAGAACATTTCCAGTCCAGCCGATCCCACAGATCCTGCGGCCGCATGGATGCACGACAACGCCAAAGTGGTATCTTCCGGAGACTTTGTCCACGTGTTCTGGACAGGAAGGAGTATTGCCCTGGGTACCGGGTATCATGTTTTTCATGCACGGTCGAACGATAACGGAGCAACATTCGAGGCGCCCAATTCGATTTGGCAAAGCAACGACAACTCCACTTTTGGACCGGCATGGAACAACGTGGCCATCGATGGTTCATATATTCATGTTATTTTTATGGATAATTATGCAAACCCTAAGAATTTATTGTATCTTAGGTCAGTCGACAACGGCAGCACATTCGATCCTGTCAAATCTATCTACACATGCGATGACTGGAGTTCCATCGAATCCGGTGGCTTGTATATCACAGCCCAAAGCGGCACGGTGGCTGTAGCATGGGCACATTACAGACGTAACGTCATTAGCATATCGTTGATATGCTCCATTTCCAATGACAATGGCCTGTCATTTACTGAAAAGCAAATATCTCATAGTACGGAGCATTATCGGTTTTATGCTCGTGACCTGGCG
>CAYSGJ010000036.1:0-2722 GCA_964430705.1 uncultured Desulfobacterales bacterium | reverse complement strand
AAGGTGGCATGAAAACTGCTACATGAAAATTGCTATAGGGAAACAGTTAAAAGATTTGGCGAACTGAAAACCGAGTCGACGCTGTAGGGGCATTTGATCGCAGCGTGGCAAGGCGAAATCTAAAGGATCAGAATTCCGTTGGTCCAGAAAAGGTACGGTGTTTTTGGGCCGGCTTCTCGAAAATATTGTGTCTTTTTGGCAACGAGCCAGATGAGAAAGAATCCGGGTGTGCATAGGCATATAGGGTTGTTTGCACGGGGGATGTTTTTTTGCGTGTTTGCGTTGTGGCTGGGCGGGTGCGTGGGGTCGGCGGACATGAGCATCGTCAAGCACGATATGTCCCAGGCGAACAACGCATCTTCGGATAATTCGGTAAGCACCACCCGGGAAAACCTGTCCATGGCCAAGAAATTGAAAGAGCAGCCGCGATCTCCCTACGTGCTTGGCCCTGAAGACACTGTGGAGATAGCCGTATTTCGCCACGAAGAACTGAAAATGCAGTGTACGATCAGCCCGGAGGGAAAAATATCCTACTTTCTCGTCGGGGATATTGCGGCGGCCGGGTTGACCCAGTTTGAGTTGAGAGACCGGATCGAAAATGGTCTGGCCAAATATATCAAGAATCCACACGTGGTCGTCAGGGTTGTTGAACCTCGAAGTCACAAGGTGTACGTGTTGGGTCAGGTCAAAAAACCGGGTGTGTACCGCATGACAAGCAACTTCATGCTTGTCGAGGCCATTTCCGCAGCCGGCGGCATCGATGTCGACGCTTACCTGAGCGGGGCTTATGTGGTCAGAAACGGCGAGATTCTGTTGGTTAATTTTTATGAATTGATACAAAAGGGAAATACGGAAGAAAACATACCGCTTTTTTCCGGCGATGTCGTATATATTCCGGACAACAGGGAGCAAAGGATTTTTGTTCTTGGCGAGGTCAATAAGCAGGCTGCAATTCCAATGCGTGAACGGATGACCCTGTTTGAGGCGGTTGCTGAAGCCGGAGGGTTCACGAGAGATGCTGAAAAGGCGTCCATTCTTGTCATGAGAGGGAACCTGAGTGAACCCGAGGTGATCATGATCAATGCAAAGAATATGGCTTTGAAGGCCAATATTCCTCTGGAGCGTGGGGATATCGTCTATGTGGCAAGCACGACTTTTGCCGACGTGGAACGAGTGGCCATGCGGATTTCCAATGTGCTGAAGCCTTTCCTGGATGTTGCGAGAGGCATTATTTTCACGAAGGGCGCCGTCGATGTGCTTGACGGAGACTACGTGGATACGAGAATTGTTTTGCCGTAAAGGCCTGAGGGCAAGTTTTTACGCACGATAAGCCTTTTTTTCTCTGTGTCCTCCGGTTTTTTGAATCTGCGCAGGACATCGGAAAATCGAGGAGTATGTCTGGATTGGCAAATATGTGGACGGTTGCATCCCGGAGAAAATGGCTTATCCTGGCAACCATGGCGGCGGCCATGTCGTTGGCCGTGGGGATAAACTGCTTTGTCGAGCCGACCTATCGTGCTTGTTCCAAGGCGATTGTTTCCGGCACGCATGTTGGAAATAGGGTTTGGGCGGGCATGGATTTCTTATCAGGGGCGACCGCCGGCGTGGTCCCGACAAATTCCCAGAGGCCGGTTGAGGAAATTCTGGCCGTTTCGGGCAAGTATATTGGCGAAATGGCGTGGAAGCTCCAGTTACGGGATACCAATGGGAATTTGATGAACATTGAAAAAATTGGCCGGGACGGCATCTTTTCTACGATGAAAAAACGGTTGTCTCCGGAACCGGCCGTCCGGATTCGTCAACGCGAGGGAACGGAAATCATAGAGATTGTCGCCACGTCTGCCGACGCTCGGCGTTCCATGGTCATCGCGAATACGCTGGCCGAGGTTATTGTCGAGAAACAACGAGGCGAGATAAATGAGCGGCTTGGAGAGGCAAAAGGGTTTTTGGCCCAACAGATAGCAAAGGCAAAGGAGGACTTTAAGGCCGATTCCAGACGGATCGTGCATCTGAGAAATAGATATGAAAGCGTGGACATTGATGCGGAAGCAATGCTGGCGGCAGAGAAAATGAAATCTCTGCTTGAACAAAAAGAAGATGCGATCACTGCTCTTGCGCAAGCCAAGGCCCGACTGAACCTTGTCAATACCGAATTGGACAGGCAAAGCCGTGAGTTTTTGTCGCCCGACGCCATGCGGGCAAACCCCTACATCGAGGATCTCAAAAAACAACTAACCGCCTTGCGCGTTGCGCTTGCCGGGAATGCGGCGGAGTTGACAGCGGCGCACCCCCGTGTTGCATCTTTAAAGGATCAGATTGCCGCAGCAGAAGCCGAGTTGGAAAAAGAGATCAGCGTCTATCGCATGTCGGCGCCGGAACGTGCCGAGCTGGAAAGGCATATTGCGGCGCTTGAGGCGCGCTTGGAAATGATTCATAGCAGTATTGACGATCATGAAAAAACGTTGGGTGCGTTGTCAGATAGGAGCATTGCGCAGGCCGGCTTGGACATGGATCTCAAGGCCGTTCCCAAATATTACAGTAGTCTATTGGATTCTTTGCACAGATTGAACGTCATGGAAGCCGGCAGTTTTTCCGCAGCAAGGATCGTTGAGCCCGCAAAAACGCCCCTCGCTCCAGTGTTTCCGAACAAGACCTTGAACTGCATCCTGGGGGTTTTTTTGCGGGCTCAACGATCCTTGCTGCGGAAAAACTGGAGCGAGGG